>PLXX01000020.1 GCA_003153275.1 Nitrospiraceae bacterium | reverse complement strand
TGATTAAGGGAGATCTGCGCGGGATTGTCCGAGCCAGGAGGTTGAGCAGGGCTACAATGCGTAATATCAAGCAGAACCTCTTCTGGGCCTTTGCCTATAACTCCCTCGGTATTCCTATCGCCGCCGGCGTGTTTTATCCATTTACTGGCATACTCCTGAGTCCTATCTTTGCGGCCGCGGCAATGAGCTTCAGCTCTGTATCGGTTGTCGGCAATGCCCTGCGACTGAAGCGGACGAAACTATGACTTTCACTGATGTTCATCATTTATTCAATATTGCGTGTTAGCATAGACACAGAAGTTAAGGAGGTGAGGAAATATAAAGATATCCGTACCGAGACTTTTTGTTTTGTCGCTGTTTCTCGTGTTTTTTTCTGTCGGAGCTGAGGCAGCGCAGAATCAAAATGTTGCTCCTAAGGACGAATCCATGCGCAGGGGCGAAACAAGAGTAACGCTTTCCCCGGGACAATTTAACGATGCACGTGTGAAAGAGGCGTATAAGATAGCAAAAGAATCCCTTGGGTATTGGACAGCATCTACTGCTATTGCCAGTGCGAAGAGTCGCCCGCGTTCGAGCACAAAAGCCTCTTAAGCTGCTACGTTGACAGTCATGCTTCTACTTGAGATATTTGTTTGGGGGAGGCCCTTCGGGCATCCGAGCTTTATAAAAAAGGATATTCCGTAAAACAAATACGGGATACCGTAGAAAAAGAATATAAAAGATAGGGAGACTAGACATGAAGAGACTTGCACTATTTACTTTGATCTTTGTTTTTGTTGCAGGCATAGCCTATGCGAAGGACTACGAGGTAAGGAAAAAAACCGGTGAGTTTGAAGTTGCAGTGACAATTGATAAAAACCCTCCGATTACCGGTGATAACAATTTAGCAATTCAGATTAAAGACGCATCGGGCAAATATGTTACTGATGCAAAGGTTATCGTTGATTATTCAATGCCTGCCATGCCCGGAATGCCCGCGATGAATTATAAAGCAGATGCGGAACTGAAAGGTAATGAGTATAAGGCAAAGATAAATCTTTCGATGGCAGGCTCATGGAATGTTGCCGTGAAGCTAACAAAAGGCGGAAAAACATCCTCGATAAAATTTACCGTGGATGCGAAATAGGGGTCTGTGATAATCGGCTAAATACGGGGCAAGTCAGATATTGCGGACAGGAGATTGATTGTGAATAAGTTTGTTACAATAGTCATACTTGTCTTCGGTTTTGCTGTTATCGGTCCTCCTGCGTCCGCTCACGATCTTCTCTGGCGGGGTGAAAGTTGAAGGCAGCTGTTTCCCCAAGCTGAATCGTTTGCGCTGTCAGCAGGAATTCCGTATGGACAGGGCAAAGCAAGACTGTCGATTGTGCCTGAAACCTTTCATATCTGGAAAAACCCCCGAAGTAGTTATCGAATTGACGGATGCTATGACCGGAACCTCGATGCTTGATGCCGGTAAGGCGCGCAGGGTCGAGGAACACCAAAGGGGACGCAAGTGAGCGTCCCCTTTGGTGTTCCTTTGACTACATCCCTCCCGACTCTGTCAGAATAGAGGGGCCGTGGCCGGGAGCTTCTCGGAATCTATGCCTTCGCAAAGCGCGTTGTTCACCGTCAGGTTGCCCTTGACGTCAAACGTCACGGTCCAGATCGTGTCGTAATCGGTCTGAGGTCAGGATAACTGTGGGCTTGGGACGGTGCCACCATAGCTCTGAAGAAGCTTAGTTATCAGAGGTGGAAAGTGTTCGTGCTCCCACGCCAGAAGTATGGTCTGATTGGAGAGATTAACGCCGGCATTGTTTCTGTTTGAAAAGAAGAAGTCTATGGTGTTTTGGGCTGCGGCATCATCGTTCGGATTTGTGTTTATAGAGAAGCTCGCGGCCAGATTATAGGGCAAATTATTGGCAATTGCATAGGGCAGTACCGTCAATGAGGGCCTGACATAGGAAATACTGAAACTACCCAGATCGAACGACTGTGCGGGATCGATGGAATAAACCATGTTGGGACTTATTTTTCCGCGTAGAGCGCTGGGCAGAAAATTGGGAAGGGACAGCGCTCGCCATTGTCCCGCACCTACAAAATTGCCGTCTTCAAAATTGTTCGTCGGATGTGCCTCTGCATGCCGGATCAGATAAACCGTTTCGTTGGTGTTGGTCCNNGGAAGGCGGGTTCAGATTGCTGTTGTACATAACCAGGCTGGCGTTTCCCGACGGCGCTATGGAGATTACATAGACGAAGTTCGGACCCATATATGTCGTGGGAAGATCCAGTTTATACCCCTTGGTCGATTTGATATTAGCCAGCAAGGTGCTGGCAGTCTCCCAGGGCGCCGAGAAGACATAAAAGCCCGGAGAGTTTTCGTTGATTATACGGCTTACCAGAGCAACGTTGTTGCCATTTGCGGCGTTGAAATCCAGCCCCTGGCAACCAGGGATGAATGGATTTGGCGTAACAACTCCGCTGGGCACGGATCCGGCCGCATATGATGCGTTGAGCGTATAGCTGTTGGCGGTCGTACCTTGGATTGTGATTTGGTTGAGAAGGGCGAACTGCTGAANNCCAAATCCGGGCTTACCACGAAGATGAGGTTGATGTTGCCGGCGCTCATCGGAGCGGGAGTTTGAGAAGAGCCACCTCCGCATCCTGATAAAGAGAAAATCAGCATTCCCATGACAAAGACTAAGCAGAACTTTGTGTACTCATATAATGGTTTCATAAAACCCCTCATCTGTTTTTTATTACTAAAGCGAATCATTTTCTCTTTCCTTTATTTTTATTTGAACATCAATAGGAGTTCACACAA
>PLXX01000129.1 GCA_003153275.1 Nitrospiraceae bacterium | reverse complement strand
CCCACAGATTCTGCAGAAGAACCATCCTTTTAATCCCCTGAAAAGCAAGGTCGGCGGCGCTGAGCTTCATCCTGATTATATTTGCCGGCATGGGAGTTTCTTTGAAGGTTACCACGCCATCTTCCCAATAGAAAAGACCTAGGATAGTCTCCTCAGCCTGACTTTTCACCGCCAGAATAAAATCGTGAGGCTGAAGATAGCCAAGATCAACAAAGACCTTGCCCCGAGATTTTTTATCATTTGCCACTATGCTGGCTGCATGGTAATACTGGTCAATGGTAATCTTGCCTGTTTTCAGGAAAATCTCTTCAATACGATCTTCTTTCAGATTGGACGTTGCGAATAACATAACGCCTTTTTCGAAATATATTTCTTTATATATAAGATCCTTGCGGATCTCAAGAATGCCGGTAGAGTCGCTCCTTTGGAAGTCGAGGAGGACATCATACAAAGGATAATATTTCAGGAGTCCGGATATTGACATTTTTTCTATGCCGACGAGGAGATTAGGCCCGGTTTCCTTTAACCAGACAACCTCGCCCTTTACATCTAACTCCAGCCCCTCAATTCTCATGTCAAGGACAGAATTTAAGGTTATAGCCGGAGTTCCTTCGATAAAGATACATAGTCCTTTTAATGAGAAATCAACCGTAGAGGCTTTGTAGCTGGTGGCTTCTATAATAATATAAAACTCTGATGAGTGCTTGTATCTCTTGAAAACTCTGTTATCTCCAATATAGTCCATACGTAAAGTGTATTAAAGCGCTATATAAATTGCAACTTGTATCATTTTGAATTGATTGTTTGTATGGGTGTTGCATTTGCCGTTAGTGTCTTTGTGTTGCTGCACCAGCTGTATATATAGCAGGTCTCTCCAATCAATGAACGGGTGCGGCCACTTCGGCGTAGCCGCCGGGCAAACTTTGGGGCGTTGGTTTTTCCATTGACTGACTTTAGCATTGATATTCGCGGGTAAGTTTTTCATCGAGCTTGAGGTATGCAGAAGTGCTGCTATTGCACCCGTTGATAATCCCCGTTACAAAAACAAACAATAAAATATCAACTTTCTCATAATACTCATCGTCAATCAGTTATGATCTATTACGTATCAGTTTTTCTATTGCAAATATGTTGTCGTATCTTTAACGGAGTTTATACCAACAGAAATTCTTTTGCCATCTTTCAATCATATATACTTTTCTTGAGGCATCGAGTTGGGCAATTCTCAGGGGATCATGAGCAGTCCCCCTGAAGAAATTCTTTAGTTCCGGGCAACGGTAACCCCGGTGTCCAATTTGTAGCCTGGATATTCTTTTCCTTCCTTGCATGTATCGGTTGGTTGACAGCCCTCTTCAGGGCATTGCAACTCTTTCCTATGGATTCATTGACCCACGCAACACAAGGACAAGGGAACCAGCAATACCGTTTTCGCAGATAAGGTACTTATTCTCCTTCACTCGGCGGTGAGGTTCCGAGAAATCGTGTCATAGGTCATGTTGCTGGCATCCTGCACAGCCAGGCTATATTCAACGGAGGGATCGTATGCTGTGCTGTTGCTGCACCCGCCGACAGATTGCATCCATATTACGGTAGCAAACAACAGTACAAGGACATAAACACCTTTGTTGCGATTTGGATGCATAAAATTATCCATCACATACCTTCCTTGAAATGTGGAATATTTTGGACTGTTGCCATACGGTATTTCATATTTCCAGGACACGGAACATTATCAGCCGGCGTTATCCTGGTCACTATCGGCGGTCTCTGCCTCGACCAGGATCCTGCTGACGGCATCCTGTGTTCCGCGCAGACGGCTGCTGCAGAACGTTATCAACTCCGTGGATCGCTTTACCTTATCAGCGAGGACATCGACATCAACCTCGCCGGACTCTATATCCCGGACAATTGCCTCAAGTTCTGTTATCGCCTTTGTGTATGTCAGTTCTTTACTTTTCATCCTTTTCCTCCACCGTGCTTTTTATAGATCCCTTATAGAGTTTTGTTATGATCAGATTGCCTCTGCTGACCTGCTCAAAATCTTTTACCGCCCTGCTCCGGTGATACGTTATACTGTAGCCCCGCTTCAGGACATTGATGGGGTCGAGGAGACGGACGGCCTGTTCCAGATGCTTCAGCCGGCTCCCCTGTGCCTGCAGGTATGCCCTGATACCCGCACCCAGCCTGTTGACTCCCAGATATAGCCTGTTCCTGTTGATATTGATGACATCGCCTGTCCCCTGCCTCAACCCGTGGATGAGGGTGTTCAACCTTTTATGCTCATCATGGAATCTTCTGGTCAGAAGATGCGATATGCCCTGCGCCAGTAATTCTAGCCTGTGTCCCTCATCCTTCAGCATGTCCTTTGCCAGATCAGTCAGCCTTTGCTGTGCCGAGAGCAGCCTGACCTCAAAGTCCCTCATGCCGGACAACAGGAACTCAGCGACCGCTGTCGGGGTTTTCATCCTGGTATGTGCCACGATATCAGTCACCGTATCATCTCGTTCATGTCCTATCCCGGTGATAACGGGTATCGGGAAGCGGGCCACTGCGGCGGCGAGGCTATAGCCGTCAAAACAGCTCAGGTCCAATTGCGATCCCCCGCCACGGATAATAACGACAGCATCGAAAAAAGCTAGCCTCTTCCTGATGTCTTCCAATGACGCAGTGATCGATGCTTCCGCCTCCTGCCCCTGCATGGAGGACTGATAGAGGGTATGGTAGACCCTGTATCCAGCAGGATTATACACAAGGTGATTAATGAAATCACCATATCCTGCGGCGGTCGACGAAGAGATGACTGCGATCCTCTGGGGCACGAGCGGCAACAACAGGGATTTATTCAGGTCTGTTAGACCCTCTTTCTTTAGCCTCTCTATTATCTCCTTTTTTTTGCGGGCCATTTCTCCCAGTGAGTAGGCGGGGTCAATGTCCCTGATGTTCAGACTGAGACCGTAAACTTCGTGAAACGTTACATTGACAGACAAAAGAATCTGCATTCCTGCTTTAAGCCTCTCACCCGTGGCTTTTTCAAACTTCGGGGAGATAGTGCGAAAGACAGATGACCAAATATTTGCTTTTACCTGGGCGATGACGGTGTTGTCCCGCTTCTCTACGAGTTCCAGGTAGCAATGACCTTTTGGATTACTGCGGGCCTCTGCTATTTCGGCGATGACCCATACGGCAGAAGGGAATGACAGCTCCAGTGTCTCCCTTATCGAGGAATTCAGCTCAGAAAGGCTGTATGTGTGGACTTCGCTGAGGATGTTCATTAATCCTGATCTGTCCCTGTTTCTCTCTGTCACGGGTCGTTTAGGCTCCTGAGGTGATTGTTCATATTAAACGTTGATTCCCTGATACCTTCTTTATACCATCTATTTTTCATCAATGTGCGTCTGAATGCAAGCCGTGCATGGGTGATGACGTTTTTCGGCGTATGCAGATGCTGCCTTTTTTCAGGGAAAACTATGTATACTATGACGTTCGGAAAAGGAATTCCCTTGAGTTGTATGTGATATTATGTATTGAGGATCTGAAAGGTTGAATAGCACCCTTATAAAGCCTTTGTCGTACCGGAGCACATTCCGTGACATCCTGACTGTCCCGGTGATCGTGTCTGCACTGGGGTATTTTGTTGACATTTATGACCTGATCCTTTTCAGCATCGTCAGGGTGCAGAGTCTGAAATCGATCGGGCTTGAGGGACAGGCGCTGCTCGACAAGGGCGTCTTTCTCCTGAATATGCAGATGGCCGGCATGCTTCTGGGAGGCATCTTTTGGGGCATTCTCGGCGACAAGAAGGGCAGGGTGAAGATCCTCTTCGGCTCGATATTCCTTTATTCCATAGCAAACTTCGCCAACGGGATGATCACCTCGATCGAAGGGTATGCGTTCTGGCGGCTGGTTGCCGGAGTCGGGCTGGCTGGTGAACTCGGGGCAGGCATCACCCTGGTTCTGGAGAACCTGCCCCAAAGGTCCCGTGGTTACGGCACAATGGTCGTTGCCTCGGTCGGCGTCACCGGTGCGATCCTGGCGAATATCATTGCGAAGAACTTTGACTGGCGTATCGCATACTACATCGGCGGCGGCCTGGGACTGCTGCTCCTTATCGCCCGCGTCAGTGTCTATGAATCCGGTATGTATCGTGAGGCTGCCGCAAAGAAGGACATCAGGAAAGGCAATTTTATCAGCCTTTTTACGAGTCGCAAGCGGTTTCTTAAGTATCTGCGGACGGTGCTGATAGGGCTTCCGATCTGGTTTTGCGTCGGCATATTGATTACCTTCTCGCCGGAATTTGCAAAGGCGCTTTCGGTATCCGGCCCGGTGAATGCTGGCGAGGCGGTGATGTTCTGCTATATCGGGCTGGTCTTCGGAGATTTCATCAGTGGGTTTCTGAGTCAGTATTTCAGAAGCAGGAAGAAGATCGTCCTGCTCTTTCTTGTCCTGACCTGCGGTATGACCGGGCTTTATTTCATGCAGCATGACGTTACCGCCGGACAGTTCTATCTGGTCTGTCTTGCGATAGGGATCGCCGTAGGATATTGGGCGATCTTTATCACTATTGCCGCAGAGCAGTTCGGTACAAACCTGAGGGCGACAGTCGCTTCTACCGTGCCGAATTTTATCCGGGGGGCTGTCATCCCGATCACCTTTTTGTTTCAGTTGCTCAGGGCACATACCGGAATTATCCAGAGTGCGATCATCGTCGGCTCTTTCTGTCTCGCCATTGCCTTTTTCGCGCTTTACGGACTTGAGGAGACGTACTCAAAAGAATTGAATTATACAGAAGATTAATGTCAATGCCGAAGTCTGAAAAAAAGTTGTTATAGAAAAGAAGATGCTCGATTGCCCGGTCCGTGATGAGATTAATACGCGTTGCTCATGTCCGAAGACCACCTGCATAAGGCACGGCCTCTGCTGCGAGTGCATTATATATCATAAGAACAGTGTTGATGCTCCCTTCGAAAAGAGATTTCCCAACTGTCTGCGGGAGCTTTTTAACGAAGCGCGGAAGGCTGATCGCCGGGAAAAAAGCTGATATCTTTTCCCTGATGCTTTCCTGGCACTCTCTCTGCACACTGTCGCTGCAGTCGGTGTGCTTTGCATAAGTGCGCTATGTCCTTCCGGCCTGCCCTGCCAATTTTTCGAGTGCGATCTTCGCTGCGTATGACTCGGCCTCTTTTTTCCGTTGCCCCGATGCCGTGCCGAGTTCCTCTCCGTTGAGATAGACCGAGACGGTAAAGACCCTCCGGTGGTCTGCCCCCTGCTGCCTGATCAGACGGTATTCGGGAAGGACTCCGTACAGCAATTGGGTTTTTTCCTGAAGCGCGGTCTTGTAGTCAAAAAAGTCTCCGGTTTTTATTATGGCATCTACCCGGTCTCTGAAAAAATTTTGCACCAGGGTTCTGGTTATCTCGAAGCCTCCATCGAGAAAGATCGCCCCGACCAGGGCCTCAAGCGCATCAGAGAGGATTGATTTTTTTGTTCGGCCGCCGGTTGCCTCCTCGCCTTTGCCAAGCAGCAGAACGCTGCCGAGCGATATTGATGCGGCTATATCGGCAAGTACTGCCTCGCAGACGAAATATGATTTCATTTTGGCCAGTTCTGATTCACTGCAGGTCTGTTTTAGCAGAAAAAGATATTCTACAACGATCAGCCCAATCACGGCATCTCCGAGAAACTCTAGGCGTTCGTTATACACGGGGGCTTTGCCGCAATGTTCGTGATGAAATGATTTGTGAGTGATCGCCTCAAATAAAAGTTTGTGGTCCCTGAACATATATCCTATTTGTTTTTCGAGTTCTTTGATTGCGCTGGTTTCTGACAGTTGATTCAAGTGGCGCGGAGATTAAGACGTAAATTGCCTGAAAATGAGGCAGCCGTTTGTACCGCCGAAGCCGAATGAATTTGACATCGCGCAGCGTACCTCGGTCTTTTTTGCCGTATGAGGAACGTAATCAAGATCGCACCCCTCATCAGGGTTGTCGAGATTAATCGTCGGCGGGATGGTGTTGTGGACAATGCTCAGGACCGAGACGACAGCCTCCACACCGCCTGCGGCGCCGAGGAGATGCCCGGTCATCGACTTGGTCGAACTGACCGAAAGCTTGTATGCATGATCTTTGCAAATCGTTTTGATCGCCGTGGTTTCGAGTTCATCGCCGTATTTTGTCGAGGTGCCGTGGGCGTTGATATAGTCGATTTCTGTCGGTGAGATCCCTGCATCGCGAATAGCCATTGCCATGCACCGGGCTGCTCCCTCGCCGCCGGGTGCAGGGGCTGTCATATGATAGGCGTCACCGGTAAGACCATAGCCCACCACTTCAGCATATATCCTGGCGCCGCGGGCCAGGGCATGGTCAAGTGCCTCAAGAACGACAATGCCGGACCCCTCTCCCATGACAAACCCGTCGCGGTTTCTGTCAAAGGGTCTGCTCGCCTTTTCAGGCTCATCGTTCCTTGTAGAAAGGGCCCTCATAGCATTGAAGCCGCCCACGCCCATTGTGGTGATGCACGATTCCGTTCCTCCTGCTATCATCGCATCGGCATCTCCTCGCTGTATGATCTTGAAGGCATCCCCGATCGCATGGGTCCCGGTGGCACAGGCAGTTGCCGGGGCCTGATTCGGGCCCTTCGCCCCGTGCTTGATCGATATCTGGCCGGCTGCCATGTTTATGATCAGGGTAGGGATGAAGAATGGTGTTATTTTTCTGGGCCCTTTTTCGAGGAATACCTTGTGGTAGTGCTCAATCAGCGGGAGCCCCCCCATCCCAGAACCAACACTGACGCCGATTCTTTCAGCATTTTCCGGGGTTATCACGAGCTCCGCATCCTTTACTGCCATCATCGAGGTCGCCACTCCAAAGTGTATGAAGCGGTCCATTTTTTTGATTTCCTTTGGCTCGATATAGTCCTCAACGATGAAATCGTGGACTTCGCCGGCTATCTTGGTCGGGAAAAGCGATGTATCAAAGTAGGTAATTTTCCCTATCCCGGATTTTCCCTGAACAAGGCCTGTCCAGCTTTTTTCAAGGCCGACACCGAGGGGCGTGATAAGCCCCATCCCTGTGACAACGACTCTGCGTTTGGTCATTAAGCCTGTTTATTCTTTATGTATTCGACAGCGTCTTTTACCTTGGCGATCTTTTCAGCATCCTCATCAGGGATTTCTATATTAAAGGTCTCTTCAAAGGCCATGACCAGTTCGACGGTATCAAGTGAATCTGCCCCCAGGTCCTCAACAAACGAGGCATCAGGGACAACCTCTGCAGCATTGACACCCAACTGTTTTGCTATAATTTCCTTTACTTTTTCTTCTACCATTCCATACCTCCCAGTTTAATCAATTTTTTCGCAATAAAATTTCATGACAAATAATGCCATCGCTTACATATACATGCCGCCGTTAACGTGAATGACCTGTCCGGTCACATACCCGCTCCCGGGTGATGCAAAAAAAGCGACAGCGTTTGCCACATCGTCTGCGGAACCGAAAGCTCCGGCAGGGATTGATTTTAACATTTCTTGCCTGACATTTTCAGCAAGGGCATCTGTCATGGCTGTTGCAATGAAGCCCGGAGCAACGGCATTAACCGTAATACCACGGCTGGCATATTCCCTGGCGGTCGTTTTCGTGAGTCCGATAATTCCAGCCTTTGACGCACTGTAGTTGGCCTGTCCCGGATTGCCCATGAAGGCAACCACCGAGGCTATGTTGATGATCCTGCCATGCTTCTGTTTGACCATAACCCTGACCGCTTCTTTTGAACAGAGGAAAACCCCCTTGAGGTTGATGCTGATCACCGCATCCCAGTCCTCTTCCTTCATTCTCAGCAGAAGGCCATCACGGGTAATGCCGGCATTATTGACCAGGATATCGAGCCTGCCGAACTGTTTCATGATCTCTCCGAAGGCAGTGGCCACTTCGTCAGACTTTGAGACATCGAGCTTGAGGGCTGCTGCCCTTATTCCTGATGCCGTGAGTCCTTTTGCTGTTTCGGATGCGCTGTCGAATGAGATATCGGCAATGATAAGGTCAGCGCCCTTCCGCGCAAAACATTCTGCAATCGCTTTGCCGATGCCCCGCGCTCCTCCGGTGATCAATGCGACCTTTCCTTCTAATTCCATAGTCCAGTACCCCCCTGAAAAACAGTCTTTTATTTTAACAGAGTAGATCTATCTTTTCCAGTCATTCTCTCCTGCCAGATAATGCCAGTCTGTTTTCTTCAGAAACAAGGAAATAATTATCAGAGTGCAGAGCAGTATCAGATAAGGAGGTATACCATTGTGAGCATGGAAGATTCCCGGCAGATGATCATCCGCCGGCGTGGGTCAAGCTGTTTGTTCTTATATACAGCGGGAGTTCCAGTGTGAACGTTGACCCCTTACCGACGTCACTCTTGATATCTATTTTCCCCTTATGGCTCTGTATTATTTTATAGGTTATGGAAAGACCGAGCCCGGTGCCTCTATCTCTCTTGGTGGTAAAGAAGGGCTCAAATATTTTTGGAAGCACCTCAGGCGGTATCCCGTGCCCATTGTCCTCAATCGCTATACGTACGTGATCGTAGTCGGCGTTAGTAGAGATCGTCAGGATTCCACCGTTTTCGGACATCGAGTGCACGGCATTGTTGATGATGTTCAAAAAGACCTGTTTCAGCTGATTGGCGTCTCCCATGATCGGGGGGAGAGGCCCATATGTTTCGCTGATCTTTATCCGAGCGTTTTTCATCTGAGCCCTGACGAGGTCAACGGTTTCCAGTAGCAGTTTGTTGAGGTTGACCTCTCTGAGTTCGAGAGGTCTTTTCCTGGCAAACTCGAGCAACTGCTGTACTATGGTTCGCGCCCTGAGAGACTCCCGGCTGATAATATCCACATCGCGCATAATGCTTTCGATGTCTGTCTCCTCACTGATCAGTTCGGCATATCCCATAATACTGGTCAGGGGATTGTTGATTTCATGGGCGACATTTGAAGCCAGTTCTCCGATGGCTGCAAGCTTTGCCGCCTGCACCAGCTGTTCCTGTGTCTCTTTCAGTTCCTCCATCTGGGCCTTTAAGTCCTGATAGAGCCCGGCGTTTTCTATGGCGACTGAGACGTTATTCGAGACGATGCCGACAAGCCTGCCCGACTCTTCAGAGAAATCTCCGTTAGTCTTGTTTGCAAGGCGTATCAGCCCGGCAAGTTCACCCTGGAGCCGTATCCATCCGAGAAGCATATTTTTGACCGGGCGGCCGTTCGGACCGAGCAGCCCTGCGGGCAGCAGCTCTTTTTCGGGGGCGTTGATAATGACCGGTCTCCGGTTATTATCAAGGTAGAGCTTCAGGATATCCTCCCTCCTGATCGTGATGCCCTGCACCTCATCGTCAGTCAGTCCAAAGGCAGGGAGACGATGTGACATGTGCTGCCGGTCATCGTCAATCATCATCAGCCCGCACTGTTCGACCTCGATCAGGGCTGCAACACTGCCTGAAACCTCCTTGAATATCTCTTCAATGGTCGAGACAGAATGAAGAGGCAGGGTCACCTTATACAGTCCGGCAAGGCGCTCCATATGCTGGACAACCTTACTGTTGCCGTCACGCAGAGAGAGGCTCATCTCATTGATCGATGTAGCCAGTTGCCCGAATTCCGTACGATCGGTATACGCTGTTGTGTACCCCAGCTTTCCCGAGGTGATATTCTGAGCCACGTCAATCAACTCCTTGATCGGGTTCAAAACATTCCTGATCAGGGTGACGGCGATCCAGAGCCCTATGAGAAAGGTCGTTATAAGGGTTAATATCAGGATCCATTGGGCACCTTTGACCCCAGCGAGGGCTTTGCCGGTTCGCTCCTGAAGTTTCTGATTTGCTATGAAAGCCATTTCTGCTACAACGGCTGACAACTCTGATCCTGTAGAATACGCCTCGATTTTGAGGGTCCTGATTCTCTCTGAGTCAGCGGACGCGGTGATGTAATAACTCAGGGATGTTTCAAAACGGCCGATATGCTCTTTGATCGACAGCAGCTTTTCCGTAATGAGCGGGGAATGGTGGCAGCTGTTACAGTTGTTAATCGCCCTGTCGAGATCCGTGACGTTTTCTGTGATTTTATCCAGCTTACTGCCCAGTTCAGTATTGACCGTAAGGAGGTCCTGCTCCACGTTTTGTATCTTAATGAGGAGGTCCTGTCTGAGAATCTCAACTCCATGAAGAGTAATAATTTTCTTGAGTTCTCCCGTGGTGTATGTGATATAGAGAATCGAGATGAATGCCCCTAAGGTGAAGAAGCCGAACAGCAGGGATACAAAAGCTATAATTCGATTTTTCATATAGGATTTCTTTGAAAAACTGTTCCAGTTGTCATTATTATATATAAAAGAAATAATTTAGCAAAGGAGCAACTGTGGCTGATGCAACAATAACTATTGACGGGATGTCCTGTCAACACTGCGTGATGAGAGTAAAGAAGGCACTTGAGGGACTGAACGGGGTTATGGGTACGAACGTGAGCGTTGGCCGGGCAGAGGTCAGTTTTGATGAGGCAAAGATTCAAAGGAAGGAGATCGAGAACGCGATTGTAAAGGCCGGGTATAAAATTAAAGAGTAATCTGCTCAAAGGGGGAAATAGAATTGCAGCAGCACAGGGGTACCATGTTTAATCCCGGTGCACTTTCTGGCATATGGGGTGATACGCATCGGTGATAATCATAACGAATAAAGGCAGATGGTCGCGATCTTCTTTCGCTCGACTATTGCAGAAAGCCTCAACGGTTCCCGACACGAGCGACCGGATCGCATTTCTCTCCAGTCAGTTTCTCGGTATTTCCTACCAGGTATCGACGCTGACCGGCAGTGAGGCTGAGCCCGAGCAGCTCGTTATTAACCTCAGAGCTGTTGACTGCTTTACCCTGCTCGATTATGTCGAGGCCATGAGGCACTCAATAACGTTTGACAGTTTTGTCGGGCATCTTAAAAAAATCCGATATCGTGACGGCTTGGTTTCCTACATGAACCGTAACCACTTCTTCACTGACTGGGCCCAGTACAATCAGGCATGCATCTCGGATGTGACGGGCAAAGTTGGTGGTGCGCAGACACACAGAATACGGAAGGTACTCAACGTGAAAACGGACGGTTCTTTTTTTGTGCCCGGGATCCCATCGGTGACCCGCGATATGGATTTTATTCCCTCAGGCTGCATTGACGACGTTGTTTTGGGCATGATGAATACGGGGGATTACGCAGGCATATATTCTGACCGTCCCGGCCTTGATGTTTCTCACACAGGCGTTATTATCAGAAGAGGATCTGATGTCGTTTTCAGGCATGCATCGTCGATTCAGGGGAAAGTTGTTGACGAAGATTTCGGGAAGTATGTCGCAGTATCGCCGGGACTGGTTGTCTTCAGGCCCCGGTGATGCTGCAGTATTTACGGCTCCGGATGTTGCAAACTCTCGATATTTTTCCTGAGGACGGGCAGAAGCAGTAACCCTGGTATTGCCGTCAGCGTAGCGATCACAAAAAACCAGGCCCAGCCGAAGACCTCGACGACATAGCCGGAGGTCGGGGTGATGAATACGCGGCCGAGTGCCGCCAGGGACGACAGCAGGGCAAACTGGGTCGCGCTATACCGCTGATTGCATAATGTCATCAGGAGTGCTACGAAGGCAGCGGTGCCCATTCCGCCCGTGAGGTTTTCGAATGCTACGGCCCAGATCATGACCGGATAGCTCTTTCCTGCCCAAGCAAGAACAACAAACGAGAGGGTTGATACCGCCTGCAGGACTCCGAAAATGAGCAACGACCGGAAGAGGCCGAGTCTGATCATGAGCGTGCCGCCCACTGTTGCTCCGATGATAACTGACACCAGTCCAAGTCCTTTATTGACCGTGCCGACATCGGTAGCGCTGAAGTCCAGTCCCCGGATCAGAAATGCGGTTGTCATGGTTCCGGCATAGGCATCGCCGAGCTTATACAGCATGATGAAAAAAAGGATCAGCACTGCCGACCTCCGGCTGAAAAAGTCTTTTAGTGGACCGGTCACTGCTTCCTGAAGGCTCTTCGGATGTTGAGGGCACGCGTCGGGTTCAGGACTTACGAGTGTGGTGATCATGCCGATAATCATAAGGGAAGCCATAATGAAATACGTCTTCGGCCACCCAATCCTGTCAGACATGATCATCGCCAGGGCACCGGAAAAAATCATGCCGATCCGGTATCCCATGACAAAGATTGCAGATCCGATGCCACGCTCTTTTTCTTTCAGAATATCGGTCCGATATGCATCGACGACAATGTCCTGCGATGCAGAAAAAAAAGCCACACATACTGCGAGGACTGCCATCATAACCGGGGCCTGCTTCGGTGGGACCAGTCCCATGATGCAAATACCGGTTAGCAGGAGCAGTTGAGTCATGATGATCCATCCCCTGCGTCTGCCGAGACGTGTCCCGAGTCCGGACGGAACGAATCTGTCCATGAAGGGAGACCAGAGGAATTTCAGCGTGTAGGGAAGTCCGACGAGCGAAAAGATCCCAATGGTTCGGAGATTGACCCCGTCAACAGCCATCCATGCCTGAAGCGTTCCGCTGGTAAGGGCAAGGGGAAGACCGGAGGAGATGCCGAGCAGGACCATGACTGCAATCCTGCGGTTGCTGAAGACCTGAAGGTACTCTGCCATACGTGCAGTCATAGGCGCTCATTATAGCGCAGCTTTGCTGGTCCGGGCAATGCACTGTATCGCTCAATGCACGAGAACATCCACGATGAATATGGTAGAATGAATGTATACTAGACGTTCCGGGAGGAAGACGGACCATGAACATTCTTCTTGTTGAAGATGAGCAGGGCGTTGCAAACTTTATCAGGAAAGGCCTTGAAGAGGAGCATTACTCGGTCGATCTTGCGGTCAACGGGGAAGAAGGCCTGAGGTTGGCAACGAGCCTGCTGTATGACCTCCTTATCCTCGATGTGATGCTCCCCGGCATCAATGGTATTGACCTTTGCAGGCATATCAGGGAGCGCGCGATACAAACACCCATACTGATGCTGACGGCGAAGGATTCGGTAAAGGACAAAGTCCTTGGCCTCAACAGCGGGGCTGATGACTATATGACCAAGCCGTTTTCCTTTGAAGAGTTTCTTGCGAGGATTCATGCTCTAATACGTCGCAAACAGGACAAGCTGACCGAACTGACCCATCATGACCTCCGCGTTGACACCATTGCTCACCGTGTCTTCGTCAATGACAATGAAGTGCTGCTGA
Organism: Nitrospiraceae bacterium; assembly: GCA_003153275.1. Taxonomy (GTDB): domain Bacteria; phylum Nitrospirota; class Thermodesulfovibrionia; order Thermodesulfovibrionales; family UBA6898; genus PALSA-1316. The sequence continues at coordinate 18,622 of PLXX01000129.1, read as the reverse complement.
GACCAAAGGAATATGCGATTCTCACCTATCTGCTGAAGAACCGGGGGAAGGTCATCTCCCGTGCCCAGATGTTGTCCGATATATGGGGATATGATTTTAATCCGAATACCAATTTTGTGGATGTTCATATCAAGTCCCTCAGGGAGAAACTCGGAGAATTCTCCGCCCTGACGTTTATCCAGAGCGTCAGGGGGGTCGGCTATATGATCGGCAGCGACTGAGAACATTTTTTGTGATCATTCCCACCAAAAGACGCCTGACCATCATCTTTACCTCAGTCATTGTTGCCTTTAATGTGGTGATCCTGATACTGAGCTATCTCTTCTGGCATCAGAGCATGGTTAACGGCGTCAAGAGAAGTATGCGGGAGGATATGTATAGCGAATTTCTTGACCAGTACAACCGGTCGGGGCTTGATCCGTTCAGGAATATGTGGGATGAGCACCACTTTCAGATCCTGAACAGGGAAGGTGGCATCGTTATTTCGACCAGGAACTCGGCTGGATTCTATCCTGAGCTCAACCGGAAGCTCCTGGCTGATGCCTTTGCCGGCATCCAGGTGTTTGACACGATAAAGGTCCTGAATGAAGAACACCTCATCTTCTATTTCCCGATTGATGGGACCTATGCCGGGCGGGCGGCCAAATCTCTCTCCGGTGATGAGATCATCTATGACCGGGCCTTTCTGAAGCTGGTCATGATGACCCTGCCGCTCATGCTCTTCCTTTCGTATCTCGTCAGCCGCTTTTTGGTCAACCATGCGATGAAGCCTATCGCTGATGTTTTTACCTTCCAGGAGACATTCTCGTCGAACGTGTCCCACGAACTTCGCTCGCCTCTGGCATCACTCAAGGGAAATTTCGAGGTCGCGCTCCGGAAGGAGCGTCCGGCTGATGAATACAGGGAGGTAATCTCCTTCGGCCTGAAGGAGACCGACCGCATCATCAAGCTGCTGAATATTCTGTCGCTGCTCGCCTCCTCAAAGTTCAAGCCGCTCGATCTTTTTAAAAACAGCACCGACATCAATGCATTGATCAGGGACCTTGTGTCTTCGTATCAGCCGCAGATCAAGGCCCGGGGTATTACGCTCACCACGTCGGCGATTTCCGGCCTCAGCTGCAACTGCGACGAGGCGCTGATCCGGCGGTCGATCGAGAACCTGCTGGACAATGCGGTCAAATATACTGCCGACGGCGGCCGGATCGATCTGACCCTTTCCCTGGTAGCGGGACATATTTCCATGACCATCTCGAATACGGCTGAACCGATGGAACGGGAGGAAGTGGAAAATATATTTAATCCCTTCTACCGCGGCAGACGCGCCATGAACCTTCGTGTAGAAGGAAAGGGCCTAGGCCTGTATATTGCTAGGTATATTATGAGGTCTCATGGCGGAGACCTTATCATAAACCAATCAGACAGCACCCATTTTTCGATCACGATGTTCCTGCCGGTCAAGTAGTTGCGGCATCTAAGGGACAGCGGCGTCAGTCGTTCTTCTGAAAAGATCCTGAAATCTGTTTTAATATAAAAAAGTCTTTACAGATTGAGGACGGCATATAAGGTGAAGATTGACATGAACGAGTTTTTGGGCAACAATCAGATAGACTATATACTGTTTTTCTACGGGCTGGCTTTTATCATGCTTGCCGTCATTTGTCTTGCCCTTATACAGCAGAAAAATGAATTATTGCCATGGAATTGGCTGGGTGCTTTTGGGGGCCTTCATGGTTTTCAGGAATGGATAGCCATGATCTCGGTAGGGTATGCGGGCAGTTTGCCGGTAGGGGACCTTCGCGTTGCGATGTCGGCTATTTCATTTGTACTCCTCTTCGAGTTCGGGCTGCGAAGTTTTGCGGCAGCTGAAAAACCCCGACGATTTTTCTATATTCCACTCATAGTGGCGACGGCCCTTGGGGGAATGAAGGGCCTTGAGGGGATTGATGCAGCTTCACGATATGCTTTTGGGCTGACCGGTGGCCTTTTGGCGGCATGGGCCTTGTACCGGGCGTCGGTGCAGACCAGGCTGACAGGACGATACTGGCTTCTCGGCAGCAGCATATTTCTGGGATTGTATGCCGTTGTCACCGGTTTTGTGGTCCATACTGCGGCATTTTGGCCCGCTGCTGTTATTAACGGTGCTGCCTTTTATCGCCTGACAGGCATTCCAATAGAGCTGATCAAGGGTGTGCTGGCCATCTGCCTTGCTTTTTCTGTCTGGGTATATTCCCAGCCCGTGGCCAGTGATGACGGCGAACGTCTGGATACTTCCCTCAGACGCCGGAATGTCATCAGGCCGGCGGTTTTTTTCATTGGCATTATAATCGCCGGGTGGTTTTTCACGCAATTTGCCGGCAGTCAGGCGATGGTGCAGGAACATCATGACAGCAATATCTACATCAGTGCTCTTGCCAATCATTTTAACGATGATCTGGGCAATACCAAGCAGGCCGCAACCGGGATCGCCCATGAGCAGGCTGTCCGGGATGTGCTGGTATCAGGGACTCCGGCTGAACGGGAACGTGCCCTTGCGGGCCTGAAACAATACGTACGGATCCTTGATACTGAAGTTTCCGGCGCCTTTCTGTTCGACAAAAAAGGCGGACTGGTTCTCTCGACCGAAGCAGAATCTCCAGGGGGGCTTTATCCGAAAAAGACCTTGATTGCAGCGATGCATTTCAAAAAAGCTGTTGACGGCGCATTCTCCAGTTTTTATCTTTTTGATGAGACGACGAAGAAAAATTTTCATATAGTATACTATCCGGTCAGGGATACTGATGCTGCTGTGATCGGTGTTGCCGTGATAAAAAAGAACATGAACGATATTGAGATGGGCATTAGGAAATACGACTATTGTTTTCTTGTCGATCCGCATGGCGTCATTTTTCTGTCAAGCAGAAGTGATTTTCTGCATCGGAGCCTCTGGCCAATCAGTCAGGAGGAGCAGCAACAGTTGGCTGCTTCGGGTCAGTTTGGTCCCGGCCCCTTTGTCCCGCTGATACAGCAGCGCCTCCGCGGGAATGATGACAGGTTGCTCAGCCTCGACGGACAGAAGCTCCTGATGACGCAGCGTTCGCTTGGTCATGAGAGCTGGTCGCTTGTGATGCTTAATTCAACAGGGCATATAACGGCCTACCGGCTTTTTTCGATATTTACGACGCTGGCCTTCTTCAGTATGGCCGTGGTCCTGTTTGGAATGATATATTTCAGCCGGGATTCGGAAGCTAAAATCGCCACGTCTGAACGCCATTATCGTAGTCTTGTTGAAGGCTCTCCGAACGGTGTTGCGCTTTTCACAGTAGAAGGCAGGTGCCTCTCCGTAAACAGATCAGGCGTCCTTCAGACCGGTCTTTCCGAAGAAAACATTGTCGGCAGAATGCTCCATGAGATCTGGCCTGACCTGACAATGCCGGGCTCTGATGCGTTTCTCGGGCAGGTGCGGAGGGGCACGCGGTACTCGTATGAGTCCGAGAGAAGCCAACAGGACGGCAGTCAGGTCAGGTGGCATGCGGTACTTAACCCTGTCCATGGCAAGAGTGGCAGGATCAGCCGGATTGTGGGTATCTTTACAGACATAACCGGGCGCCGAAAGGCTGAAGCTGAGCTGAAGAGGTATCACGAGCAGCTGGAAGCGCTGGTTGAAGAGCGGACGGAGGAGTTGACCGGCATAACCCGGCGGCTGAGGGAGGAAGTCAGGGAGCGGCAGCAAGCTCAGGATGCGCAGCGCGACAGTGAAGAGCGCTTTCACTCGCTCTTCAACCTTGCCTCGGACTGCATTTTTCTGCTCGATCCTTTACATCCTGACGGGCCGGTTATTGTCGATGCGAACATTGCCGCATCGAACATGAACGGCTATTCCCTTCCAGAGTTGATCGGGAGGCCGATAGCATTTCTTAATCATCCTGATGATCAGGGAAAGGTTTCGAACATAAGTGCACGCCTTATGTCGGGCGAGACGGTCACGTTTGAGATCCGGCATGTCCGGAAGGATGGGACGGTCTTTCCGATTGAGGTGTCGGCGCAGCCGATCCTACTTGGTGGCAGATCCTACACCCTCGCCATTGAGCGGGACATTACTGACCGAAAGCTTGCAGAGGAGGAGCTGCGGAAACACCGCGGCAAGCTCGAGTTGCTTGTTGATGAGCGTACCGCGGAACTCAAGACTGCTGTCAGGCTTCTGACGAACGAGATTAATTTCAGAAAAAACGCAGAGGAGACGCTGAAAGAAAGCGAGCTCAGATTCCGGCAGCTCTCCCAGGAGTTTCATACTCTGCTTGATGCGATGACCGACGAGCTTCTCCTGATTTCGCCCGATCTCAGGATTCTCTGGGCAAACAAGGCCTTTGCTGAGCGGGTCGGCAGGGATGCGGCTACCCTGCCAGGTGAATACTGCCATGTCGTCTGGTTCGATAGCGATACGGCCTGCGAAGACTGTTGCGCGCTCTCGAGCTTCAGTTCCGGCAGGCCCGAGAGCTTGCCGGTGTCGTCGGTAAAGGGGAGGATCTTAGAACGGAGGGCATTCCCGATCAAAGACGAGTCAGATGTTGTGCAGAATGTCATCATTGTCGCCAGTGATATTACCGAAAGGACCACGCTTCAGTCCGAGGCGATGCGGGCCGGCCATCTTGCATCGCTGGGGGAGCTTTCCGCCGGTGTTGCCCATGAGATCAACAATCCCATTACGGGTATCATCAACTATGCTCAGCTTCTTGCGAACAAGAGCGCCGAGGGATCACGGGAGCTCGATATTGCGAGGCGTATTGTCAGGGAGGGAGAACGGATTGCAGGCATCGTCAGGAGTCTTCTCTCTTTTGCACGGGAACGGCGCGAGGATAAATCCCTTGTCCCGTTAGGAAAAATACTCAGCGATTCCATGACGCTGACCGAGGCCCAGATCAAGAGGGACGGCATAAGCCTCAGGATTGATCTGCCGGACGGCCTGCCAAAGGTATATGTTAACACGCAGCAGATACAGCAGGTCGTTCTCAATATTCTGAGTAATGCAAGGTATGCCTTGAATCAGAAATATCCCGAGGCGCATGAGGACAAGATCATTGAGGTCAGCGGTGACGTTGTTGTCATCGAGGGAATGCCATATATCAAAACAGTGTTTCGTGACCACGGGAGCGGCATTCCTTCCGAGATTATTGCAAAGGTCATAGATCCCTTCTTTTCGACCAAACCGCCGGGTGAGGGTACAGGCCTTGGCCTGAGCATAAGCCATGGCATTATCAGTGACCATGGGGGGAGACTTCGTATCGAGAGTGGCGAAGGCAGTTTCACCGCCCTGATTATTGAACTGCCAATACGGGAGGACCATGCAACATAAACAGAGAATTCTGATTGTCGATGACGAGGAAAGTATCAGATTTACCTTCGAGGCGTTTCTTTCCGATGAAGGGTATGAAGTTGTCACGGCCCGGAGTTTTGAGGAAGCTGTATCCTGTGTTGACCGTGCAGAGTGCGATCTCATCTTTGCCGATATCATACTCGGCGGCAGGACAGGGATTGATTTTATGCGGGAGATCAGGGGAAGAAACATGACGACGCCGGTTGTGATGGTCACGGGTGACCCGAGCATCGATACTGCATCAGAAGCCCTGAGGCTCGGAGCTTTTGACTATATACCGAAGCCGGTCAATCAAAATACCCTTCTTCACGTTACCACGATGGCATTGAAACATAAGGCAATCATGGCTGAGAAGGAACAATACCGCATGAACCTCGAGGCGATTTTTAGATCGGTGAAGGATCCGATCATCACGGTCGACCAGAAACTGACGGTGATTGAGTTGAACCATGCTGCTGAAAAGGTTTTCGGACTGGGACGTGATGCAATAGGAAGAAATTTCAGAGAATTGTCAGTCCCCTGTAGTGAGAACTGCAGCCGGGCGCTTATCGAGACGATCGAGAAGAAGCAGCCGCTCGAACTTGTCCGCATGGAATGTCAGCATAGGGGCGGGCAGGGCACCGTTCTCTCCCTATCGACGTCACCGCTTCTTGACCATAAAGGATTGTTCTCCGGAGCGGTTGTCGTTATCAGGGATGAGACGCGGATAGCGGATCTTGAACGGGATCTCAGGGAACGCCGGCAGTGCCACAATATTATCGGGAAGAGCCGGCAGATGCAGGAAGTGTATACCCTCATAGAAAATCTTGCGGATGTTCAGACAACGGTCCTGATATCAGGGGAAAGCGGGACCGGCAAGGAGCTTGTTGCAGAGGCGATCCATTATAAAGGGATCCGGAAAGATATGCCTCTTGTAAAAGTCAGCTGCTCGGCTCTTTCTGAAAACCTACTAGAAAGCGAGTTATTCGGTCATGTCAGGGGCGCCTTCACCGGTGCGGTAAAGGACAAGACCGGGAGGTTCCAGCGGGCCGATGGCGGTACGATATTCCTGGACGAGATCGGAGACATTTCGCCGCGGACGCAGCTCCAGATGCTGCGGGTCCTTCAGGAGATGGAGTTTGAACGGGTGGGGGATTCATCCCCGGTAAGGGTCGATGTCAGGGTTATTGCTGCGACGAACAGGGACCTGGCTGAGCGGGTCAGGTCGGGGGAGTTCAGGGAGGACCTCTATTACCGCCTGAAGGTGATAGAGGTCGCACTGCCGACTCTCAGGGCGCGGACTGACGATATTCCGATACTGCTGGAACACTTCATCGGGAAATTTAACCAGCGGCTCGGCAGAAATATATCCGGGGTTTCCGCAGACGTTTCCAGGATATTCATGGATTACCCTTGGCCCGGGAATATCAGGGAGTTCGAACATGCCCTTGAACATGGGTTTATCCTCTGCAGGCAGAGTACGATAACCCTGGATCATCTGCCGAAAAATATACGGGAGTTCCGGGGGGATGATTCTGTTTCTTCTGCAGGGGGAGAAGAGGACGAGAGGGCGAAAATAATCAGCTCGCTCGAAAAAGCAGGGTGGAACAAGGCCCGTGCGGCGAGACTCCTCAATATTGACCGCAAGACTCTTTACCGCAAACTCGAGAAATATACTATCAACAGAAATCTAGGAGATTAATATCTATATAGATGAATGCGGGTCATGCCACATAAGTGTGGCATGCATGTCAGCATCTATTGCTACACCTTCGGGTTATCTGTCCGATATTATTCAGTAGCATTTTTTTAACTGTCTGATTATATGAGTTAATTCAGTATTATTTTCAGATGGCATATTTCTTGTAATGATACGTTTCATTATGCATATTATAAAAAAGGCCAACATGAGCGATGCTCTTCAGCAAAACCTCCGCAGCGCGGACATAAGAGGTGGGGCTGCAGATATGGTTCTACCTCAGCATGTTACTCCGCAACACTGCCCTTTTGTCGCTATGCCATTTCAGGACTGTTACTGTACGAGTACCAGCAGCGCGGATGTTGAATCAACGATCCTGTTCTGCGGCGGGGAGTACCGGAAGTGTGAAATCTATGTTAGGAATACCGGCAATGAGTGATAACCGTACCCAATGCTCTCACCTTGTCTGCTGGGCTCTTTCTTTGTGTACTGACGTGGAAATGGCATTTATGCCGAGCCTCTTTGAACTTGAGGAGTACTGCAGTAACGACAAACATAATCGGTGCCCGGGGATGGCCCCATCATGGGAAAAGGGAACTACCCCTGAGACATGTATACCGGTGACCGGGCAAAGATGAAAAAAAACATACTCATTGTTGACGACGAGGATACCATACGGCAGCTGATCTCCCTGATTCTCAGGGCCGAGGGGTACAATGTGTACGAGGCATGTCATGGTTTGGATGCCCTCGACAAAATGACAGGCGAGAAGATCGACATGGTCATTACAGACCTGCGGATGCCGCAGATGGACGGCATCATGCTGACACGGGAACTCAGGAGCAGGCCTTACAGCGTTTCAATTCCTGTGGTCATGCTTACGACAGGGTTTGACGGATACAATAAGAACGAGGCGGACAGTGCAGGGGTGAACGACCGTATCAGGAAACCCCAGATCTATCAGCAACTCGTTGAAACGGTGCGAAGATATTCCATATAAATGTGCGAGAAAGGAGTCGTTGTCATGAGCGTTAAGAGTCTTGCCGAGGGAATAATATTACAGTGTATCGAGGATCTCTGGAGCGGTGATTACAACAAAGAGAGCATCGATTTTTTCAGGGGTGATGAATTCAGGACCTGCGCTGAAATTGCCAGCATAAGCCTGATAGAGCAGGTGAAACTCCTCAAGATGGTCAAGGGGGTNNCCCCTGAGACGCCCTGCTTTATACGATAGCCTACTCAACGTAACCCACTCACGGGTATCCTCCTTCAGGGGGGTGCCCTCCTTGCCGGGCCAGCCAAGATAGTTCTATATTTTTGTCTTGTAATATGCTAATCTTTATGGTATCAATTTTAGAAATGAACAGAATCGGGATATTTCCTCCACCATTTATACTGCATGAAAGAGATTAAGGAAATTATAGATATGGGCAGAAGGCTTGATGAACTTGCCTTCGAGACCTATAGCCTTTTCGCGAAGCGCGAGGACTTTGCTCCCTCGCTCGTTTTGTTCTGGGCCGACATGGCCGAGTGGAAAAAAAACCATCTCAAGCATTGGAAAAAAATAGCAAAAACCTATGTCTACAAGAACCTCTTCAACCGGACGACGAATGATCTGAAAGCGATCATCAAGCAGTTGAAGAATATCCAGGCAGAGCATGTTGAATTTATGCGCAGGCTTAGGAAAAAGAGAATAGCCCAGGATGAGGCGATTACGCAGACAATCCTGAACGAGTTTTGTCTCGTGACCGATATTTACCTGGAGATCTTCTACTCGTACGATGAGGCTGCCAGGGAAAGTGCTCCGGGTTGTGTTGGGGAATGCGAGGCGAACCTCGTTAAAATGGCTAATACCCTGAAGCCGTATCTCAGGCTGAATCCCCTATATGCCGTACTGCTAAGATCTATTGTTGATCTTAAACAAAAGCATGATTTTCTTCAGGCCCGTCAAGGCAGGATAAAGCAGAAGGCCGTGTAGCGCTCTGCTTTATCTGACACTATGTTATGTTGCTCTGCCGCACCTGCCGATAGTATGGAAGAAACGCTCAACATAACAGGCCTGTTCAGGGATGAGCAGGAACTCGCCGAGGTCGTCAGACTTCGCAAAATATGCTACGACACGGAACCGTACTACATCAGTGGCAAAGAAGGCTCTCTTGTTCAGATAGGATATCGGCTGGACCTCTATGCAACGTTTACGGCTGCCGTGCATGGTGCGACGCCGGACTCACCCGAATACCTTTCGGTTGCTCATGACGTCAAAAGGGTTGCCGAGGCGCTCTCGAATACCTGCAATCCTGTCCACCTGTGTGAATCGACGATCTTGGAGGAGACCACACTAACCTATTCTGCTGATCGAAACATGAGGCCTGACGTAACCGTCCATATACCGATATTTGACCGGGAGAACTTTGGACACCCCGTTGACGAGACCATAACGAAAACGCTGCACGCTGCCGAGAGACTGCTTGAGTCTGCTGGGGTGAGAAAAAAAAGGTGGCATGAATGACTGCCGGCATCGGCCGCAGCAGTGCATGAAACTGAGAATCGGTCACCTTTCGACTTTTTACCATACTGCCATGCTGCTGATGGCGCAACGGGATATTGAACAGCGTCTGGGGATCGTGGTTGACTGGCGGCTTCATGGCACCGGCCCATCGATCGTTGAGGCATTTGAAAACAGGGAGATCGATATTGCCTATATTGGTCTTCCTCCGGCTATCATCGGCATTGACCGCGGCGTGCAGATTGTCTGTATTGCCGGAGGGCATGTTGAAGGTACCGTCATCAGCGGTGGCAACAGGTTTGCGGACGTTTCCGCGTTGGCTGATCTTCCTTTGGTTCTGGAGCAGTTCAGGGGTGAGGTCATTGGTGTCCCGGGGAAGGGCTCGATTCACGATGTTATCCTGACTGAACTTCTTGACCGCTGCGGATTGAGGGAAACGGTGAAGGTGGTCAATTTTTCATGGGCCGACCAGGCAACAGAAGCGGCGGCCAGGGGGCTGATAGCTGCGGCAGTAGGTACGCCGGCACTTGGTGTATCCCTTAGGCATTATGCGGGCTTTAAACTGCTCTGCCCGGCGTCGCAGATCTGGCCGAATAATCCGAGCTACGGCATTGTAGTCGGGAGAGATTTTCTGCACAAAGAACGTGATATTGTCCGGCAGTTCCTCGGCATTCATGAGGAGGCAACATTGTTCCTGAGGAGCAGACCCGAAGAGGCCGCAGCGGTTATCGCACAGTATATCGGGTTTGTCGAGGCTGACTTTGTGCTGGAGACCTTGCAGGTATCACCGAAATACTGTGCTGACCTGTCTGGAGGCTATATCCGGTCGACCATGCAGTTTGTCGGTTGTCTGAAGCGGCTTGGCTACATAAGCCGGGAGGTCTGCCAGGAGGAGATTTTCGATGCTTCGCTGATCAGGACAGTCCACCCGGGGCCGGATCACTATGGCTCGGCCCCGGTGCTGTCTTCTTGAATCGCTTCTGGTTGTACATTGAACTATCGGCTTCGCGCAGGAGTTCTTCAAGGGACACTGCTTTTTCAGGATCGAAGAAGGCGATGCCGGTGCTGATAGATATCCTGTACCGGAGCAGATTCTTGTCGTTGTTTTTTTCGAAGCCCTGGTTCAGCCGGTTCAGGATGGTCTCTGACCTGTCGTCGGACATCTCGATAGGCATGACCACGAATTCATCGCCGCCGAGACGGGCGATGATATCCGACTCTCTGAAACTTGCCTTCAGGATATTGGCAGTTTCTATCAGGGCCGAGTCCCCTTCCTGGTGGCCGAATGTGTCATTGATGACCTTGAGATCGTCAAGGTCTGCGACCAGGAGATAAAGTCTCTTGTCCAGACGGCTGGCGATCTTGATCTGCAGCTCAGCCAGGGTGTAGAATCCTCGGCGGTTATAAAGGCCGGTCAAAGGATCGGAGAGCGACAGGGCCGTAAGCTCGTTTTCCATCTGCTTGCGTTCGGTGATATTTTTTGAAACAACCGTGACCGCAGCAATTCTGCCGTCGGCGTTTCTGACAGGGCTGAAGGTCTGCAGAAAATAGCGATTGTCCCTGAGACTTTTGTGCTCATACTGGGCCGATTCACTCGTAGAGAATACCCTCTCGATCTTTTTCCTGAAGATGTCATTCTCATCCGGAGAATGGCAATAGCTGTAGTTCCTGCCGATCATCGCCTCCAGTGAAAGCCCGAGCCGGTTCAGGTGCTTTCTGTTGACAAAAAGATAGTTGCACGCAGCGTCGACCAGGTAGATCGAGTCGTCGGTCGAGTCTACCAAAGAACGGTATTTCTCCTGACTTGAGAGTAGTTCTTTTTCCGAGTTCCGGCGCCTTGTGACAAGGAAGCCGAGTCCGAGAGCCGTCACTATGATTATAATGCTCCATACTACAAGAATAATGCGGGACAGTTTCCGGAAATCGGCCAAGGCGCTGACGATGTCTTTTTCAACGGCCTCCTGGAGCTCCCCAGCGCGGGAGATGGTTTCGTTAAAAAGCTTATCGAATTCTTTGTCATTCAAAGACCCGGAGCCGCTCACTTTTTTGTCCCTCAGCCTGATCAGTACTATTTCCTCAAGCTTCTCCATAAGAGTCATAATTTCTTCAGCTTTTTTTCTGTGTGCAGGGTCCTCCAGCGGCTGCATGACGAAACCGGTCTGGACCGCTCCCCCACTTAGCAGCGCCTGCCCGAGTTTCTTTGCCGCGATGAATGACTGGCGGGTTTTTTCGATATCAATGTCAGAATCACCATTCAGATATTGCTCAAGCCAGAGGTGAAAGGTGGTGAGGTCTTTTCTGAGGTCTGTTACTGCATTGATGGTGATAAACTCCCGCACCTGTCTTTCCCATGCAAAATTGATGATGAGGACCAGGGACAGGGAGAACATGCCAAGGACTAACGTTGTCAGAGGGATGGTCTTCCCATCCCAAATGCCGCGGCGCTGCGGCACTGTTTTCCGTACGGCGTCACCTTCAGCTGTTGTAGACGTCATTGTTTTATTATACAGGGGATCATTCTGAAAATGCAGACTGGGCGTCACTATAATCTACCATCACATAGGAGTTAGGTCGACAACGGAATCAGACGCGGGTTTTCAGCCAGTCCTGCGGTTTGATGATATGGTATTTCCCTCGGCCGTCTGCGTGGACTACCTTTGAAATCCCGGCATTAAGAATCATGCGCTTGCACATCATGCAGGGTTCAGAGAGGCATTCACCGCCGCCGGCGTCAGCGCCCGATATATAGATCGTCGCCCCTTTCAGTTCGTCTGCCGATGCACGTATGATCGCATTCGCCTCAGCATGAACGCTGTGACAGAGCTCGTATCTCTCGCCGTGAGGTATCTGGAGCTCCGTCCTTGTGCAGGTGTTGACTTCGAGGCAGTCCTTCATGCCGGCCGGCGCACCGTTGTAACCGGTGCTGACAATGACATGATCTTTCGTGATAACTGCGCCGTATCTTCTTCGCAGGCAAGTCGCGCGTGCAGAGACCGCCTTTGCAATCGTGATAAAATACTCATCCCATCCCGGTCTGGTCTGCCTGTTCGATTTCTTTGTCCTGATGGCTCGGTCCGGTTTTTTCATGAAGACTATTATATCTGATCACTGCGGTAAAAGCTTATGCCCGCCACCGGTCCCGTGACACTCCCGACGTTGACTCTTTTTGTTACCTGCAAGAGGAGGTCCTGTCCCACCAGTCCCGATGCATGCTCAGCTTCTTTTTCAGCGACACCGGTATGTGCGTATGCATTCTACCGAGACTGTAACCCGCAAGCTTTAATGCTGTCCGGATCATCAGTTCCGGCAGCAGATAAGACTTCTTATGTCCTGCAAGATACGTTATTGCTGATTTCACATACGCCAACCCTTCATGCCCTGCGCTGCCGAACTCGGACAATATCCAGTCTTCACACCGGTGAAAGACCCCGATATCGAAATAACGCCTGAAGTCCTCCTGAGGAGAATAATCGTGGGAATGGTGCACCTTTGCTTCTGACACGTAGGCGAGGCGATAGCCGGCAAGCAGCAGTTTTGCTCCAGCCCATGTGTCTTCTCCCATGATGAGTCTTTCCCTGAACCATCCGATCTCTTCGAGAGCCGGCCTCCGGTAGGCTGCGAATGAGTTTGAAAGAAAAGGCGTCCTGATCCCGCAGGCAGCTTTGTCGGCGAGGCTTCTGATATGCGAAATCTCCGGGTAATTAAAAAGTCTGAGGTGTCCTCCGAACGGGGATGCCACGGGGTGAGGCAGCTGCCTGCCATAGGCAGCTGCAACCATATGGTCAGAAAATGGCTTGATCAGGTTTTCGAGTGCTGTGGAGTCTGCCGGGAGAGCGTCCTGAGTCATATAGACCAGGATATCCGCGTCTGCTTTTGTTCTGGTGATGGTTCCGGATAATTGACCGGCAAGGGTCCTGGTCCCTCCGTGATCGAAGGATTGTTTTTCAATGATGGTTACGGTAGCCCCGGACCGCTTTGCTATTTTTGCGGTATCATCATCGGACGACGCATCGATGATCAGGATGTCGCAGGCAAGGCTCTGGGCCTTCAGACTTTCCAGAAGTTTTGCAAGCTGTTTTCCTGCATTGTATGTCGGGATAATAACAGTCGTCATAGAGATCTGTTGGAAATCAGTACTATTATAGCGCAACGGGACGGGGAAGAATGCGCTGCCGCGGCGTTTTCCCTCATGCCCTGCGGTTAAATCAAACTTAGTGGCCGTAAGGCAGTGGTCATGTGGTATAATTCTTTATGTCAGACATGGTAGAGACAGCAGTCTCGGAAACGTCTTTCCTTTCGGTTGACCAGTTGCCGAAGGTCCCGTTTGTGATCGGTAATATATCGTCTCGCTTTATCCGCGAGAACCTCGTGATCCCCCTTGAACTCAAGAATAATGTCCTGAAAATAGTGATGGCAGACCCGGAGAACCGTGAGGTGATTGATGCGATCAGGGTAGCAACTTCGGCTGAGATCGTTGTCTTTAAAGGCGACATCAAGGAGCTCAGCGATTATATAATCAAATTCTATGGGCAGGAAATCCAGAATATAAACAAGATCGTTGAAGATATGGGAGAAAAGGGAGTCGAGTTTGTTAGGGAGGAGGAAGAGGATGTCGGCCATCTGAAGGACCTCGCCTCTGAGGCGCCGATTATACGTCTGGTAAACCTGCTCATAACGCGCGCGGTCGAAAGCAGGGCGAGCGATATCCATATCGAACCCTTTGAGGATGAATTAAATGTCAGATACCGGATTGACGGTGTTCTGCATGAGACCGAGTCTGTCCCGAAGAAGCTGCAGGCGGCGATTGTGTCGAGGATCAAGATCATGGCGAAGCTGAATATTGCCGAGAGGCGGCTGCCCCAGGACGGGCGTATCCGGCTCAAGGTTGGCGCCATAGAAGTCGATTTGCGTGTCTCGACCATCCCGATACTCCATGGGGAGAGTGTTGTTATGAGAATACTCCAAAAGGAAGGTATTGTCATCGATCTCGACAAGCTCGGGTTCCCGACCCGGACACTTACGGTTTTTAATCAGTTGATCAGAAAGCCGAACGGCATCTTCCTAGTCACCGGCCCGACCGGAAGCGGCAAGACGACGACGCTGTACGGTGCGCTTGACAAGATTAATTCACCTGACAAGAAGATCATTACGGTTGAAGACCCGATCGAATATCAGTTGAAGGGTGTCAATCAGATACAGGTAAAGGCACAGATCGGGCTTACCTTTGCAAACACCCTCCGTCATATCGTGAGGCAGGACCCAGACATTATCATGATCGGCGAGATCAGAGACCTTGAGACAGCGGAGATTGCGATACAGTCTGCGCTGACCGGCCACATGGTTTTTTCTACGCTCCATACGAACGATGCGCCGAGTTCGATCACACGGCTTCTTGATATGGGGGTCGAGAATTTCCTGCTTTCGTCGACAATCAGGGGCATCCTTGCCCAAAGATTGGTGCGGTACATCTGTCCAGTGTGCAAGGAGCAGGACACCTCGTCGGCTGACAGGGACGAGCTTGCAAAACTCGGCTTTGAAACGGACGTCCCTCTCTTCAGAGGCGCGGGGTGCGAGCGGTGTGCGCATACCGGCTATTATGGCCGGGCCGGCATCTTCGAGCTTCTTCCCATTGACGACGATATCAGAAAGATGATACTGCAGGCTTCCGACTCGAACCAGGTCCGGGAGCTCGCGCGGAATAACGGAATGCGGACCCTGTTGGAAGATGGCGCCGAAAAAGTAAAAGCAGGGTTTACCACACTCAGCGAAGTTCTTAGGGTAACGCAGGAAACATAAGATATGGCAGTCTTTTCTTACAAGGGAACGACTCCGGACGGAACGATCGTCGAAGGGTCCATTGAGGCGGCTGATGAACATATAGCGGTCGAACGTCTTCGGAACTCCGGTGTCATTCCGCTTAAGGTCGCTGCCCCCCGGGGCGCGGCACGGGCAGGGTTTTTCTCGCGGTCAGGCAAAGGTGACATTCTGACCTTCACGAGTGAGTTGTCGTCACTTCTCGGGGCCGGTCTCCCCCTCGACCGGAGCCTGAATATCCTTACCGACATTTCCGAGAGCCCCGAGATGAAGGGGATCATCAAATCGATCATGAAATCGATTCGTGAAGGAAGCGCATTTTCCGACGCACTGATAAAACATCCAAAGACATTTCCGAAACTGTATGTCAACATGATCAGGGCTGGTGAGGCCGGTGGAGTCCTCGACGTTGTCCTCGAAAAGCTGAACGAGTTTCTTGAATCAGCAAAAGAGTTAAAAGATCATCTTTTCTCAGCTCTTATTTATCCCATCATTCTGCTGGGGACCGGCGGGATGTCCATCATTGTTCTGCTGGTGTATGTCCTCCCGAAGTTTTCGGCCATCTTTGCTGAGATGGGTTCGACGATGCCCCTTCCGACCCAGATTATTATCGGCATCAGTAATACGTTTAAGTACTACTGGTGGATGATGCTTGCAGGAATGGTTGGACTCTGGATTGTTATGGCGAACTATATCCGGACTGATGAGGGTAGATACCGTTGGGACGCCTTTAAGCTGCGGCTGATGGGTGACCTGATCCGGAAGATCGAGACAGCGCGTTTTGCCCGGACGCTCGGAACGCTTCTGCAGAGCGGGGTCCCGCTGCTTCAGGCCCTGCACAACTCGAAGGACATTATCAATAACCGTGTCATTGCCGCCTCGATCGATGCCGTAACAAAAGGAGCAAAGGAAGGCAAGGGGATAGCGCTCCCGCTGACGAACGCTAATGTGCTGCCGCCCCTGGCACTTTCGATGATCAAGGTGGGTGAGGAGACCGGACAGCTTGATGTGATGCTTCTGAAAGTCGCTTCGACGTATGAAAAGGGCCTGAGGGTTGCGATTAAGCGGTTCATCAGCTTTCTGGAGCCGGCGCTTATTCTTGGCATGGGTCTCGTGATCGGTTTTATCGTTATGGCGATGCTCATGGCAATATTCAGTATTACGAATCTTCCGATGTGAAGACGGCGGGTATGCTGTCCCCCAATCTGATTAATAGGTCGATCACTATCCTGGTTAAAGACCCGTGCAGTACACCGATTATCCGACTTCGGCAGTCCCGTGGCTTTACCCTTCTTGAACTCATTATTGTGATGTTTCTGATCTCGCTGATCTTCGGCATTTCTGCTGTTTTCTTTGCCAATTCCCTGCCGGCCGGAAAGTTTAATGCAACGGTGAGGGACATCGCATCGTCGGTCCGGCATGCCCGTTCCCTGGCCCAGATCAAGGGCGAGGTGCAAGCGGTGACCATAAACATCGAAGGGAAACAGTACGGCATAGTCGGGAAGGAACTGAAGTCGTTTCCCCCGAACGTCCTGGTCAAGGTCATCGACCCGTTTTCCCAGGAGGTTGTTGAAGGACAGTATACTTTTCAGTTCAGTCCCTCCGGCGGCTGCGATGGCGGGACGATTGTGGTCTGGAATGCAAAGCGGACGGTCAGCATTCTTATTGATCCGGTCGTTGGCTCGACGGTGGTGAAGTGATGAAACTGCGGAGAGGCGGACTGCGGCAGGGAGGTTTTACGCTTCTTGAAGTTCTGATCGCCATGGCGGTCCTCAGCATTGCTCTCGTTGCCGTCTTTGAGCTTTTTTCTGCAGGCATGCGGGGCCTCGGCGCAGCCGATGATTACGTGTGTGCTGTGGTGAAGGCTGAGGCGAAGATGAGAGAGATACTTGATAATGATCCCTTTATAGAGAAGACCTGGCAGGAAACTTCTGATGACGGTTACCAGTTTGATGCTTCGATAAAAAAGACTGCCGAAGACCGGACCGAAAATCTGACGGTCGACCTTTTTGATATCAGTCTCACGGTTGTCTGGACGCGGGGAACAAAGGAGCGGTCGCTGAAATTAACGACACTGAAACTGGTGAACAAAAAAATATGAATCCGATTGTATCATATTGTCATGCACACTCTGCTCGTAACAAGAGCAGGATGAATAGGGGCTTTACCCTCCTGGAACTCATGATTTCTTTTGCTATTATCGCGCTGATCGTTCTGATCATCGCCGGTGCGATGCGGCTGGCTCACCATGCGGTGGAGTCTGGCGAGAGGAAAGCAGACTTTCTCGAACGGTTCAGAGGATCGATCAGTATTATCGACGCTCAGATTCAGTCCCAGGCGCCGCTCACCTATACAGATGATGCTGAGAAAAAGTTTTATTTTGCCGGTGAAAAAGAACTGCTGACGCTTGCGACAAACTATTCGATATGGGGAAGAGAAAAGGGATACTCACTGGTTACATATAAGGTTGAATCTGACAACAGCGGCAAGAAGTCAATTGCTGCTACCGAGCAGACGATCGGGATTGACAGCCCCCGGGAAACGATACTTCTGACCGGTTTCGACCAGATATACTTTGAGTATTTTTATAAGGGACCAACAGATGAGAAAGGTTCCTGGACTGATCGCTGGACTGAAACGACTTCTGTCCCCGAAAAAATGTATCTGCATCTTGTGCTGGACAATAAAGACTTCTCAATGATCATACCTATGAGAACAGTTCCGGCTGCCGCGTTGCAGACTGCTGTTCCTCCCGGCACGGTGCCGCAGCGGGTTAGTCCTTTTGGTGCCGGGACAAAGCCTCAGGCAGGAGGCAAGAGCAATTGATGACTGTGGCCGGTTGCCGCGATTGCCTTAAAACAGGAATACGGCCGTTCAGGTCGTCACAGGGCATCGCACTGCTGATGGTCTTATGGGTACTGATGATCCTGATGGTCATTGTGCTCTCTTTTTCCTACCTGGCGAGGACCGAGGCTCTGGGGACCCTGGCCTTCAGGAACGCAGCAGAGAAAAAATTTATGGCTGAGGCCGGGATCGAGCGGGCGGTGATGGAGGTCCTCTACCGGAACACGAACAAGTCGTTGCCGTCGGTAGAGGGGCAGGAGGTCTGGAGGCTTGATGCCTCGCCGCATACGATACAGACAGAAAACGGATATTATACGGTCAGTATTCTCGATGAATCGGGCAAGGTAGACATAAACAAAACACCTGAGTTACTATTAAAGACGATCCTGTTGAACAGAGGGTTGAAAGACGAAGACGCTGATACGATTGT
>PLXX01000124.1 GCA_003153275.1 Nitrospiraceae bacterium | reverse complement strand
ATGCAGGATAGATCGTCGCCAGAAAGCTTATAATCACAGCCGAAGTACAGACTACCACAAAGTCGGTCAGCTGCATCAGAACCGGAAGATGGCTGAGGTAGTAAACATCCGGCGGCAGTTTAATAAACTGGTATGTATCAAGAAGGCGTCCGAGAAGATAGCCACCCGTAAGGCCGAACGCCGTACCGATGAGGCCGATAAACAGTCCCTGGAGCATGAAGATCGCCATAATGCCGCTGTTTCTGGCTCCCATTGCCTTGAGTATCGCAATCTCCCTGCTCTTTTCGATCACATTCATAATCAGGTTGCTTATGATATTGAACGAAGCGACCAAAACAATAAGCACAAGGATAATGAACATGGCGAATTTTTCGAGCTTCAGAGCAGAGAAAAGATTTTTGTTCATTTGCATCCAGTCCTTGACAAAGACCTGGAACCCGAACTTCTCCTGGAGGTCCTTCCTGACAGCTGAAGCCTTATAGATGTCTCTCAGTCGGAGTTCGATGCCGGTGATCGATTGACGCATCCCGAAAAAATCCTGCGTTGTCTTCATGTCCGTCAACACGAGGTTGGAATCATACTCGAACATACCTATCTCGAAGATCGCAATGACCCTGAATTTCTTTACCTTCGGCAGCATGCCCATCGGACCTATTTCTCCAAGCGGGGAAACAATAGTTGCCGTATCACCGACCAGCAGACCGAGATTACCGGCAAGCTCCCTGCCAAGGACCAGGCCGGGCATGTCACTGTCCTGCGTCAGCTTTCTGATGTCACCGTCTTTAATATGAGAGAGGATCTCGGTCGTCCTGCCCTCATTGTCCGGATCAATACCACGGATATAGACACCGTGCACCCTGCTTCCTGAAGTGACCATGACCTGCCCCAGGGTAAACGGGGCAAAGGAAACGACCTCCCTTTCCTGCTTCAGCTTCTCTGCATATTTCTCGTAGTCCGGAATCAGGCCTCTGCTGCCGATAATGACAATATGCGCATTCGCACCGAGAATTTTTTTCTGGAGATCCTGCTGGAACCCGGACATGACCGAGAGGACAACGAGCAGAGCCATGACACCGACGGCCACGCCGCTGATTGATATAGCGGTGTTGACCGAGACCCCTTTATGTTTCTTTTTTGACCTGAGATAACGAAAGGCGATGAAAACCTGATATGGCAGTCTCATTCGCCCGTATCTGGTCCGGCATCCCCGGACTCATCCCCTGATTCATGGTCGTATTCAGGGTTATATTCAGGTTTCAGCTGCGGGAAGAGGATGACGTCCCGGATCGACTGGGCATTCGTCAGAAGCATGACAAGCCGGTCGATGCCAATACCCTCACCGGCCGCCGGCGGCATGCCGTATTCCAGGGCACGAATAAAATCTTCATCCATCCAGTGGGCCTCATCATCTCCGGCCTGCTTGGCCTTCACTTGCTCCAGAAACCTCCCCTTCTGGTCAAAAGGATCGTTCAGCTCTGAAAAGGCATTGGCGATCTCACGTCCGCAGATGAAGAGCTCGAACCTCTCAACCAGGGCCGGGTTATCTGCCTTCCGCTTGGCAAGAGGTGAGAGTTCTACCGGGTGGTCAGTAATAAAGGTAGGCTGCACCAACCCAGGCTCCACCATCTCCTTGAAGATCTCGTCGAGTATCTTACCCATTGAAGAACCCTCGGGGATGTCGTATTTCCTTGTCCGCGCCCATGCCTTTGCCTTATCCGGGTCATTGAATATCTCAGACGGAACGCCGCTCTTTTCGAGCGCCTCGAGCATCGGAAGCCTTGGCCACGGCGGCGTGAAATCGACCTCAATATCGCCATACAGAAACTTTGTCGTGCCAATCGCCTTCATGGCGACCGCGACAAAAAGCTCTTCAGTCAGAGACATAAGGAACTGATAGTCTCTGTAGGCTATATAAAATTCGAGCATCGAGAACTCAGGGTTATGGCGGGTTGAAATGCCCTCGTTCCTGAAGTTCTTGTTCAGCTCATAGACCCGTTCATAGCCTCCGACAAGCAGCCTCTTCAGGTACAGCTCTGGAGCAATCCTGAGGTAGAGATCAATGCCAAGCGCGTTATGGTGCGTTTTGAAAGGCCTGGCTGTTGCTCCTCCGGGTATCTGGTGCATCATCGGGGTCTCAACCTCGATAAACCCCTTTAACTCCAGAAAGTCCCTAACAGCCCTGATAACCCTTGACCGCTTGGCAAAGTTTTCCCGCACTTCCGGGTTGACGATCAGGTCAACGTAGCGCTGACGATAGCGCGTCTCGACATCCTTTAGTCCGTGCCATTTTTCCGGCAGAGGCCTGATCGCTTTTGTCATCAGTTCAAAGTGACTGACCTCAATGGTCAATTCGTCGGTCTTCGTGCGGAAGAGACGTCCTTTCAGCCCGACTATGTCGCCGATGTCCAGCTTTTTCAGAAGTTTATGCTGTTCCCCGAGAACATCGCGTTTGAGATATATTTGGATCCTGCCGGTGCTGTCCTGAATATGGGCAAAGGCGGCCTTGCCAAAGTCGCGATAGGCGACGATTCTACCGGCAATAGAACATTCTATATGAGTGGCGTCAAGTTCATCCTTGGTCCTGCTGTTGTATTTTTCGACGAGTTCGGCAGTATGGTCATCTGCCTGAAAAGGCCGGCCATAAGGCTCAATCCCAAGCTCGCGAAGCTCCTCCATCTTTTTGATGCGCTGTTTTACCAGGTCATTCAGGTCTTCCACAATCACCTCTGAAAAAGATATGGATATAATTACCGATTTCCGATATCAAGTCAAGGAATGAAAGAACTCCTGACTCGACCTATCAGTTTCCGGCGAAGGGCACACGAACGGATTCAGAAAACTTGTGAAAAAAATCAGGCAGGGTTCTCTTTATACGTCTCGCTCAGATAGGCGAGCAGAAACTCGATCCTCTGGGTGAGCTTGTCAGGGTCAGGGTCTGAGCCCTTGTTCACATAGTTCGCAGGCTGCATATTCTCCATCTGCTGCTTGAGGTCCTGCCCGCACTTTTCAGCAGAAAAAAAGACGATCGGAACAGCATGAGTCTTGCCTTTGGTTTCAAGTGCCCGTATCATGCGCGCAGCGGTCAGTCCGTCCATCACCGGCATATTCAGGTCGATAATAGCAATATCCATAGACTTGTTTTCAGTAAGCAGCTTTGAATATGCTGAAATAAGTTCAAGTCCGTTCTCAAAAGCCATGATATGCGTAGAATAGTTTTTTTCCTTCAGGAGGGCCTCGATGAGCATACGCGTATAGCGGGAATCATCAGCAATCAGGGCATATCCCTCTTTAGGTATCTTCTGCGGGGCAGGGGTTGACCCGGCAGGCGGTTGAGGCGGTTTAACGCAAAGGTGGATGCCAGCGTCAATCGCCTCAGCAACAATGGTCGAAGCAACGGATACAGCACCATTATCAACTGCGGGTTCAGAAGATTGACTTACCTTCGTTGTAAGCGGCTCGTCAACACGAATGGCCTCGAGCGTGAACCCGCAGTAGATACAGGTAAGCTCCCGCCACCCACTCCTGACCACAACATTGACAGGCACCTCTTCACCGCAACAGAGACAATATTTCAGATCATCCATTGACATCGCTCATTTCCCGTCCGAAATCTGACATAAATCATGATTATAATATCTGCATCTTTCCTGAAATTGCAGTAGAGATCATAAAGCTTTCCACGGCAATAGTTGTTATCATATCAGTGCTTCATTTATAATGACAAACTGCGGAGAGGTGCCAGAGCGGTTGAATGGGACGGTCTCGAAAATCGTTGTGGGGGCAACTCCACCCAGGGTTCGAATCCCTGCCTCTCCGCCAGCAACACTTTCTCCACCGGAAGTTCACCTGCTGACAACATCCTGCTCAGTGGAGATTCTGCTCCTTTACGTGGACAATACTCAACGGCATCGAGTGCACCATTTCTCCGTCCAGATAATGCTCGATCCAGTACGCACCCGGGGTCTTGAACTCCAGGTTCAGGTGCACGGAAATATCGCGGTGGCGCAAGCTCGGATTATTGAGACTCAACCGTGAGACGGTTTCTCTGAGTACGGTTTTCTTATCCGGCGAGGACAGCCTCATCATCACCTCGAACTCGCCCTTCCCCTCTGTCCATTCCGTCATGACCGCCATCCTCGGATGGAAGGCAGGGAAATTGGTGGCATAGATATTTTCGAAGATGCCCATCACACTAATCTTGCCTCCAAGTTCCTGACGTATATCGTCGCAGACGATCGTGAAATGGACCGACGGCTTCATCTTGTCTGACATAATGATCTCCTTAATCATGTGCGCTGCCGGACATCTTTTCCGGTTCCTGCAGCGTTATTATGTATTATACTGTAATACAAGAGCGGCTTGACAGTCACAAAATAATTATGGATAAGTAAAAGAAGGCATCATGAAGATATCGTATATCGTATTAGTAGTAGTCAGTATGGCGGCTTTGCTGTTTGCCTCCGCATGTCAAAAGAATGCTGCCAACCGCACTGGAACGGGCAGCCGGCGGCTTTCAGTTGTCACCAGCCTTTTTCCGGTTTATGATTTCGCGCGTCAGATCGCCGGAGACAAGGCAGACGTGGTCCTGCTCCTGCCTCCTGGAACGGAGCCCCACAGCTTCGATCCCCGGCCGGGGGACATCATGGCACTCAATCACGCGGACCTGTTCTTCTATACCAACATCTACATGGAGCCCTGGGTCCAGAAGATTATTGCCGGTACCGGCAATCGCGCGCTGCTCGCAGTCGATACTAGCACGGGAATTACTCTCACCGAAGCAGCCGAAACCCCCGATCATAAAGGTCATCATGGAATGGATCCCCATATGTGGCTCGATTTTTCCCATGCCACAAAGATGGTCGAAAATATCCGCGATGCTTTCGTCAGCAAAGACCCGGCACACGGCAGCTTTTATGCGGCAAATGCAACTGCTTATATACAGCAGCTGACAGTCCTCGACGACCGGTACAGGACATCTCTTTCAGGCTGCAGGAAAAAAATCTTTGTCACCGGCGGACATTTCACCTTCGGCTACCTGGCCCGGAAATACGGCCTCACCTATGTATCTGCATACGGGCTGTCACCAAACTCGGAGCCGACTCCCGGGGCAGTTGCAAAAGTCACCAGGACCCTTAAGGAAAACGGGCTGAAGCATATCTTTTTTGAAGAACTGATAACTCCGCACATTGCTGAGACTATCGGCAGGGAAAGCGGCGCTGAACTGCTCATGCTACATGGAGCACACAATATTTCCAAAGATGAATTCAGGCAGAATGTTACTTTTCTGTCCCTCATGGAAGCAAACCTTATAAACCTCATGATCGGGCTCCAATGCGGATAGATGTCATCTCGATCTCAGATATCGTCTCGGTTTCCGGAGTCTCCTATGCCTACAATGCGGTCGAGGTTCTCTCAGACATTTCTTTCAGCATGCAGCAGGGTGATTATGTCGGTCTTGTCGGCCCGAACGGGTCCGGGAAATCTACCCTGATCAGGCTGCTGCTTGGCCTTCTGGCGCCCTCAAAAGGGACGCTGTCAATCTTCGGAAGCCCTCACCGGGAACTGAGAAACTGGAACCGGATCGGCTATCTCCCACAAAAGATACACTTCCTTAACCCCCATTTCCCGTCAACCGTGGCAGAGATCGTCAGCCTCGGACTTGTTGCAAACTCGGACCGGAAAAGCCGGGCCTCAGAAAACAGGCAGGCAGTTGACCGGACGCTTGAACTGCTGGGAATAGAAGACCTGAAGAAGAAGCTCATCGGCAGTCTCTCTGGAGGACAGCAGCAACGCGTCTTCATAGCCAGGGCCCTTGTCAGCAGTCCGGAGCTCCTGATCCTTGATGAGCCGGCAACGGCACTCGACCCCGGGACAAGGGAGAATTTTTTTGGTCTTTTGCACGACCTCAACCATCAGCAGCGAGTCTCGATCATCCTTGTAACGCATGACCTCGGCAGCGTCGGTGTGTTTGCCTCTAAACTTCTTTATCTCGACAAAAAAATCGTCTTCTATGGCAATTTTGATGAGTTCTGCAAATCGGACCATATGGCCAGTGTCTTCGGTCCGTCATCGCAACATATCATCTGCCACAAACATGACTAAGGCCAACATAAGTCCCCGCATACGTTCCCGCATATGTCAATGAACAGCATCGGCATTGCAGAATTCCTCAGCTACGGGTTCATTCAGCGGGCTTTGATCGCCGGGTCCTTTATTGCACTGATCTGCTCACTGCTTGGGGTCATTCTTGTCCTGCGGAGGCTTTCTCTGATCGGCGACGGACTCTCTCATGTCACGTTCGGCGGCGTTGCGCTAGGACTGTTTCTGAATGTCTATCCTCTATACGTCTCTCTTCCTCTTGTTGTCTTCAGTTCGCTCGGCATTCTCAGGCTTGCCGACAAGGCCCGGATGTACGGAGACGCAGCCATTGGCATCGTCTCCTCGATCGGCATCGCCGCCGGGGTCATGCTCGCCAGTATCGGCGGCGGCTTCAATATAGATCTTTTCAGCTACCTCTTCGGGAATATCCTCTCGATCAGCGAGTATGAGGTTGCATCATCGATTATGCTCTCGTTGCTAGTGCTAGCAACCATCGTTTTTTATTTCAACGAAATCCTCTCGATCACCTTTGACGAGGAGTTTGCACGGGCCTCGGGCATTAATACAGGGAGAATCAATACTCTGCTGGTGATGCTGACCGGCATTACTGTTGTTCTCACGATGAAGGTCGTCGGCATTATGCTCACCTCTGCTCTGCTGATACTTCCGGCATCAACGGCCTTTCAGCTCGCACGTGGGTTCAGAAATGCCATGGTTATAGCAGCTATCACATCGGTCTTCTCGGTCATTGCCGGTATCACTCTGTCGTTTATGATGGACCTGCCGACCGGCGCCTCGATCGTCCTGCTGAATGCAGCCTTCTTTCTGGCTGCATTCACGTATGCGCAGCGCAGCAGGAAACCGGCATCCCCGGTCCGGTAATAGCAGTGTCAACAGGCAGCGCAAGATTCTCAGCCTTATCCCACCGTGACTTCAGGCTTTTCCTTGTCGGCCAGGCCATATCCCTCTCCGGCACCTGGATGCAGTCGGTGGCACAGGGATGGCTAGTATACAGCCTGACAAAGTCGCCTCTCTATCTCGGGATCGTTGCTGCCTCAGGCGCCCTGCCGATCATGATCTTGACCTTCGCTGGGGGCATCATCGCCGACCGCTTCCCAAAAAAAAACCTCCTCCTGATGACCCAGGCGTTGTCAATACTGCCGGCACTTGCTCTCGGCATCCTGACCAGCTTCGGACTCGCCACTGTCTGGCATATCGCCATTGTCGCCTTCGTGCTCGGATCGATCAATGCCATCGATATCCCGGTCCGTCAGTCATTCCTGATCGAGATGGTCGACAGGAAGGATATTGTCAATGCTATTGCACTGAACTCCGCTATATTTAATGGTTCACGGATCATCGGCCCGGTCATCGCCGGCATATCTATCGCCTATTTCGGCATGCCGGCATGCTTCTATATCAATGCACTCAGTTTCATCGCCGTGATCATTGCCCTGGCGATGATGAAAACCCAGGGAAAAAGGATTGTTCAGTCAGAGGGAGTCCTTAAAGACTTCATGAAAGGCATCAGATTCATCAGAAGCAGAACTGAAATTCTTCACGTCATTTCCCTGATCGCCGTCTTCAGCCTCGTCGGCATCCCGTACATTAACCTCATCCCTGTTTTTGCCGCAGAGGTCTTTCATGTGGGACCAAAGGGTCTCGGGTTCCTCGTCGGAGCATCCGGCATCGGCGCGCTCATCGCGGCCCTCGGCATAGCAGTTGCCGGCAATATCGGGAACAAGACGCGATTTATGTCCCTGGCTGCGCTCTGTTTTTCCATAGCCCTGACCTTCTTCGCCCTTACTGAAACCTTCTGGATCGGACTGTGTATCATCGCGATCGGCAGCTGGGGAATGGTCAGTTATCTTGCTACGGCTAACAGCTACATCCAGGTCTCGGTGCCGGACGAGTTGCGCGGGCGCGTCATGAGCGTCTACTCGTTCGTCTTCCTCGGCATCGTCCCCGTCGGCAATACGATCATGGGAATAACCGCCGACTTCATCGGAACGAGGCAGGCGGTGCTGATAGGGGGAGTCCTCTGCCTTGTCTTCTCTGTCTTTTTTGCGATGAAGTACCGGACAGTGTCGCGCTAAATCTAGTCACCGGGCAGCCCCTGTCCTGTGCTAAACTTAAA
The DNA here is from genome assembly GCA_003153275.1 of Nitrospiraceae bacterium. Lineage (GTDB taxonomy): Bacteria > Nitrospirota > Thermodesulfovibrionia > Thermodesulfovibrionales > UBA6898 > PALSA-1316. Next base: position 28,512 of record PLXX01000124.1, on the reverse strand, counting down.
GTTACCATGAAAATTCTGGCCATTGAAACATCCACTATGCTCGGCGGGATTGCAATTGCCGACGACACTCGGGGGCTCATTGCCGAGGCCAGGCTCAATGTAAAGACGACCCATTCAGAGCGACTGATGACGGTCATCGGCCAAGTTGTTGCCCAGTCGGGACTGCTCCTGGATGACATGGATATTTTTGCTGTTGCCTCAGGTCCTGGATCGTTCACCGGGCTGAGGATCGGACTCAGCACTGTCAAAGGTCTTGCCTACGCCACAGGAAAGCCGATTGTTACCGTCCCCACACTTGAAGCCTTTGCCTGGAATCTCCCGTTCAGCAGGTATCCGGTCTGCATCATGCTCGATGCGCGGAGGGGAGAGGTTTATGCCGCCCTCTTCCGATGGGAAGGTGAACGGTTTATCCGGGAGATCGACGAGACTTCGGTCAAACCTGACGACCTGCTGGGGCGTCTGGAAGGCACGGTCCTCTTTGCCGGTGAAGGCGCAATAGTGTATCGTGACAAGATCGTCGCAACCCTTGGGACCCGGGCTGTCTTCGCGCCTGCCTGCAAGATGGTACCCGCACCATCGACCATTGCAATGCTCGGACTCTCAAAGGCATTGGCCGGGGAGTTCGCAGATCCGTTTGATGCCGTCCCGCTTTATATCAGAAAATCCGAGGCTGAAGTCAAGCTGGATGCATTCATAAGGGAAAAAACAGAGGCGATGACACATACGGACACAACTGACATAGTGATCAGGCGCATGGTAGAGGACGATATCCCGGAAGTGAATGCCATCGAGACCGTATCATTCACCAAGCCCTGGTCAGAAACACTTTTTCTGAACGAGATACTGAATCCGCTATGCCGCCCTATAGTTGCACGGAAAAACGGCCGGGTTGCGGGTTATCTGTGCTCAAGCCTGGTCCTCGACGAAGGGCATATTCTTGACCTTGCCGTGCATCCGTCATACCGAAGGCAGGGGATCGGAAGAAGACTGATCAGAGACACGCTGTACCATCTGGAACAGCAGGGCTGCAGGGTTACCCTCCTTGAAGTCAGGGCCTCGCATCATGACGTTATTGCGTTTTATGAACAGGTTGGTTTCAGGGTAATGCAGACCAGAAAATGCTATTATGTATCACCGATAGACGATGCAGCAATCATGGTGCTGCACCTTCGTGAACCCGGCATCAATGTGGTCGGGATGTGATAACCGCCAAATAACCGGCACATAAGAGGAAATCTGGCAGCACGACAAGGGGGAGCACGCATGACATCACTATGGGAAAATATTTTTCAACCCCGGGAGAATACTCAGGACACCATCTTCTCGACCCTGAAGAGGATTCCAGTCTTCGAAGGTCTTAACGCCCGCGAACTCCTCCAGATAGAAAAAATACTGCACGAACGCGAATACCGGGCTGAGGAGCGGATATTTCTCCAGGGTGATCCGGGGCTTGGCATGTACATAATCGTCGAGGGGAATGTGGAGATCGTCTCCGAACCTGAACAGCATCTTATTGCCGTGCTCCATGACGGCGATTTTTTTGGGGAGCTGGCACTTCTGGATGAGTCACCCCGGACAGCTACGGCACAGGCACAATCACCCTGCCGGATACTATGCCTGGTTCAGTCAGATCTGTTTGACCTTATAGACCGCAACCCGAAACTGGGGGTCAAGATCCTTGTGCAGCTTGCCCGCACGATCGGGGAACGGCTAAAAAAAACCAACGAATATGTGTATGAATTGAAAAAAGACAGAGAGGGGTCGGCGGACCGTGGATAATGTCGTAAGCCGTTGGCTGAGAATACTCTTTGTCCTCGGGTTCGTTGTTGCTCTTTTTTTCTTCATGTCGGCAATAGCAGACCTTGTAAAGATCGTAATCATATCGTCTTTGATTGCATACATTATGGACCCTCTCGCGGTCAAACTTGAAGCGCGGGGAATGGGACGGGGGACCGCTACACTGATAATCTTCGCCTCCCTTTTGTCGGCGCTTGTTCTTGCCGTTATCATTCTCCTCCAGCCGCTGTCAGCTGAGATCACCTCGGTCCAAGAAGGTTTTACTCCGGACAAAACCGCGGTGATCATCGGAAAACTGGACCGTTTTGTCACCAGCAAAATTGCCTTCCTCGGTATTGAACAGCTCGACTTCTCCGGCAAACTCCAGACGTTAACCGTCAGCTTCAGCGACTGGATCTTCTCTCATATTCTGGATGCCGTCAGTCTCGTCACCCATCTGGTGCTGATACCCTTCATGGTATTCTTCCTGCTGAAGGACAGCAGGCAGATGAAGAAACAGATGGTAAAAATAATCCCGAACCGTTATTTTGAATTCTCGATGAATCTCATTGCAAAGATGGACTGGCAGCTCGGACATTACCTCCGCGGGCAATTTCTCGATGCACTCATCTTCGGTTTTCTCTCAATCGGCGTTCTCTGGCTCCTTGGCATCAAATATTTTCTGCTTATCGGTATATTTGCAGGTCTTGCTAATCTAATACCGTTTCTCGGACCAATTGCCGGGGCAACGCCGGCAATCATTATAGCGATTATCGATACAGGCGGCCTGGCTCTGGCAGGGTCTGTTGTTCTCTCATTTGCAGTTATGAAACTGATCGACGACACCATCATTCAGCCGATTGTCGTCTCCAGAAGCATCAATATGCATCCACTCCTGGTCCTGCTGGCAGTGATTGTCGGTGGCAAGTTCTTCGGCATTCTCGGCATGCTTCTGTCCGTGCCGATGGCCGGCTTTGCAAAGGTCCTGCTCCAGGAGAGCATAGAAAACTTCCGCAGATACCGTTTGACGTAATAAAATGTTGCGGTTATTTCATTCAGGATCCTGAAAGGCGGCCAAAAGCAATCACTGGCATCGCAACACCAGCAATTGCGGACCCTGGACTCAGTAGTACTCGGGTGAGCTTAATTGCCCATCAACGGGAGGGGCTTACCATCACTCTTGTCTCTCTTGGCTTGTCTTTTTTCTTTCAGACTGTGCTGTGCTTTTTTCTTGGCATTTGGCTTTTGCTTGTTTTTTTCTTTGCTCATACGATGCCTCCTCGATACGATATTTAAGTTATATACTCATTCTAACGCATTCCACCGAATAGTCAAGTACCTACAATCGCGCCACTTCAACGACCAGACAGATTGCTGCGGAGTATGTCTGGTCGTCTTGTGTCTTCGTGGGATTGCGGTTCAAAGGGTGGTTTGGAACGTAATACATGAATATATATATAAAAGGCACATCCTTCACATGCTTTGGTCCTTTGTGAGTGTTCACCGTGCACCTTGCCGCCACATAATGTCTTTGCCGTGAGCCAGCATGATTTGCCTGCCTTTTCGGAGACCGCCGGACATAATGAATCTTTCTCATGACCGCAGTCATTGTAATTCCAACAGTACATATTCTTGTTACTTTCCATAATCCTTTGCCCCTTTCTGGAAACGTTCCATGCTACGAGTACATAATATACCTTAGCATACTATCCCGGAATTCATTTTACCGGGATAGATTAGTAGATACCCACGGGCAAGCCCGTGGCACTTTAACGGAGTGCAAGCTTCGCTTGACCGGCTTCGCCGGTAGGCCTTCGCTTCGCTCCGGGACGCATTCACCCACGGGTAAACCCGTGGAACCCTGCTGACGATTGGACTTGGAACACTGAGACAATTTCCCGAAGAGTAATAGGGCAGATCGAGCATTGGATCCCGTGATGCATGTCTTGCAAGCGGGACATCTGCGGTAACAACTTCAATAAAGGCAATACGGACTCCCTGGATCTCTTTGATTACATACGGAACTATCAAGGTCAAGCCCCTCTACATTTGCTGCGAGAACAGGGAAGCGGGCCCCGGCTATCCTTTTTTTTCAGGACCTCAAGGCCGAAATCGAACTCATGATTTCCCAGAACCATCGCGTCAAATCTCACCTCGTTCATCAGTTCGATGACCGACTCACCCAGGAACAGGTTTGCCCAGTTATTGCCCTGCATCATATCTCCCGCAGCAACAAGGAGTGTCAGCCGCTGTGCCCTGATCCTGTCAACCTCAGAGACCGGGGTCACAATACCCCCTGAAATTCATCGGAACCAAAAGGCTTATATGGCTCTGCAAAACCATGAAAATCATTGACATGCAGTATACTGATGACCTTTTGTTCGCCGGCTGCAATCCGCCCGGATATAACAAGAAAAAAAGGAAAGAATACAAACAGGGTATATCGTCTCATAAAAACTTCTTTGTCATCCTTTGATCAGTCCTATAATACCATGCCCGAATTGCCGGACTTCAATCACAGTCAAATGTTCTGATGCAATCAGCATGGGCGGCTGAGATTCAAATGTCATAAAAACGTGCCTTTGTTCCATGCCGCGAAACCTCGATACCGGCAAAGGAAATTGACTTGCCCTGTTTTATAGAGTTAACATAAACACACTTAGGAGGTTATACATGCCAATTTACGAATACATATGCAACACATGCAGCGAGAAGTTTTCTCTTCTGCAGAGCATCAGCGCAGCAGGTGACGGCGCCCAGTGCCCGAAATGCGCATCAAAAAAGACCAGGAAGGTTGTCTCTGCTTTCTGCTGTTCGAGTTCCGGCTCAGGTTCTGACTTTGGGTCCGGGGGAGGTTGTTCGTCGTCAGGCCACTCGCATGGGGCCGGAGGCGGCTGAGGGGTCTCCCGATGCTGAACCGTGTGTTCAGCAAGATACCGGCAGCGGCAATAAGCAATAAAATGTCTTGACTTTTTCATTAGTTAGAAATAAAATTTTGCAAACTACTCTCGATGAGGTGACGCATGACTCGCAGGCTATTACTGGCAGATGACAGCATAACGATTCAGAAAGTCGTTGAACTTGTATTAGCCGAAGAGGACATTGAGATAAAGTCGGTCAGCAACGGCGAAGATGCTCTTAACCTCATCGAATCTTTTAATCCTGATATCGTCCTTGCTGACATCGAGATGCCGAAGTTGAACGGTTATCAGCTCTGCGAAAAGATCAAAAACAATCCCAAAACAGCCTCGATCCCTGTCATTCTTCTGGCCGGGGCTTTTGAGCCTATCGACAATGAGCTTTCACTCAAGGTAGGCGCTGACGACTCGGTTATCAAGCCTTTTGAATCTCAGGAACTGATCGGCAAGATCAACTCAGTACTGACCATGGGCGCTATAGCAGACATGGAAGAAGCTGAAGCCATAGCGGAACCCATGGATGAGGCCTATGACCTTGGAGAGGAAATCGAGGACGCGACACAGCCCGAACTAGCAGAACCGATGGGGGAAGAAGACCTATGGGCAATGGAAGATTTAACAGAAACACCGACTGTGTATGCCGTCGAAGCGCTGACAGGGGAAGAACTCCTTGCGGCAGAGACGGTCTCGGAAGTGCATGTCGAAAAAGTCCCCGTCGAAACTCCGAAGCCTGCGCCTGTAGCAGCAGCCGCTGCTGAGCAACCAGCTGTAAAGAAAGAGCCGGTCATCCATGAAATTGCATTCCCCTCATCTGAGGAGGTCCTGGCGTTGATCGACCGAAAGGTGGGTGAACAGACTGCCGCACTCTTCTCCGCCCTGCATCGGACATTAAATGAGAAAATCGACCTGAAACTGACGCAGGCACTCGATCAAAAACTCGACCTGAAGGATGCCGTTTTGCAGGCGATCACCCCGATGATGAAGGATTCTATCGAAAGGATCCTCTGGGAGACGGCCCCAGAACTCGTGGAAAAAGTGACAAAGGAAGCGGTAAAAGGGGCTTTTTCGTCCATAACGTCGGAGGTTGAGAAAGTCCTCTGGGAGACGCTCCCCGAACTTGCAAACAGCATAATTACAAAAGAGATCGAGAAAATTAAAGCATCATCGTAAATACGGAAAAGTTTCAATAAGCGGCGGGGAAATGGCAGTGCCCATTCCCCGTCTTTTATTGTTAGGACAAAGCTATGACAGAATTACAAAAGGGTTATAACCCCAAAGACGTAGAAGAAAAATGGTATGACTTCTGGTTGGCCCGGAACCTCTTCAAGGCTGACCCGACATCATCGGCAGAGCCGTTCAGTATTGTCATTCCACCTCCAAACGTTACCGGCTCCCTCCATATGGGCCATGCCCTGAATGCAACCCTCCAGGATATCCTTGCCCGATGGAAGCGGATGTCCGGATATAGTGTGCTGTGGGTGCCCGGGACCGACCATGCAGGCATCGCCACCCAGAATGTCGTCGAGCGCCAGCTTACTGCTGAGGGAATCGACCGGCACTCGCTCGGGCGTGAGGCTTTTATCGAACGCGTATGGAAATGGAAGGCGGAGTACGGCGGCAGGATCATCCACCAGCTCAAGCGGCTCGGCAGCTCCTGTGATTGGTCGCGGGAGCGCTTTACCCTTGACGCTGGTCTTTCGAAAGCAGTCATCGAGGTCTTTGTCAGCCTTCATGAGCAGGGGCTCATATACCGGGACAACCGCCTGATCAACTGGTGCCCGCGCTGCCATACCGCACTTTCGGATATCGAAGTCGAACACGAGGATTTTGACGGACGTCTGACCTATATTCAATATCCCCTGGAAGACGGGACCGGAAATATAGTGGTCGCAACCACCAGGCCCGAGACGATGCTCGGCGATACAGCGGTCGCGGTAAACCCTGAAGACAAACGGTATGCAGGACTGATCGGCAAGAAAATCCTTCTGCCCCTGGCCAACCGGAGTATCGTGATTGTTGCTGACTCAACAGTAGATCCTGCATTCGGTACCGGCGCGGTCAAGGTAACGCCGGCACATGACTTTAATGATGAGGCGATAGCCCGCAGACAGGTCCCGACCCTTCCCTTCATCAGCGTAATTGGCGTGGACGGCAAAATGACTGAACTTGCGGGGACAATCTATGCGGGTATGGACAGGTATGACTGCAGAAAAGCTGTGCTCATAGACCTGAAGGAACTCAATCTCATCGTAAAGCAGGAAAAACACAGTCATGCAATAAGCCAGTGCTACCGTTGCAAGACTGTTATCGAGCCGCTCTCTACCCTTCAGTGGTACGTCAAGATAAAGCCGCTGGCGTTGGAGGCGATAGAAGCTGTCCGTGACAACAGGATCAGCTTTGTGCCGACGTCCTGGGAAAACACCTATTTTGCGTGGATGGAGAATATCAATGACTGGTGCATCTCACGCCAGATTTGGTGGGGCCATCGCATCCCTGCCTGGTATTGCGAGTCCTGCGATGAAGTGATCGTGGCCCGGGAGACGCCCGGGTCTTGCACGAAATGCGGCAGCACTGCGCTCCGGCAGGATGAGGATGTCCTCGACACCTGGTTCTCGTCCGCACTCTGGCCTTTTTCAACACTCGGCTGGCCGGAAAACACCATTGAACTGAAAAAATACTATCCTACGACTGTCCTTCTGACCGGCTTTGATATCATCTTCTTCTGGGTGGCCAGGATGATCATGATGGGCTTGAAGTTCAGGAAAGAAATACCTTTCAACACTGTGTATATCCACGCACTGGTCAGAGACGCAAGCGGACAGAAGATGTCCAAGTCTAAGGGCAATGTTATAGATCCGCTGATCATGATGGAAAAATACGGGACCGATGCGTTCAGATTTACGCTGACCGCCTTTGCAGCCCAGGGCAGGGACGTCAAGTTTTCCGAGGAAAGGATTGAAGGATACCGGCATTTCGTAAACAAACTCTGGAATGCATCGCGCTTCATCCTCACAAACGCCGGGGAGGCGCGGCTGCCTCAATCATGCCCTCAGTCCGGACCACAACCCGGCCATGCTGGGGACCTGGATATCGCAAGCAGGTGGATACTCAGCAGACTCTCCTCTGCTGCCGGAGAGATTAACCAGGCGCTGGAGGAGTACCGCTTCAATGACGCAGCCGGCAGTCTATATCATTTCATCTGGCATGAACTGTGTGACTGGTATATTGAAATGGTAAAGCTGATCCTGTATGCAGAATCAGAGCAAAAGGCTCGGGTTCAGGAATGCCTGCTATTTATCCTGGACAATACCCTGAAACTCCTTCATCCCTTTATGCCGTATATTACCGAGGAGATCTGGCAAAACATACCACAGGAACGAGGGCCAAACGGTCAAGGGGAGAAGAGCATCATGATCGCGGTATATCCAAAAGCTCTTATAAGGGATGCTGATGCAGAATCCGAGATGGACGTGATTATGGAAACGGTCATGGGCATACGGACTATCCGGGGCGAACTCAACCTCTCACCCGCACTTGAACTCAAGGCCGTTGTCATGACTCGCTCACCGCAGACAGAGCAGATCATCAGCAGAAATCTTCCCTTTATCAGAAAACTCGCAAGGGCTGATATCACAGAGATTGGAAGTGCTGTCGTGAAACCCAAAGGATCTGCTGCTGCGGTCAGAACCTTTGCTGAAATCTATGTCCCCCTTGAGGGGCTCATTGATTTCACGGCGGAAATCGAACGGCTCAAAAAAGAGAATGAGAAGCTGGACGAAACAATAATCTTTCTGAACAAAAAACTTCTGAACGAGGATTTTCTGAAGCGGGCGCCNNAAGGAACATGGAAAAAACTGAACAGATACTGCAGGGCAAAGATCTGGATATCATTGAAGGTGAATTCGTCCGGATCAGCCAGAGCACGGTCAGGAATGTCGAGGGCAATCATGTCGAGATGCAGCAGGTTGCTACCCTCAGTATCGACGGCGAGAAGATCGAGACAACACAGTCGGGAACTCTGCTGCTGCGCGGGGAAAACGTTTCACTGCATCAAAGCGTTGCGGGAGTGCTGATTGGCGACAACACGTCACTCAGCTATTCCTGCACACCGTTTTCATTGTGCAAAGGAGAAACAACAATTAACAGCAGCGCGGTAGGGATTATTGCGTCAGGCACAGTCAGGACGGAAAACAGCGCATCGTTGCTGCTCCTTGCAAACAGAGTCGAAGGGGATGTCACAACCCTGTTTGACTGGAAATCAGCCTTGGCCCTCGGTGGGGTGCTCGGCGGTATCTTCGGTATCTTCTCTCTGCTCAGACGGAAATAGCCGGTGGACATTCCTTTGAACGTGCATGAGTTCATTCGTCATGCCCTGGACGAAGATATAGGACATGGTGACATTACAACATCACTTATCGTGCCCCCGGAAAATACCTCTCGGGCACTGTATATTGCGAAGGGAACTTTTGTTCTTGCCGGCTTTCCTTTTGCCCGAGAGGTCTTCAGCATTCTGGACCCCGAGACCCGGTTCACAACGTTCTACCACGATGGGACAAAGGTATCCAGGGGAGATGTCCTCGCTGAAGTCTCCGGCAAAACCCGCACTCTGCTTGCCGGCGAGCGGACCAGCCTGAATCTGCTCCAGCGGCTATCGGGGATTGCAACGCTGACCAAGCAGTTCGTGGATCTGGTCAGGGGAACGCACGCCCGGATCGTTGACTCGCGAAAGACAACTCCTGGCCTGAGATTCATGGAAAAATACGCGGTCAAAATGGGAGGAGGACTAAACCACCGGTTCGGACTTTATGACGGGATCCTCATCAAAGACAACCACATAGAAGAGGTCGGCAACATCACAGAGGCGGTTTCACGGGCAAAAGCAGGACACCATCTCACTAAAATAGAAGTAGAGGTGGAGCATCTCAGTGAACTCCAGGAGGCGATCGATGCCGGAGCCGACATCATTATGCTTGACAACATGCTGCCTCAGGACATGGCCGAAGCTGTTCAGATTGCAAACGGCAGAGTAACGCTTGAAGCATCCGGCAATGTGAACCTGAAAAATGTGCGGAAAGTGGCAGAGACCGGGGTAGATCTTATTTCAGTCGGAGCACTCACCCATTCTGCCGCTGCTGCTGATATCAGCATGAAGATCGTCAAGTAGGCAGCCATAAATTTATTGTAAAAGGCGCGAGAACAGGATGTGCGCTCATTCTCGGCCTGATACTGATCTGACCTCCGAGGCAGCTGCGCTCCACGCCGCTAAATCCGCTCACATGCTGTTCTCACGCCTTTCTTTTTATCGCAGTGAATTGCTCGGCGGATTATGGGTACCCTCAGGCGTTAACCTGAAAGAAAATCTGATATAATAACAAAAGCATGGAAACCTGCAGGGTTCATCTTATGATCAAAGGCCGGGTTCAGGGCGTTTCTTACCGTTCTTTCACCGGCAACGTTGCCGTGAAACGCAATTTAAATGGATGGGTCAGGAATCTTCCTGATGGCAGAGTTGAAGTGGTGTTTGAAGGCAGCAGGCGACTCATAGAGCAGGGCATTCAGGAATGCAGGAAGGGACCGTTCGGATCGCAGGTAACAGACATGGGTGTTTCATGGGACGAACCACCTGAGGGCCTTTCGGGTTTCGAGATACGGTACTGACGTGCAGTACTCAGTGAACACGGCACAAAGGAATTCTCTAAAATGAAACGCAGGAAGAAGCTGGGCGAGATGTTGCTTGAAGCTGGTGTCATCGATGCACTCCAACTCAGGGATGCTTTATCCTACCAGAGCGAGCGGGGGGGCAGGCTCGGTTCGATTCTAGTCAAGAGAGGCATTCTTTCGGAAAAAGAACTTCTTTCGATCATTGTCGAACAGTACGGCGTCAAAAGCATATCACTTGATTCTGCAGACAGGCCATCCTATAAGGTCATGAGACTTGTCAAGATGGACACGGCAAAGAAGCTCTGCATATTTCCCCTTGAGTTCGATGGCAAAACGCTTCTTACAGCCATGTCAGACCCGACAGATCTCATGACCGTTGACGATATCAGTTTCATGCTCGGCGTGAGGATCAAACCAGTACTTGCCCTTGAGTCCGAAATCATGCGGGCCATCGAAAGGCATTATGAAAGCGATACGACGGGCATCCCGTGGGACAACGGGTCGGTAGCGGATCCCTCGCCGGACAGGTTTGACGGGCGCATGGACAGACCCCCCTGTCAGGACAGCGCCGGTACACATGACAGCCACGCAAAGCCAGATTTTTCCAGACACCAGGCACTTGAAGGGCTGATTGACCTCCTGATCGACAAGGGGGTCATATCAAAAGATGAGATGATCGGGAAAATCGTTCGAAAGGGCTCGCCACATATCCGCGTCAGTGCTCACCACTCGGGCGTCCCCACCGGGGCGGTAACGATAGGGAAGGTCGAAGAACACGTCTTGGCAGGCCGCGACATTACCAAAGAAGAAGCGCTGGGGCTGTCTTCCCTGTCAGAACAGGACCAGGTTGATCTCTTCGCGTCAGCCAACAGGATCCGGGCCCACTTCAGGGGAGATACGGTTGACCTCTGTTCCATCATCAACGCCAAATCAGGCGCCTGCACAGAAGACTGTTCGTTCTGCTCCCAATCATACAAAAGTTCCGCGAAGATCAGCCGATTCACACTTCTCAAGGCAGAACAGGTCCTTTCGTCTGCGGAAGCGGCCCGGCAGGGAGGGGCCCGCAGGTTCTGCATTGTCACCAGTGGGAGACAGATTTCTGAAAAGGATCTCGGGACCATTCAGGACATGCTCCCAGGCGTCCGCTCGCGGGGCCTGCTTCCCTGTGCGACACTCGGGCTGTTGACCGGCAATGAACTGCTGCTTCTGAAGAAGGCAGGATTAGAGCGGTATCATAATAACCTTGAAACCTCGGAAAGATTTTTTCCGTCGATCTGCACAAGACATACCTGGCGGGACAAGATCACGACGATCATGGCAGCTAAAACCGTCGGCCTTTCGGTCTGTTCGGGCGGCATCTTCGGGCTCGGTGAAACGTGGGAGGACAGGATAGATCTGGCCTTTGCATTAAAGGAGATCTCACCTGATTCAGTGCCGATCAATTTTCTGACACCCATAGCCGGGACCAGACTTGAAATACGACAACCGCTTGACCCTCTCGAGGCCCTTAAGATCATTAGCATCTATCGGTTCATTCTGCCTGACAAGGAAATCCGCGTCTGCGGAGGCAGAATGCAGACGCTCGGGGATCTGAATGCAATGATTTTTTTTGCCGGTGCGGACGGATTGCTAACCGGCAATTACCTGACAACACTCGGCCGCTTTTTTGAGGATGACCTGAAACTCATACGGTCGTGCGGTTTAAAAGCATTGGCGTAATCGTGGTATACAGCGTTCGAATGAGGGCCTCAAAAAAAAAGCAGTCGGATTCCCAAAGCTGTTATGAAAACTCCATTGAATGCAGCAGAAATGAAATACACATATCAGGGGCTGAAGGCCTCTATATAAAAGCTGAGATAACCAAGGCTGTTGAGGGCTACGTAAAAAGGGCCTTTGAGCATCCGCGGGGAAAGCCGGACTGTATCGTCCTCACCATCGAAGAAATCAGGCAAAAACCACGACGGATCAACTCTCTGCCTCTTCACACCGTTAACAGCACAAACGTTCGGGATGCCCGGAGTTTCGCAAAGAAAAGCCTGCAAGGTGTGGGCATATCCGACGCAGCGATAGACAGTGCGCTCGACCTCGTCAGTACAGGGAGCTCAATGCGCGGGGCCGCACTCATAATAGCATCATCAGGGAAAAGGATTGAACCCAACAGGGAAAGAGGAATCAGGGTTTCGAGGATCGGCATCAGTAGACCGGCAGATACGAAACTCAGGCAGAAACTGACCCGGCTCACCATAAACACGGACACGGTCAGAGAAGCCCTGGTCCTTGCATCAAAGGTCGCAGCCTGCAGGCCGGTCATAGCTGAGCTCTGCGTATCGGACGACCCTGATTATACGACCGGCTATATAGCATCAGAGACACTAGGGTACCTCAGGATCCCTCATATCAAGAAGAAGAAGGCACGGACAGGGGGACGGGTGTTCTTCATTCACACAGAATCTGACAAGGATGAGATCATAGAGTATCTTGAAGAAATCCCGGTCATGGTGAGCACCATTGCTCCGTGCTACGGCATCTTCCCCTCAAATGGCGATCGATGGCCCCATCGATCATCATAATTTATAATCCGGCCGCGCGCAGGGCCTCCAGGAAACAAATTGATGCTGCCCGTACATTTCTTGAACAGAGGGGTTTCTCTACCGAGGTCTTATGTACTGAAAAAAGCAGCGATGCCGAAGCATTCGCCAGGCAGATTTCCGGTCAGATCCCCTGTCAGATCAATGGACAGGGCCTGGGTCAGATGAGGCAGGACAAACCGCATATGGTCATCGCCGCTGGGGGCGACGGCACAATAAATGAGGTCATCAATGGCATGGCATGCTCTGACGTCCCGGTCGGCGTCCTTCCTCTCGGAACAACAAATGTTCTTGCACGTGAGATTTATGAAGACCATCATCAGGACGCCATTCTCGCACGCATTATCAGCGGCAGTGCAAGGCGTGTTTCCCTTGGACAGATCACCTGTTATCCTGGTGGAAAGCCATTGTCCCGTTATTTCATCCTGATGGCAGGCATCGGATTTGACGGCCAGGCAGTACGAGACATCAATCTGCCTCTGAAAAAATATACAGGCCCTGTAGCCTATGTTCTCAGCGGACTGCGGACGCTGCTCAATTACGCGCCGGAAGAGCTCGTTCTGACGATGGACGGAAGAGAGGTCCGCGGCTATGCAGCGATTATCGGAAATGTCTCGCGGTATGGCGGGAACTTCAGGATAACTCCTGATGCAAGAATTTATGAACCCTTCCTCTATGCCTGCATATTCCAGGGAAGGAAGCGGGCAGACCTCCTGAGGTATGTCTTCCTGATGTCGTTCGGAAGACATATAAGGGAGAGGGATGTAGTCTACACCAGGGCAGAGGAGATAACCATAACCGGATCATCTCCTGTCCAGATAGACGGAGATTATTTCGGAATGGCAGATGCAAAAATCACAGTTGCAAAGGACGTCATCAGCCTTATCTGTTAAATTCTAATAAACAGGTGTTTTTTCCACGGTAGGGATTATGGCTAGCCAGACATGATTACCCCGCCGCCAAGCACCGTGTCGCCATCATAAAAAACCGCGCTCTGGCCAGGTGCCGCTGCCCAGACCGGTTCATCGAAAACAATTGCAGCAGTGTCACCGTTTGTCTCAATTAAGGCAGGCAGCCCTTTCATCATCGAACGGACCTTCACGTTTGAATGGAAGACAATGCTGTCCGGCCTGCAGAGCCAGTTGATCTGTGACACACGTATCACTTTCGAGACCGCATCCTCTTTTGCACCAACACACACCGTGTTATGTTCAGTATCTATTCTGGTAACGTACCAGGGATTCAGCGATGCAAGCCCGAGCCCCTTCCTCTGTCCAACTGTGTACCGGTATATTCCTCGATGCAGGCCAATCTGCTTTCCGCTGTTGTCGATGATCGGTCCCGGAGTATTCAACAAAGGGTCACGCTTCTCAAGAAAAGCGCAATAATTGTTGTCTTCGATAAAACATATCTCCTGGCTCTCGGGCCAGTATGCTGCTTCGAGTCCCAGCGACCTGGCAATATCACGAATTCCCTGCTTCTTGTATGTTCCAAGGGGCAGCACCAGCCGCCGCAGTTCCTCTTCCCTGAGCATGCAGAGAACATACGACTGGTCCTTCTTTTCGTCCAGTCCTTTTTTCAGAACTGTCCCTCCCCCAGCGCTGCTGTCGTCACAAACCCTTGCATAATGGCCTGTGGCAATATATTCAGCTCTTCGCTGTTCCGCCTCTCTCAGCAGGAATGGGAACTTGATATGCCGGTTACATTGAATGCAGGGGTTCGGAGTCAGGCCTTTGGCGTAAGCTTCTGCAAACGGCTCAATAACCTGCCTGCTGAATTCTCCTCGGACATCAACAGCATTATGACAGATGCCGAGCCGGTCAGCAGTGCGCTTCGCACCCTGCGCAGAACTCAGGGAACAGCATCCGGAGAAGGCATCCTGTGCCTCCCAGAGGATGAAGCTGACGCCTTCGACGTCGAAGCCCTGCTCCTTCAGCAGGTAGGCAGAAACACTTGAGTCAACCCCACCGCTCATTCCCAAAATCACCTTTGGCCTTCGCATTACCTCCGGCATACTGTCACCTTCTGCATGTTTTACTATACCAGAAGACCGCAGTGGATAGGCAGACGGCGCCGATTGCGGCGGAATCGTATTCGATGGCCACCTCAACTGAATGCCCGACTCGCATTACCCACTCGGAGTATTCGACCCACCCTGCTACGGCGGTATTGATCTTTGCGATTAAGTCCTTGGCAGGCGTTGCACCCCCATGGCGGATAATCTCTCGGATCTTTGCCTTAATGGCAATGCGGACCTTTTTCTTCGGGGGAAGTAATATGAAGTGTCCACTTCCTTCACGCTTTGGAACGCGTCTGAAGTCAAACTCAAGGAATCCAAATGTACGCCGGTAAGTGTGTCCACAATCTTGGTCTTCTCTGTGTTCAGCCTTAAACCAAGCGGCTCAATCTGCTCGCAAAGTCTTTTAAGAGCATGTTCTGCCCAACCACATTTTGTATAGTGTCCACTTACGGTGATGACGAGGAGAGTAGACCGGCGGAACCGCCCCGCCAGCCCCTCGCAGAACCGGACGTGAACCTCGCAGCTCATCCGGCTCCCATTATTCAGTCGGAGACCCAAAGCCAAGCTTCCATGAAAAGACACAAATAGTGTATTGCAAGGATGCATGACGGACACCATCCCCCCAGGAAACAGGTTTCTGATGGATTTATCCCAGATTAACGATACCCCCCTGGTTTTGATGTCGTCCCTACGCTTTCGACAATTCATCGGTGATTCACTTTTGTTCGCCTTTCTGTTTCGTATATGACGCATTTGCTGCGCCTTTTCCATGACGCTCACCACNNTGGCTCTTTACCAACGCAGCTCATGGTTGTTTTAAGCCTGCCACTGCAGGTCGGCTTTGGAGGGCCTTCCGCCATCTCTTGTGCAGCTTATGCACAATCGGTTCTCTTACATAAGAACCTCTTTGTGCGCCTGCGGCGTACTATCATCCGCACGCCTATCTTTCCACCTGCCCTTACTATCTGTTTCACAAGATGGAGTACGTTGGGATCTTCAACGCGTCGTGCTATCTTTTCCAGAAGCACCCAATGCCTGATTGTGTCAAAATAGCACGATAGATCAACATCAACGACAGTGCTCATCCTTCGAAGCAGACTTCGCCGCACCTCAGCAAGCGCACGACGCTGTGATCGTTTCGGCCGAAATCCATAAGAGTTAGGACTAAAGTCCGCCTCAAATATTGCTTCAAGGATTAGTTTCGGTGCTCCTTTCACTACCCTGTGGTTTGTAAGTTCTTGCCAGAAGTTCATCTCGTAGGGTCATGAGGAATTCCACAACTCCCGAAGATTCAATGTCGTCGAAGGCCTGGTTGTCGATGCCAGGGGCACCGCCATTCTTCTTGGCCTGTCGATATGCTTCTGCAAGAGTTTCAATCTTCGCAATTTGCACGAAGATTCCTCAAAAACGGTGCGTGTTCTCAGACTTAGCCTTTCAGTAAATCCGCCGCCGCAGTTCCTGCAGACTGATAGGTGCTTTTATCATTTCACCCCTGCCTCACTGTGCACGCGGAATATCCACCGGTCCGGGTCCTTCCCTCCCCGCCTGTTTTACTGCAGGTGGCTCATCAGTACTACAACCCGATCCGTCATCCTGGTGCCGTCCCCGCCATTTCCCACTCAGGGTTATAGGCGAAGCCTCTTCGTCGAGATTTCTTCGACGGACACCAAGGACTTCTCAGTTTCCGCATACCCCTTCGCTTCATGTCGCCGCTGATACCCCGCCGGTGAGATATAGTGTACTTGACTCTTTACCACTATCCCTTGCTGCCTTCGCACGTTATAGACCGTCTCGGCCACCGGATTTCCGTGTAATGAGGCTGCATCTGCGTTCACTGTACGTTACAACCTGAAGCGTTGCGCATCCTCCTTTCAAAGAATGTTGTCGAAGGGCTTCGCCGTCTCGCTCTCGCTCCACCACGCCTTCCAAGCTACAAGGCCTTGAGTCTCTTAGCCTTGGTCGGACTTCTACCGACTGGGTTATGCGTCCTTCTCTGGACTCGCCTATTTCCCAGCGAAGACAATAGAGTCGCATTACTCCTGTCATTGCCAAGAAAAAGGATCGCCTCCTGATATTTCAGTAATATCCTGATATTTAAGGAACTGGTATCTTCCCACTTATCATCTCTGTATGATCTATCGTCTTGAAAAATCAATAAATTCAGTACCGCAATAAGTATTTTTCCTCATGTCCGCACTCGGCATGAATTCTGCGCTGTAAACTACATCATCTATATAAAGCGTAATGTGCCGTCTCATTAATGAGATTTTGTAGATACCCACGAGCAAGCCCGTGGCACTTTAACGGAGTGNNAGTGCAAGCTTCGCTTGACCGGCTTCGCCGGTAGGCCTTCGCTTCCGGAACGCATTCACCCACGGGTAGATCCGTGGAACCCTGCTGATGATTGGAATGATGAGGAGTTTACAACAACGGGGAAAAAAGTGGTAAAAGCTAATAAAAGTCGCGGCGAGGGATGTTCTCTGGCGTTGAGGAAATTCATAGGTGGCCTCAATGGATTAGCTTTATCGATATGGAAGAGGGACAGATTGCGGTAGCCTTTAACAGCGATAACGACAGCAGCAAGGTCCAGCCTGAAGATCAGCCTTTCACGTATCTCTCCTGAGTGAAGAATGAAGGATAATGCATTCCAGCAAAATCTGACAGCCGGCGTATAAATCCTTTTTCAGAATAAACTCATCCGTCGAATGCACCCTCTGCATGCCCGTGGATATATTCACTGCGCAGATGCCATTCTGGTTAAAGATGTTGGCGTCTGATCCACCGCCGGTCAGCACCAGGGCCGGTTCGATGCCACATCTTCTGAAGGCCTCCTTCATCATCTCCATAAAAGGCCCGTCTTCACGCAACCTGAAGGTCTTGTATTCCTCGTGTTCCATAATATCGATCGTGACACCACGTCTTGCAGCAATCTTTCTCGCTGTGTCGAATATCAGGTCCCTTGTTGCCGTGAGAACTCCGTCGCAATGACTTCTGATTTCGCCGTGCAGAACAACCTCTTTGGGCACAACGTTGGTAGCTGTCCCGCCTCTAATGATGCCGATATTAGCGGTCGTCTCAGAATCGATCCTGCCGTCAGGGACAGCAGTAATGACCTCTGCAGCAACCCTAATCGCGCTCAGCCCCTGTTCAGGCTCAATCCCGGCATGTGCAGGCCTGCCGGATATAAGCATCTTATAGGTAATATGTGTCGGTGCACCGACAATGATATTTCCAACGCTGCCGGACGAGTCCATTACAATCGCATGCCTGCTCCTGATGCTGCGGCAATCGAGATTCTTCGCTCCGAAGAGCCCCTTCTCCTCTGCCGAGGAAAAGACGACCTCAATATCCCCATGAGAAAGATTCTGCTCCTGAATAACGTCGAGCGCCTCCAGGATCTGGGCAATCGCGCTCTTGTCGTCGGAACCGAGCACCGTCCCTCCCGCTGATCGGACCATCTCATCATCGACCGTAATCCTTATCCCCTCTGTCGGCTCTATGGTATCCATATGAGCACTCAGGAGCAGCGGAGCTGCCTCAGTTCTTTCTCCTCTCTTTACTCCGATAACGTTGAAGGACCGGTCATACTCCTGCACCAGAACTGAACAGCCGGCCTGCTCCAGTCTTTTAATCAGATACGCGCCAATCTCTCTTTCCTCAAATGACGGAGAATTGATATGGACAAGTTCGATAAAGGTCTTCAGCAGCCGCTGTTTGTTTGCCAAATCACGCATCACGATATCCGCTAATTCTTCGCGCGAGTAAAGATGTTATCTTTTGCAAACAGCCAGAAGAGACTTCTCGCGCTCCTCGCAGCAACCCTGACGTCATTGAGGCTCCTCAGTTCAAGTACCCTCTTCATAATAAAAGACGGACGGGCATAGAACCGTTTAAATGCCAGTTGTCTGAGCCGGATGATGTCATCGCGCGTCATGGTATGTGGAACAAATGCCGCACCCTGGTATGTATAGTCGGCAAGCTCTGATGAGATCGTTCCGTACTGCTCAAGGTTATCGTACAGATGCGTACCGGGAAAAGGCGTTATGGCGTGAAAATTCGCTATGTCCGGATTCAGGTCTATCGCAAAGCGGATCGTCTCAAGCCCCTCTTCAAACGTCTCTCCGGGTATGCCGAACATGAACGGGGTACTCACCTTCAGACCAACCTCCTGTGCAGCCGTGACGGCCTCCCGGATCTGTTTAAGCGTAGTCCCCTTACGAATAGCCTTTAGGTTTTTCTGGACGCCGCTCTCAGCACCGAATAGTATTGCCCAGCAACCGGCGTCCTTAAAGGCCTGGAGCAGCGGTTTGTCGACCTGATTGACACAAGCTGACGCAAACCAGGTGAAATCGAGCTTCCTGGCCCTGATCTCCCGCGCGATCTGCATCGCCCGGTCATAGTCGCCGGCAAGGGTATCATCAATAAACTTTATCTCGCGATATCCCTGACCAAGGCAATGCTCAATCTCACTGAGGACACTCTCGACACTTCTGAAGCGTATCTTCCGGGTCTTGTCGATTTGGAAGCAGTAGATGCACTGCCGATTGCACCCGCGTGAGGTAATCAGGACCGCAACCGGTTTTCTCTTGTAAGTAGCCGGCGGCGGGATATAGCAGCGTGTGTCTCCGAGCAGTTCCCTCGCAGGAAACGGCAGGGAGTCAAGGTCCTGGATAAGAGGTCTTTCAGCATTCACCACGATATGACTGCCATCCCGGTAGACCGTCCCGGCCACCGCATCCAGACCCTTGCCGGCTTCAAGCCGCCCGATTATCTCAAGAACGGTAAACTCTCCCTCCCCATAGATAGCGGCGTTAATAAGCTGTCCTGCATCCTCCATACAATGTTCCTTCGTCGCAGTTGGATAAGGCCCCCCGGTGCATATAAACGCATCAGGTCCAAGAAGCTGCCTGACATCGGCTGCCGTCTTTTTTGCCTTATCCCATCCGAATGTCGTTGAATAGATGCCGACAAAAGTGGGGTTGAATTCCTTCAGTTCCTCGATGATCGACTGTTGAGATCTGAACGCACCATTGAGAAATCGAACATCGTGTCCTGCCCGCTGCAGAACAGAGGCAACATACAGCGTTCCCAGCGGCTGCCAGTAATTTATCTGCGAGGCCGCGGTTTTGGAAGAAAAAATATCTTCAGGAACCCATGACGGNNTCCATATTCAAGTATTTGAAAAGCCCCAGCCGTCCTGAGAGGTGAAGGTTATTGAACCGACCGAGATAGTCGAGAAGCCGTGTGCAGGCCATGTCATAGCCGACCTCGAAGAGCGGATAGGCCTTGGTTGCCCTTACGACAGAACTGTCGACCACCTCATCGCTGAGGATAAAGCTGAGGCGGGAAAGATGATCGACCGTCGTCTCGACCAGTGAGGCATCAGAGCTCGTCCAGAGCCGGTCCCCCCTGGTACTGAAGAATTCAACCACCAAGAGCGTCTTCCCTTCGGGCGCCATCTTGTCGCTCCAGTTGGTCGGCTCATGGATCCGTCCAAATGGGACGCTCTTGTCCTGTATATATATCCAAGTCTGATCAGTGACTCTGGGACGGTCTATCATGATCGAAACAACGATAAGGTCTCTGAACAAGAGCCGGGAGGCCGCAGCCAGGACATCATCCGGAGGAGCTGGGTTCAGCATCTGAACAAGTCGCGGAAGCGGCAAACTCGAGACGAACTCCCTGCCCTCCACTTCACTCGATCTGCCGTGGTTTTTCAAATGGATGTTCTTGATGGTACGGCCGTCATGGTTGACCTGTTCAACCCCGGAATTGGTATATACCCCGTTGGTGAGCTCAATCTCCTCCTTCAGCCTCTCGGCAATCCGCCCAATACCAAGGGAAGGATAAAGAAAACGGTCGGTAAAGGTTGGAAGCTCGCTTCCACTGAATTTAAAAAATGCATTTTTGATAGCCGTTGCAAGGGACAGACCTTTGATGCGCTGCGCCACCCATTCAGCGCTGATACGGCTGCAGTCTATCCCCCAGACCTTTTCGCTGTAATCCTTAAAGTATATGTTGAACATGGTCCGTCCGAAATTGCTGACAACCCAATCTTCGAGAGACACTGTGTCAGTCTGCTTCACAAGTCTCTTTGCCTTTTCATATCCATAATCAGCAATAATCTTCATGGTAGTCGGTATGCCGAGTCCGAACATCGCGTTCAGGGGCTTAAGGGGATAATCGAAGAACTTATTCTGCATATAGATCTTGCTGGTACGATGAACGGTGATCAGTTCATCACCCATCAGGTCATTTACGAACCTATCAATTTTCTTATCATGGGTAAAAAATCTATGACCGCCAAGATCAAAGCGGAACCCATCCTTTTCCACTGTCCTTGAGAGTCCGCCCACGTGTGAAGCGGATTCAAAGACCTTGACGCCCAACCCGGCTTTAGACAACACATATCCCGCTGAAAGTCCTGTAAGACCGCCTCCCATGATAATCGTTGCATTGTTGTCGTCAAGACTATTGAACATGACTCACCGGGAACAACCGCAGGTATTCTCAGTAATACGTAAAATAAAAAAGTGTCCTTTTTGTTCGATTTCCACCGGGCACCCGGACATCGAGACAAATGCTTTCACTTTTTTTGCAGTAACCCGGTCGCAAACAAGTACTTCGATGGATTCGTTGCTGCCACACGACGAAAGCATTTGTTTCAGTTTTCTGAACAGTTCTTCGGGTTTCAAGTCTCGTGCGTCAAGCTGCATCATATAGTCTAAAAAGAATAGGAACTTTTTATCCAGCTAGTAGAAGGACACCTAATAATGGTAATCAAGGGTCCTGTCGAAACTCAGGCGCGTCACTGAAGAATAAAAAAAAAGACTCTGCAACAGCCGATTCCAGCAAAAAAAAAGAGCCTGGGGGACGGAGCACTATCCCCTCAGGCTCTTTCTATGAACCAAAAGAAAACTATTCAATATCTCCCATTGGCCTGATGAACTTGAAGTAGACCATTGTCCAGTTGCCGAGGATAATCGCGATCGTGGCCGCAATACTACCGATTGAAAGAGTCGTAAATCCGGTCAGCGCCTGCCCTACATTACAACCTCCTGCGCACGATGCGCCGAATCCCATTATAAAACTCCCGCCCATTACCGTCAGCATCTCCCGTGCCGGAGGGATCTTCCACTTGAACTCCCTCATGATCTTGGCACTGATAAAGGCGCCTATTGGCACGCCGATATAGAAAAACTCTCCCCAGGTTACCTTGAAAGAAAACAGATCAAACATCGGGAAGAACTTAGACCTTGCATCCCCCGTAAGAAACGTAAACATGGTCTCGCCCGCAGGGGTGGTAAAGTTCATACCCCTGGCAAACCCCGGGGAACCCCAGTACTCGGATGCCCAGAACGTGACGATACCCATGATACCGACAAGAAGTCCTGCAACAGACCAGAAAAAACCCTTCTGTTTTCCAAAAGCAAAAGGCTTGCCCTGCAGTACAAAGGCAAAGCATGCGATGCAGAAAACCGCAATGGTGATCCACTTGACAATCGGAGTGTTGCCGAAAAAACCATAGAGGGTATAAGGTGCACCCTCCGCGCCGGCTACCTTAAAGCTCCTGAGCAAGTCATATAAAGGTTTCAGTGCGCCGTTCGTGGTTGCCCCGATACCGAACAAAAAGCAGAATACGGCCACGATAGAGGCGATCTGGCCTTCGCCGACCCTGTAAATTATGCCGCTTCCGCAACCGCCGGCCATAACCATGCCGAGGCCGAAGAGATATCCGCCCAGGATATTGGCAACGGGATAAAAGGTCTGGGCCTTAAGATGAATAATATCCATGTCCGCAAGGGCATTCCCGCCGATGAGCATTATGATCAGCGCGATCAGGTAGGCCTGAAATACGTTATACTCCTTTATGAAAATAATATCCCTGAATGCGCTGTTCATACAGAATCTCCCGCGCTGGAGAATCAGTCCAACAAGCCCTCCGCACAACAATCCAGAAACAATGAATGCGAGTGTTGCGCTCTGTAATACCTCTGTTTCCATGCCTTACCTCCCGGAAAATTTTGTTTAACATATCACACCGGTTTTCATTTGTCAACGGTGAAACTATTGATTTTGCTTATGAGGTTATTTGCAACCTTTTATTGTCAGTCGTCCCCAATAATACGGATGCAGACAGGTTGAACATATTATCAATCATAATAAATCTTCACAAATGTCTTAAACGTGAATTCGTTCTCGTCCTGATCAAAAACCTTCATTTTATGGTACTTCATTGTAATCTTTCCCTGATGGTCGGGAACTCCCTCATCAAGCCGGTCCGTGATAATGACCACTGCTCCTACCTGTCGGCCATTGATGACAGGCTCGGCATTCTTCTGACGAAATGAACTGCAGGACTGAGCATAATATCGGGGATTTTTATATTCCCACGTGAACCTCAGTGGCGACATCCGAATCTCCCTTGAATCCAAATCACGTTGCCCGGCGTTATGATATGCGTCACAGTAT
Source organism: Nitrospiraceae bacterium (assembly GCA_003153275.1). GTDB lineage: Bacteria > Nitrospirota > Thermodesulfovibrionia > Thermodesulfovibrionales > UBA6898 > PALSA-1316. The sequence goes on along the minus strand of PLXX01000124.1, from coordinate 5,077 downwards.
ACAAGCCTCTTGCGGGTAAAGAGGTCCAGCAACGGAACCGTCACAGCCGGGGCAGCCACCGAATCCTCTGCATACAGGGTAAAAACCTCGACCACAGGACCGTTGACCGTATTGAGAAACTCTCCGGCCTGCTTTAGATTGACAGAGCTTATGGCATTCAGAAACGGACGATATGCGAAGACGGCAACAATCACCGACGACATTACAACACCTGAGACAATAAACCGCCTAATCTCTTCCTGCCGCACCTGCATCAGGCCGTAGGCCGCCATGAGGCTGAACAGGGGGAGGACCGGAACGATATACCGTATCCTCACGATCTGCATAGCTATAACCAAAAGGGGCAGCCAGCAGATGAAAATGTACTTGTGGTCCCTTTTCTTGAGCGCGGCCCAGACTGAAAAAAGCGCGGCGAGGGTCACCCCCGGGTGGATCTGAAACAGAAACGTAGAAACAAAGCTCTCTCCCCATCGCCTGAGCCCGGGGCCCTGATAATCCCTCAGCAGTTTTATCTGCGCAAGGAACACTTCGGACTTCAGTGACCAGATGAGACTGATGAGGACCCCTGACATGAAGAAAACCACGACACCATTCAGCACGCGATGCCTTGTCGGGGATTTGGTCCTGCTGACGCCATAAGCCTTCATACCATAGATAAAAAAAATCACAAATATTTCCGAAAGCATAAGCCACGCTGAATACTTGGCAAAGAAAGTGATGCAGAGCGACAGGGCGGCAACAGGGATCATCAGCCCTCCCCGCTCCAGGGCAAGGATGAAGATATATACAGAAAGAATCAGTAAGAACATGAGGGGTACGTCCACCAGCATCAGCGGCACCTGTGAAAACAGATAGGGTATCCCGAGCATCAGCATGCCAGCAGTGAATCCTGTCTCCTCATCCCACAGCTTCTTGCCGATCAGGCAGGTGAGCACCGTTGTCGTGGCAAAACAGAACGTCGTGAATATCTGGATGTACAACCTGCTTTCATCAATAAGCCTGAAGATGGTCCCGTAGATAAACGGCAGCACCGGCATATCCGTCCATGCAAAAATCTCTTTTCCCCATTCCTTTAGAAAAAAATCAGGGCCCGAGAGTTCAAGATGCTTGGCCTGGGTGAAATACCTCGAGGCATCCAGGATCAGCTCCGGCTCCTCCCAAAAAAGTATGCCGAGACCATACGAGCACACAAACAACAGAAGCGGCCGATACCGCCTCGCGGACAAAAGCCGGGAAAACGGCCAAGCGGCAATCATGCCGAGGCAGAGCAGAAGCAGTACATGCCAGAAATCAGCAAACCGGAAGGCAGAAGCCCAACTCGTCAGGCGGTTGTCGTCAAATGCCCTGAAGTAATACTGAAAAAGAAAGGTCAGAATAAATAAAGCGGCAATCGAAAAAAAAAACGTAGTTCCTCTTAACGAACATGTAGTAAGCCCGTCACCACGATATCACCAGGTCAGCTGAAAAGATCGAATCAACGATCGTCTCATAGGAAAGCTCTTGCTTCGAAAGATCGATGACCGTAACATCGTGGTCCTTCGACTGGAACGCGATGATCTCTGATGAGAGCCTGTCCGGGCCGTCATTGAGTATATGAAGTATCTTCATCAGCCCTGAATCTCCTTCCTTTCAAAGGACAATGAGCCTATCAGACTCGCTCGCCATAATCGCATTATTATACTGGCTGCCGCAGACGACATCCTTCGGCACGCCTTCTGTCGCAATGCTCATCGCTTTAGCATTGTGGTCACAATAACTCATGGAAACACCCTTTACCGAGCACAGGGCGGTAAAATCGGGATCCGGCAGAAGTTTTGACCCTCCGTCCATAGCAAAAATCACAACCTCGTGCCCCTTTGCTACCGCTGCCCTGGCAATGCCGATCACATCGGCAAGGTGCCTGTCCGTATTGACAAAAATTCCAAGCTTCACGTCCACTCCTTCTTTGCATTAATCAACACTCTAGTCAACCCTTCAGTACGCAATGACCGCATCGGCATCGGCGAGCGCATGCGCTATCTCCTCAGTGGTCAACTGATCAAATTTGTTTTCGGGATTGTTAGAATAGATCTTGCCGTCCATATCGCCGATCGTCTCAACATTGAGATCAATATTCTCATCAGATGCAAGCTTATTGTCCATGACATAAACACTCACCACAGCATCCTTAAGCGTCAATCCAATAGCCATACGCAGGGCCTCATGCTGCCTGTCCCGTACAACAACTGCAACTTTCTTTGCCATACTCGTACGCCTCCACGAAATCGATTCTGAGCGTTCAGCAAAACTGATTTAATTTAAATTAAAGTTGGGGCAATGTCAACAGACTTCAAAGAGGTTAATACCAGTGAATCACGCCATTAAGCCACCCAAAGCACCTGTTTTTTGTCGGGAATCTCTTTGCAAGTGCTCAAAGTGCGCTCATGTGAAAACACCAACTATCACTCCACCAGAAGACCCTTCGTATTCTCAAGGACCATAGCGACTGTAATATCCAGCATGCACCGAACATCATCACACCGTCGTTTATAACAGGGGGCACAGTCCCGTTCACTCTTCAGGATGGCATGTCTTTGTCCATAGGGCCCGGTCCTGACTGGACTGGTCGGACCAAAGATCGCCACAACTGGAACATCCAGCGCAGCAGCAATATGCATGGGTCCTGAGTCGTTCGTCACGACACACCGGGAGGTTCGCATCAGTTCAACCAGTTCGGGAAGTGTCGTCTTGCCTGCAAGCGATAGAGCCTTGCCCCCAGAACGAATAACAATCTCTTCTGCCCTCCTGCGATCAGCCCCGCTGCCGATCACGATGCTCCTAAGAGGAATCAGTCTCGCCAGTTCGCCAAACCGCTCTGCAGGCCAGATCTTTGTCTCCCAACGGGCACCGGGGACAATAACAATGTAATCAGTGATTTCGCTTCTTATGTCCCGGATCTGTTTCGGGATCCTCGCAGGCACTGGCATAGGGAATATGACGTCAGTCGCAGAGCATCCCAGCGCCGCAGCAATCTTCAGATACCGGTCGACCGCATGGACGTCCCGTCCTCCCCTGACCGTCTGCGTATAAAAAAATCTGCTTCCTTCCCTCGCCTCGGAAAATCCGACACGAATTGGGGCACCGGTTGCCTTCGTCATCAGTCCGCTCCGCAACAGGCCCTGCAGGTCTATTACGAGGTCGTAGCGCCCGTCCCTCAAAGCTCTTCTAAGGCCCATAAGCTCCTTCATGGTTTCAGCAGTCCGCGAAATCCGGCGCCACTCGTCTTTATTGATCACCACAAGCCGGTTGATCATCGGATGACCTTCAAGAAGTCCCTCAAGTCCCCTGGCTATGACCCAATCGATCGTGGCGTCGGGGAAGCATGAATGCAGAGAATTCAAAAACGGTAGACTGTGCACAATATCGCCCAGAGAACTAGGCTTGACAATCAGAATTCTTCGAGGTATCTTCTTCAGTTTGATCATTGGTTCAGCCACAAATGATCCTCACAACCTCACTGAGATCAGCGGCGCTGCAATCAGCCAGCGTTGACTGTACTTCCTGCCCGGTCCTGACATGGATGCCGGCTGCACCAACAGTTAAGGCCAGGCGCATATCGGCAGCCTTGTCGCCGACCATAAACGATTGTTTCAAATCGACAGCGTAGTCCGCCCGGGCATCATACAGCATCCCCGGCTCGGGCTTTCGGCATGAGCAGTGCTCATCAGGATGATGCGGGCAATAATAAAATGCATCAAACCCGTACCGATCCACAAAAATACGATTCACCTCTCTGACAAAATCCTCTTTCACCCTTCCCCTGGCAATACCGGACTGGTTTGTTATACCGATCAGTCTAAAACCCCTGTCCCTGAGAAGCTTCAGCTCATCCACCCCCGGCAGCAATTCAAAATCCTCCATACTCGAGAGATAATGTGCGTCCCGGCAAAGCGTCCCATCCCTGTCGAAGAAGACCGCTTTTTCAGTCTTTATGAGCCTCAAGGCGGCATCAAAGACCTCCTCGGCAGATATCATATCCATGCACCTGAGATCGCCGCGACTGCACTCCCGCTCTAGGCAGGGGGAGCATTCGATGTCCTTTTTCAGAAGAGCAACATCCTTTCCGACCGGCCCGGTATGCTGCGGCGACGTAGAACCAAATATAGCAACGAGAGGGGTCCTGACTGCATAGCCGATATGCATCGGCCCGGAATCGTTCGTTATCAGGAGATCAACCTCTGAGATCAGCGCTGCAAGCTCACGAAGCGTTGTCCGGCCTGAAAAGTCTGCCACACGCATTTCATCCGGATCGAAACGACCTGTCCGGGTAAGGCGCTGCATGATCCGGTTGTAAATTTCTGCAGCGATGCCGGTTTCCTTGGGACCGCCAAGAATTATCACGCCGGCATCTTTTTCACGAATAAACCGGACTGCGACATCTGCAAAGCGACCGGCAGGCCACCGTTTTGAGGAACCATAGGCTGCACCAGGGTTCAGCGCGACAACTGGCCCTCCGAGAGCCTGCAGTCTCTGCCTGGCCGCTATCCGCTCCTCCGGCAAAAGGTATATCCACGGCAGCGCGGAGGTAGAATTAGAACCGGAACTGAATGAGATCGATGTCAGCCCGGCCAGTTTCAGAAGATTGAGGTAATAGTCTATGTGATGCATCTGCTGTGCAGGCTTATCAAAGGAGATTCCCCTCGTCAGAAGTAACCCGCGGCCGTCTCTCCTGTAGCCGGTCCTTTCGGGAATACGGGCAAGGAATGCCAAAAGAGCTGCATCAAATGCATTCTGGAATAAATAAGCCCGAGAGAAATTACGTTGCTGAAGCAGCCGCGCAAGTCTGATTTTCCCGGCCAGCCCTCTGTACGCGTCGTGATAGGGGATGATCTCGTCGATATGGGGATCGTGGTCGAAAAGAGGGGAGACCGAGGGCCTCATCAGCAGACTTATTCGCGCTTCGGGATACGCCCGCCTCACCTCCCGGATGGCCGGCATGGTCATGACCGCATCGCCGACCCAGTTGACCCCTCTGATTAGAATGTTATCGTACGATTCCAGTGTCACGGTCCATCGCGATAATATCCTCAGTCCAGGA
>PLXX01000150.1 GCA_003153275.1 Nitrospiraceae bacterium | reverse complement strand
AGGTATTTGCTTCTGCCAAGGCTTCTGAAATCACTCTCATTGAGAGTGCGAAAACTTTACTTACAGAAAGGAAACGCATTCCTCTCCACCCTGGCCTTGCGGCCTAGGATGGAGTATCCTGCGCTTAACATGATGAATAACCCTCGTCGATATCCTTAACAGGCTGGGAATTCCGGTGTTCAGTGCCACCGAAGACCCGATCGTAAAGAGCAATACACTGCTGGAGTTGGTCTGCCACTACTATTACGTGGGGATGTATTCTGCGTACAAGGCGGAACAGATACTTGCACATGGGAAAAAACACCTCGGAAATCCCCATCGATTCGCTGAACAGGTTTTCCTTTCTCTTTAATATGAACGCGTCAAAATGCTCGATTTTTATCCACCGTTCAATCTCTTGAAGTTTGTCGAAATAGTGAGGTGAGGGTAGGTCCCGGTTGTCGTTTTGTCCTCCTCAAAAAAGAGTTTTATGCCCGACGTTTAAAAATGGTAGAATAAATCATAAGTTGGATTAATGTCTTACATCAGAAAGGAGCATATCGGCAGACACACAACAATCCGATATGACGTGAGGTATGTATAGCGAAAAAGTGATGGACCATTTTACGAATCCGAGGAATGTCGGTGAGATGCCGGATGCTGACGGTGTTGGACAGGAAGGCAACCCCACCTGCGGCGATGCGATGAAGATTTATATCAAGGTCAAGGATGGAATAATCACGGATGCAAAGTTCAAGACCTTTGGCTGCGGAGCTGCAATTGCGGTCAGCAGCATGGTGACCGAGATGGTGAAGGGCAAAACGCTCGACGAAGCGCTAGCCATGTCGAAAGAGGCGGTTGCCGCTGAGCTTGGCGGACTTCCCCCGCAGAAGATGCACTGCTCAAACCTCGGAGCTGATGCACTGAAGAAGGCCATCGAAGACTACCGCAGCAGGCATAAGGAATAAAGTATACAAGGGAAGATTTCAGCGGAGCCTTGATAAAAGGGCCGGAACTGCTGCTTCTACCGGGAGTATTCTTTTGCCCATGTTTACCGGGGTAAAGCCGGTTTCTTCAAGTTTGTCTATCTCATACTGAACAAAGCCACCTTCAGGTCCGATGGCAAGTGTCAGGGCGCCGGTCATGTCTCGCGGACATTCCCTGTCAGCTTCCGGATGCGCCAAGAGAGGTTCTGTTCCTAATATGATACCAGGCAGTTCGTCCTCGACAAAGGGCTTGAAAAGAGGTCTCGATAATACCTCGGGTATCATGGTATCACGTCCCTGCTCAAGTCCGAGATGCAACTGCTGACGGATGCTCCCTTCTTTAAGGAACGGAGACCCCCAATAGCTCTTTTCAACACGATATGCATTGATCAGAAATATTTTTTTTATACCCATTGTCGTTACGGTCTGCAAGACCCTTCTGAGTACCTTGGGACGGGGCAGGGCGAGGACCAGAGTTATTGGCAGGGGCGGCGGAGGGTTTTGGATCAACTTTATTGCCATCTCAATGGTATCATTTTCGAACGAAAGTATTGTTCCCCTGCCAATAAGTCCATCGGCAAGCCCGACAGTAAGTTCGTCCCCAGCCTTTGCCCTGTGCACGTTACGGATATGCTCCATCCGTCGTCCGCCTAAGCGGACTTTGTTTGTTTCGAAAAAGTCCGCATTAAAAAGCAGAATAAGGTTCATCGCATGCCTCCGGTGCTCTTCCATAGGGCGCAGAATCTTTTAATGATGTCCGTCCGTGGCTCTGTCTCACCGCTCAGAATAAATTCATACTTTCAATTTCATGCTTTATTCATCTCTAGTCCTGAGGTGTCTGATGACTTCTTTCATGTCCTCCGGCATTTCCCGTCTGAACTCCATGTACGCGCCGGTGAGAGGATGCACGAAACCTAGGACCTCGGCATGCAGCATCTGACGCGGGAAGATGATCTTCCTACCCCTTAGCATGAGGGAGGCTTTCTTTCCGTAGGTCGTATCTCCCATCACCGGATGCCCGACTGAGGAGAAATGAACACGGATCTGATGAGTCCTTCCGGTCCCGAGCTTTGCCTCGATCAGTGTCGCGCTGGGGTATCTCTCGACTACGACCCAGTGGGTCAGGGCCTCTTTCCCGTTCCGGGCCATTGTCGACATTTTTTTTCGGTCTGATTCAGACCTTCCTATCTTCAGGCTGATATCGCCGCTGTTCGTCTTCATGTCACCGTAAATGATCGCCAGATATTTTCTGAAGATTGAGCGTTCCTTGAACTGGGCGACCAGATGGTAATAGGCTGCGTCATCAAGCGCTATGATTATGACGCCCGACGTGTCCTTGTCGATACGGTGGACGGTGCCTGGCCGCAGGGGGCCGCCGACTGTGGCAAGCCTTTTGGCATGGAAAGCGACTGCATTCATCAGTGTACCCCGGTCGTGGCCTATTGAAGGATAGATAACCATCCCCGGCGGTTTGTTCACCACGATAATCGAATCGTCCATGAAAAGAATATCGAGGGGAATGTCCTCAGGGATGAGTTCACCTTTTTCTTCAGGTTGCACTATTTCTAAAATGTCCCCGGCCTTTGTCTTGTAGTTTGGTTTCGGGGAAGTACCGTTCACTTTCAGCAAACCTTCCCCAAGCAGGTTTTGGATGTGGGAACGGGTGATCCCTGACAGCTCTGAGGCCTGAACATCTATCCTTTGCCCCTCTGTGTCAGGGGTAATCACAAAATGCAGCGGACTGCGGTCATTTCTTAGCATATGCATAAACTCCAATCTGGTATATAATAACGTAGATATGATGAATGCTGCATCTGACGATTTAAGAGGGTAACCGCATGGTTCAGGATCTTAGCCCAAAAAAGAAATTTACCGTGCTCCTGATAGCGATCTACGTTGTTTCAATTCCATTGATGACTCTTATTACCTATCTCATTGTCAGGGAGAATGCCATTCGGGATGCATCCACTGCCGGAAGACTGTATCTAGCGACATTTAGTGCAATCAAACACTATATCGCTGATGAGGTGCGGCCGGCCTTTTATAGAGAGCTGCCGGGAAAATTCATTGTCCAGGGAATGTCACGGTCTTTTGTCGCAGCCCGTGTTGCTATGAAAGTCCAGAGGGAGCTTTCGAATTACCAGTATAAAAATGCCTCGTTGAATCCGATGAACCCTCTGAATGATGCTGACGACTTTGAAAAGGGTGTCATCAGTCTGTTTGCGAACAACAGGGGGGTGAAGGAATGGCAGGGGTTCAGGAGCAGGGGAGAGGCCCAGTATTACAGCATGGCTGTTGCAGGAGAGCCGTTTACTGACGACTGCCTGTTATGTCATGGGAAGCCTGAAGATGCTCCTGCTGAATTACGTGAGCGGTATGGTACGAGTAGCGGGTTTAATATCAAGAGTGGCGCGCTCCTCGACGCTGCATTTGTCAATATACCCATGTCTTCGCCTCTTGCAGAGGCGAAGAAGATTGTCCTGATGTTTATCAGCATGTATCTGCTGTTCGGAACGGTCATCCTGTCGATTGTCATCAGGCGGTTCTCCGGGCTTTATGATAAAACGGATGAGGATCGACGACGCATTGAGGAGATCAATCAAGAACTGATGGGGTTGAACCATGATATGGAGTCCATTATTACGGAGAGGACAATGAATCTGATTGCCCTCTCCGTTGCCGATCGTGTCCGTAATCCTGCAACGACCATTGCCGCCACCTTTAACCGTATATTGAGGAAAGAAGAGATATCCGGTCCACTGAGGGAACGCATGACAGATTTGATGTTAGAGGCGCAGAAACTTGATTCGATTGTCAGGGACTACGAGGCCGTCCTTAAGAAGAAGCAGCCAATGTTTAAACTTGAAGATTTGAACGAGATCGTCCTGAGTGTCATGTTTCTTGTCGAGGTGGACCGCAAGGCCAAGAGTATCAACCTCTTCATGAGCCTTTCTCCTGAACCTAAGCGGTGCATGGCAAACCGGCTGCTTTTGCGGGTGGCAATTCTGCATGTCCTGAAGAATGCAATAGAATCAGCGCCTGAAGACGGAGAGGTTTCGATTGTTACGGACTCTGACGAGGACCGTGTCTGGCTGAAGGTGATTGATAATGGTCCGGGGATACTGCCGGATGATCTGCCAAAGATCTTCAGTCTATTCTATAGTTCGAAGGAGCACCGCGTCGGGATGGGCTTGCCCCTGACAAAGCAGATCGTGGAGGAGCATAAGGGAGACATCTCGGTAAAAAGCGAGGTTGGAAAGAATACAACCCTTACCTTGACCTTCCCGGTCAGATGGTCTGAGCACGAACTTTCGAAATAAGGCCGCATCTGTACAATAGTGAGTGGTTTTATTTACTATGTCACGCTGGAATTATTGAGTATATGTATTACGAAAGGGAATGAACTATGATTAAGCTTGTATTGCTGAGGCACGGCGAGAGCACATGGAATAAGGAAAACAGATTTACCGGGTGGACTGATGTTGATCTCTCTGAAAAGGGGATTGAAGAGGCAAAAAAGGCCGGTGCACTGCTCAACGACGAGGGGTATATATTTGATGTTGCCTTTACTTCTGTGCTCAAGCGGGCGATCCGGACCCTCTGGCTTGTGACCGACGTCATGGATCTGCTCTGGATTCCGGTGTCGCGGGCTTGGGAGTTGAATGAGCGGCATTACGGCGCACTCCAAGGACTAAACAAGGCGGAAACTTCCGCCAAGTACGGGGAGGACCAGGTGTTGATCTGGAGGCGGAGCTTTGACATCCCGCCGCCGCCGCTCGAAAAGAGTGATGAGCGCTATCCCGGCCATGATAAACGGTATCGGGACTTGAGCGACAAGGACCTGCCTCTCACAGAGAGTCTCAAGGAGACCATCGCCCGCTGCGTACCCTACTGGGATAAGCATATCGTTCCACAGATATGCGCCGGAAAGAGGGTGCTGATCACTGCTCATGGCAATTCGTTGAGGGCGCTCGTTAAGCATCTCGATAATATTCCTGATGACAAAATTGTTACGTTTAATATTCCCACAGGCATCCCGCTTGTCTATGAGCTCGATAATAAATTTAAGCCGATCAGGAGTTATTACTTAGGCGACCAAGAAGAGATTAAGAAAGCGGCTCAAAGGGTGGCAGACCAGGGGAAGGCAGCAAAATAGAATGCTCGGATGAAAGACCTGAGTTACCTATGCGCAGCACCTCAGACAGGAGTCATTGACCTCTTATCTTTTTTGAGCCCGCGCCTCTTCCATTCGCATTGAGGAGGAGTCCCATCCGCCGCCCAGCGCTTTGATCAGGGATACACTTGCAGACATTCTGCGTCCGAGTATTCCGACAGCTGTTCTTTTGTTGGCAAGTTCTGCTGCCTGTGTAATTATGACGCTCAGGTAGCTTGTGGTCCCGGCCTTGTACTGGTTGGTTATCATTGCTGTTGTCTGTTCAGCAGCCCTCACTGCCTCGTTCTGAACCCTGTCTTCCTCCTCAAGTATGCGAAGAGCAGCCAGATTGTCCTCAACCTCCTGAAAACCAGTCAGCACAGTCTGTCGGTAGGACGCAACAGTTGCATCGTATGCAGCACGAGCCTGATCGCCCTGCGCAATTCGCAACCCGCCGTCAAATAATTGCTGCGAAACAGAGGGTCCGACGGCCCAGAAGCGGCTCGGCCAGGTAGCCCATTTGATCAGACTGGAGGCTTCCAGTCCGCCGGATGCGGCGAGCGTGACCGTAGGGAAAAAAGCGGCCTCTGTAACGCCTATCTGGGCATTGGCAGCTGCCACCTTCCGCTCGGCCATTGCGATATCCGGCCGCTGCTCCAGGAGCCCTGACGGCAATCCGACAGGTATGCCGGGAGGGGCCACAACCCTTGGCAGGGTAGACAATGCAAAGCCGGATGCCGGCCTGCCTATCAGAAGGGCGATAGCGTGCCGGAATTGAGCAATCTGTACATCGGTGTCAATCGATTGCGCCTGAGTGCTCTTGAGCTGTGTCTCCGCCTCAAGTACATCTGGCTTTGCAGCAATGCCGCCTACATAGCGGTTTTTCGTCAGATCAAGGGACTTTTGATAGGATGATACTGTCGATTCCAACAGTTCCTTCTGGACCTCCAGCATGCATAACTGAAAATAATCCTGAGCCAACTCAGCCTGGGCGCTCAATCGGACTGCTGCAAGATCTGCTGAGCTGGCCTGGGCATTGGCCTGGCCAGCCTCAACCGTGCGGCGGATCCGGCCCCAGAGATCCAGTTCCCATGAGACACTGACGGGCAACAGATAGTCGTTGGTGATGCCGCTGTCAGAAACCTGGCCTGTGACGAGATTGGAAGACCTGCGGGAGCGGGTGGCCGAAGCGCCTGCAGAGACCGCAGGCGCATATCCGGCCTGTGCAGCCCGGACCAGTGCATAGGCCTGCCTGAGCAATGCCTCTGCTTGGAGCACATTCTGATTTGATACAGCTACCTGTTCCTCGAGACTGTTCAACTGCGGATCGTTGAAAACTTCCCACCAGGCTCCCCGGATTACTTCATCCTTTGGTTGGGCCAATTTCCAGTCCCCGATTTCCAGGTAGGCAGCAGGCACTTCAGCTGTTGGCTTAACATAATCCGGTCCGACCGTGCACGCAGAAAGCTGTATTGCGCATCCGATAAGGGCAGTTACAACATATTTGAATTGCATTTTATTTATTTTCATCAGCATATTCCTCCATCTTATCTCTGCAATTATTCTCATCAATTCGTGCCGCTACATCAGGCCTAAACGGGCTTAAACAGTCTGACCAGGAGTTGCATCCCGTGAAACAGCCGGCCTGCGTTTTCCTCTCCGGGCCTCTACCCATAATCTATAGCGGTCAAGGTACAGATAGACCACCGGAGTTGTATAGAGCGTCATCATCTGGCTGAAGAGAAGGCCGCCCACAATGGCTATACCGAGGGGCCGCCTCAACTCCGAACCTACACCAGTGCCGAGCGCAAGCGGCACTGCACCCAAAAGTGCTGCCATCGTGGTCATCATGATGGGCCTGAACCGCAGCAGACATGCTTGGAAGATTGCTTCTTCAGGTTTTGTTCCTTCCCTGCGTTCGACCCCAATCGCAAAATCTACCATCAGTATGCCATTTTTCTTGACAATCCCTATCAGCAAAATGACACCGATTATGGCAATGAGACTCAGCTCTACGTTAAAGAGCATAAGGGCCAGGACCGCTCCTACACCAGCTGAGGGAAGGGTCGAAAGAATGGTGATGGGATGTATATAGCTTTCGTACAGCACTCCAAGCACAATGTACACCGTTATGAGCGCTGCAAGGATCAGCAGAGGTTCATTGGAGAGAGACGCCTGGAATGCCTGGGCAGTGCCTGCAAAGCTTCTCCTGATGCTGGAAGGCAGTCCCAACTCTTTTGTAGCGGCCTCGATGGCAGTGACCGCATCGCCAAGGGCTACACCAGGGGCTAGATTGAACGATAGGGTTACTGACGGCAACTGGCTCTGATGGTTCACCGCAAGAGCTGTGGCAGTTGGCTCATAATGGGTGAAGGCGCTTAGAGGAACAAGTGTTCCATTCGATGAAGGGACCTGGATGTCCTTTAAGGTCTCAGGGTTCTGCCAGAAGCTGGGATCAACCTCCATAACCACATGGTACTGGTTCAGCGTGGTATACATGACGGAGACCTGACGCTGGCCGAAGGCATCGTAGAGCACATTGTCGATGACCTGGGGCGTTATCCCCAGGCGCGAGGCAGTAAGCCGGTCAATCACCAGCGTTGCCTGACGACCCTTATCCTGCTGGTCGCTGTTCAGGTCCACGAGTGCCGGCACAGTGCGCAGTTTTCTCAACAGATTCTGTGACCATGTGTTCAGTTCTGTCAGATCCTCTCCCTGAAGTGTATACTGATACAGGGAGCCGCTGATCCGTCCCCCGATGCGCAGGTCCTGGACCGGCTGAAGAAATGTCGGGGCTCCCGGCACATCAGCCAGCTGCTTCCGAAGTCTTCTTATTATATCTTTTGCGCTTGCCGTGCGATTTTCAAAAGGCTTTAGCGATATGAACATGCGGCCGGTATTGGTTGTTGAGCCGCCTCCGCCGCCACCTCCGGTAAAGCCGGTAACAAATTCAACGTCCGGATCCTGCTTTATGATATTGATGATCTGAGTCAGCTTTTCCCTCATGGATTGGAATGATGTATCCTGCGCAGCCAGAATGCTGCCGGATAAACGACCGGTATCCTGCTCAGGGAAAAAACCTTTTGGTACAATAATGAACAGGAAAATGTTAATGATTATTGTAGCAAACGTCACGATGAGCATGAGGCGGGAATGTCCAAGCCCCCAGCGAAGGGTCTTTTCGTAGAAGGAGTGCATCCAGTTAAAAATACTCTCGCTTGACCGATAAAGCCGCCCATGTCTTCGGGGTTCTTCCGGTTTTAGTAGAGTGGCGCACATCATGGGAGTCGTCGTCAGGGAAACCACCAGAGATACGGCGATAGCAGCGGAGAGCGTGACTGCAAATTCCCTGAACAGTCGCCCCACCATACCCCCCATCAGGAGTATCGGAATAAAGACTGCAATCAGAGAGACACTCATCGAGAGCACAGTAAAGGCAATCTCTTTAGTACCGGAGAAAGCCGCCTGAAGCGGAGATTCCCCCATTTCACGGTAGCGGGTGACGTTCTCAAGCACCACGATTGCGTCGTCAACAACAAAGCCGGTGGCAATAGTAAGAGCCATCAGAGAAAGATTGTCCAAAGAGTAACCGCAGAGATACATCACCGTAAACGTTCCTATGATCGAGACTGTCACTGCAACTGCGGGAATAAGTGTGGCCCGCAGATTTCTGAGGAACCAGAATACCACCAGTATTACGAGCAACCCGGATATGAGGAGACTCACCTCGACATGCTGCAGAGATCCCCGGATAGGAGGCGTGCGGTCGAGAACGACCGAAAGATCTATGGGGCCAGGCAAAGAGGCCTGCAGCTGAGGAAGCAGGTTGCGAACGTTGTCGACCGTTTCTATTATATTTGCACCGGGCTGACGGAAGACAACCACCATGACAGCAGGCTTGCCGTTTACNNCATAATTCTGGGACTTGAGGAGTTGGTCATTGGTCTGTATTCCCCATGTCCTGCTGCCGTCCGTTAGGTCGCCCTTTGGACGATTTACATTGGTGGTTGCCAATACACCTCTGACGGCCTCAAGGCTGATCCCGTATTTGTTCAACGTAAGCGGGTTCAGGTCAACGCGCACTGCAGGAAGTGAACTCCCTCCGACGAAGACCTGTCCTACCCCCTTTAACTGTGAAAGCTTCTGCTGAATGATGGATGATGCTGCATCGTACATCTTGGCTATGGGGACCGTCTCAGAGGTCAGGCCCAGGATGAGTATCGGGGCATCAGAGGGATTGACCTTGCGGTACGTTGGATTTGAAGGAAGGTTAGCCGGCAGATATCCGCGTGCCGCGTTGATGGCTGCCTGTACATCGCGCGCTGCTCCGTCTATGTTGCGATCAAGCTCAAACTGGAGCGTGATGCTGGTGGAACCCCGGTTGCTGGTGGACGTCATTTCTGTCACCCCGGCGATACGTCCGAATTGCCTCTCCAGCGGGGCTGCAACTGATGTGGACATAGTCACTGGGTCTGCGCCCGGCAGGGCTGCTGATACAGATATAGTCGGGAAATCCACCTGGGGAAGGGGCGATATCGGGAGCAGACGAAATGCGATAGCACCGGCCAGTACCAGTCCGACTGTCAGCAGGGTCGTGGCAACCGGTCTCCTTATAAAAAGGGCCGAGATGTTCATTTCAGGATTTTGTTCTCGTCCTTGCGGCCGTTGTCCGGTTTGCCATGTCTGCGTCGCGCCAGCCGGTCAAAGGCCAGGTAGATTACAGGTGTTGTGTAGAGAGTAAGGATTTGACTGAATACAAGTCCGCCAACAATAGTAATACCGAGCGGCCGGCGCAATTCTGACCCGACCCCATGCCCCAGTGCGAGCGGCAGTGCTCCTAACAAAGCAGCCATAGTTGTCATCATGATCGGTCGGAACCTCAGGAGACAGGCCTGGTAGATGGCCTCGTCAGGGCTCTTTCCTTCATTACGTTCGGCATCCAGCGCAAAATCGACCATCATGATACCATTCTTCTTCACAATGCCGATCAGAAGAATAATACCTATGATCGCAATCACGCTGAGCTCTGTTCTAAAGACCATGAGTGCCAGAACAGCCCCGACCCCGGCAGAGGGAAGGGTGGAGAGTATGGTAACCGGGTGGATATAACTTTCGTACAGCACCCCAAGCACGAGGTATACCGTGATAAGGGCTGCAAGGATGAGTATCGGCTCATTGGTAAGTGAGTCCTTGAACGCCTGGGCGGTACCCTGAAACGTGCCGCGTATGCTGGCCGGAAGTTTTAATTCTCGCATCGCGGCCTCGATCGAATTCACGGCCTTGCCCAGAGCTATGCGGGGAGCAAGATTGAATGACGTCGTGACCGCCGGGAACTGGCCCTGGCGGTTGATTACCAGCGGCCCGGTCGTTTCAGTAGCCCGCGTGATCGTACTGAGCGGCACCTGTCCACCGTTGCTGCCGCGAATATATATGGATTGGAGCGCAGCAGGGCCCTGTCTGAAGTCATCCTTAACAGAGAGGATGACACGGTATTGATTCAGTTCAGTAAAGATCGTTGAGACCTGTCTCTGGCCAAATGCGTCATACAGGGTATTGTCTATGAGCTGGGGGGTGATGCCGAAGCGGGCAGACATGCTGCGGTCTATATCCAGTGCTACACGTAACCCCTTGTCCTGCTGATCACTGCTGACGTCCCGCAGCTCAGGCAGGGAACTCATTGCTTCGGCGACCTTGGGGGCCAGGTTTTTCAGTTCTTCGGTATTGGGATTTTCGAGCGTGTACTGAAACTGGGTACGACTGACCCTGGCATCCACGGTAAGGTCCTGTACCGGCTGCATGAAGAGCATGATACCGTCAACCCGCGCGAGTTCCGGTTGCAGCCGGCGGATGACCTCGCTTGCGCTGGCATCCCTTTGTGCGAGTGGCTTAAGGTTTATTTGAATCCTTCCGTTATTCAGGGTGGTGTTGGTTCCGTCAATCCCGATAAACGATGAGAGGCTTTCCACGGCAGGATCTTTAAGGATTACGTCGGTAAGCGCCTGTTGACGCTCGGCCATGGCAATAAAAGAGATAGACTGGGGAGCTTCTGAAATACCCTGGATCGCCCCGGTGTCCTGAATCGGGAAAAATCCCTTCGGCACAATCATATAAAGCAGCACCGTCAGAACAAGAGTGCCTGCAGCCACCATCAGCGTTGCGGCCTGATGTTTGAGGACCCACCTGAGCGAACTTCCATACAATGCGATTACCCTGTCCAGAAACTGCTGGGATGCATGATAGAACTTTCCCTGTCGCTCTTCCGGAGTATGTTTGAGAATCCTGGCGCACATCATCGGTGTCAGGGTCAGAGAGACGACCGCAGAGATGAGGATGGTTACGCCAAGGGTGACGGCAAACTCGCGGAACAGACGCCCCACAACGTCTCCCATAAACAGAAGAGGGATAAGTACCGCGATGAGCGATACTGTCAGAGAAAGGATGGTAAAGCCTATCTGCTGCGCCCCCTTGAGAGCCGCCTCAAGAGGAGTCTCACCCTGCTCGACATAACGTGAGATGTTTTCTATCATGACGATAGCGTCGTCAACCACAAAGCCTGTAGATATGGTAAGAGCCATGAGCGAGAGGTTGTTCAGACTGAACCCCAGCAGGTACATTACGCCGAATGTCCCTACCAGCGACAAAGGGACTGCAACACTGGGTATGGTCGTTGCAGNNAGTAACGATACCTTAATAGAGGCAGGCAGAGAACTTTGCAGCTGCGGCAGCAGTTTTTTGATGCGGTCGACAACCTCGATGACATTGGCCCCCGGCTGCCTCTGGATATTGACAATAACGGCCGGTTCCCTATTCATCCATGCTGCCTGATTGATATTCTCCGCATCGTCGACAACATCTGCAACATCCGACATATATACAGGAGCATTGTTTTGATAGGATACAACAAGCGGCTTGAAGTCCTTGCTGGTGAAGAGCTGATCGTTGGCCCCGATTATATGAGCCTGACGCGGGCCGTCAAAACCTCCCTTTGCCTGGTTGACGTTGGCGGAAGTTATTGCCGAGCGCAGATCCTCGAGGGTTAAACCGTAGGCCGCCAGCGACTTTGGGTTAGCAAGTACTCTCACTGCGGGGCGTTGTCCGCCGCTGATGCTAACCAACCCGACCCCGGGCAGCTGTGAGATCTTCTGAGCGAACCTGGTATCAGCGAGGTCTTCGATCTGTGGCAGCGACAGGGAGTCCGAGCTCAGGGCCAGTGTCAGTATCGGAGTATCAGCAGGATTTACCTTACTGTAGATCGGAGGGTTAGGAAGATCGATGGGCAGGAAGTTGAATCCTGCGTTAATTGCGGCCTGGACCTGCTGCTCGGCAACATCGAGGCTCAGGTCAAGACTAAACTGCAGGGTTATGACGGAACAGCCACCGGAGCTGGTAGAGGTCATCTGCGTCAGCCCGGGCATCTGACCGAACTGCCGTTCCAGAGGGGCTGTTACTGATGAGGCCATGACATCCGGGCTTGCCCCTGGATAGAAGGTGCGGACCTGAATGGTAGGATAGTCGACCTGGGGCAATGCTGCCACGGGAAGCTGGTAGTAGGCCACTCCACCTGCAAGCAGGATAGCGATCATCAGCAGCGTCGTAGCGACCGGCCGCATGATGAAGAGGCGGGAAATATTCATTTAGTCGGTTTTTTTGGGCTGCCGCCCTTACTATTGTCCTGCTTCTTCTCCTGCCCCTTTACATCGACCCTGCTTCCGTCCCTCAAACGTTCAGCCCCTTCTACAACCACAAGTTCACCCTCCGCAAGTCCGTCAGTGACAGAAGTCTGGTCTCCCTCGATGACGCTTATGCTTACCGGCCGCGAAGCTGCCGTATGATCAGGTTTAACCACATAGACAAAGGTCCCCTGCTGTCCTCGCTGGATTGCAGAAGACGGTACCAGGATTGCTCCCTGCTTCATCTCAATGAGAAGACGGGCATTGACAAACTGATTGGGGAACAATTCATTGTTACTGTTTACGAAAACCGCTTTCAGCTTTACGGTACCGGTTGTTGGATCTATCTGGTTATCCACGGTCTGCAATGTACCAGTGGCAAGCTTCTGTTTCTGCTCGCGGTCGTATGCCTCGACCGTCAAGGGGGTACGGCCTTTAAGTTTCTGAAGCACCTGCGGCAGATTGTCTTCCGGGATAGGGAATACAACGTTTATCGGCTGTTGTTGAGTGATAACTACCAGACCGCCAGCATCAGTGGCATGGACGATGTTACCGGGGTCGATGAGCCTCAACCCTGTACGTCCATTGATCGGGGAAGAAATTTTGGAGTAAAGGAGCTGTAACCTGGCGCTGTCGATCTGGCCTTTGTCGGTTTTAACAGAACCCTCATATTGCAGCACCAACGCTTCTTGTGTGTCCAGTTGCTGCTTGGGTATGGAGTCCTGCTCTGATAAAACCCGGTACCGCTCCAGATCAATCCTAGCGTTCTTGAGCAACGCCATGTCGCGGGCCATCTGCCCATCTGCCTGTGTCAGTTGAACCTCGAAAGGACGAGGGTCTATTTCAGCGAGCATGTCTCCAGTTTTTACGATCTGGCCCTCGCGGAAGTTTACCTTCATCATCTGTCCGTCAACGCGGCTCTTTACCGTGACTGTATTAAGGGGGATAACAGATCCAAGGCCTGTAATATATACGCCAATGTCGCCTTTCTTTGCCGGAACGGCAATAACCGGCAGGCTCTGCGCCGAATTGCCCGCTGCCTTCTGCCCGGCGGAGGTGCCGGATTTTCCAGGTTTACTCAGGGCAAAATAACCACCGATGCAAATGAGGCAGACTGCTGCTATGCCGATCGTCCAGCGCATTTTCCGCGATGAAGCCTCTGCCTTTGCCTGCATCTCTTCTTTCTCAGTCTTACTCATGTCCGCCATAGCACCTGCCCCCTGATAATGATTGAATCATAAGTTGATTGTATATGATCGGCTTTAATTGTATCAAATATGCCGGTGCCAAAAGAGACTTTATATAAAGTCGTCAATAATAAAAACAATGGCTTACTTATAGAAGACGTTGCATGCGCGCGACAAGTTACATTTCCTTTCCCCGCCACCCCCACCGGTTTGTTTATAAAGAGAACTTATCAATATCATAAAAATTATTTAATATTATACACTCATAAGTTTATGTTATTGTCTATACGTTTATTAAAATTATTGATAGCTTTTATGTCGTCTTTTCTGGCATCTTGCATGAGACAAAAATTATAATCGATATATTACTTTTTGAAAGGAGTACCGATTATGCTCATTATAGGTGAGAAGTTAAGCATCATAGCGAAGCGGGTACGCGAAGCCATGATGAAGAAAGACAAGGGACCAATCCAGGAGATCGCGACGCGACAGTGGAAGGAAGGGTCCGGGATTATCGATGCGAACATAGGCCCTGCAGAGGACGGGGGAGAGGAACTGATGCAGTGGATGGTCACCTCGATACAGGAAGTGGTCCCCTTGCCGGTTTGCCTTGATACCACGAATTTTAAGGCGATCGAAGCTGGTCTCAAGGTGCATAACAATCAGTGGGGCAAGCCTCTGGTCAATTCCACGTCGAATGACCCTGAGCGTTTTCCGATTCTCGAGCTCGGGGCAAAATACGATTGTAATGTTATCGGCCTCACCGTCGGCAAGGGTGGTCTTCCTGCCGATGCAGAAGAAAGGGCGGCCATTGCTGCCGAGATCATGGGTCGCGCCATGGAATATGGTCTGTCTCTCGACAATCTGTATCTCGATCCCCTGGTTCTGCAGATTGCAACCTCTCAGGACCACGCCCGCCATGTTATCGATGCAATCAAGATGTTTCGGGAGATGAACGATCCTCCCATGAAGACGGTTGTTGGTCTGAGCAATATATCCAACGGCTGTCCCAAGACACTCAGGCCGATTCTCAATAAATATTTTTATATTATGCTTGCGGAGGCCGGTCTTACTTCTGCCATAGCCGATGCACATGAGATGGCAGAGGCAGAGCAGGAAAAGGCATTGGTTACCGAAGTCCTGGCAGGCAGGCAGATCGCTGATGCCGCTAAAATGGCGGAGATAAGCAAGACGATTGATGTCATCATGGGCAGGACGCTTTATGCCCATTCATATCTGGAAATGTAATAAACAGCTCAAATTTATTATTTATTGAGGAGGATATATTAATGGCTTATACAGCACCCAAAGAAACATACCCGGGAAAAGTATATTCGGTCACGATAGGGACCGGCGACAGGGCGGCAACGCTCGGTGGCGAAAATGTGTTGCCGTTTCACTCATTTGAGGGGGAAACCCCTAATCGCCCACTGGTGGCTTTTGAGATTCAGGATGTCCCGCCGGCAGACTGGCCGGAAAATATACGGAAGGTTTTTGCCGGGGTATCAGATGATCCTGTCACCTGGGCGAAGTACTGTCAGAACGAGTTGAAGGCCAAGGCGATTGCCCTCAGGCTTGTCGGCACCCATCCTGATCGTGAAAACCGGTCGGCAGAGGATGCGGCAAAAACAGTGAGGGACGTCCTTGCTGCAATCAACGTTCCGCTTATCATACTCGGCAGTAACCACGCAGAGAAGGATAGCGTGATTCTCGTTGCTGTTGCCGAGGCTGCAAAGGACAAAAACTGCATAATCGGCAAGGCGCAGGAAGCGAACTACAAAACGATCGCCGCTGCGGCCATGGCAAACAACCATAAGCTTGTTGCCATGTCTGAACTTGATATCAATCTTTCAAAGCAGCTGAATATTCTTATCACACAGATGGGGTTTGAAAAGGAAAGGGTCATTACTGATCCGATGTGTTCGGCTCTGGGATACGGCCTTGAATATACGTATTCGGTCATGGAGAGGATCCGTCTTGCAGCGCTTACCCAGAATGACCAGACCATGCAGCAACCGCTGCTCGCCGATGTGGGTATGTACGTCTGGAAGGTGAAGGAAACACAGGCGTCTGAGTCAGATCTCCCGCAGTGGGGATCGGCTGAAGAGAGGGGTATTCTCTGGGAGGCAGAGACTGCAACCGCGTTGATGATAGCCGGCGCAGAGCTTCTGATCATGCGTCATCCGAAGGCTGCAGCAGCAGTCGAGTCCGTCATCGAAGAACTTGTATAAGGAGGAATGAATAATGGCGTTATCTGGCGTAGAAATATTTAAACTCTTACCAAAGACAAACTGTAAGAAATGCGGTCAGCCAACCTGTCTGGCCTTTGCCATGAAGCTTGCCCAGCGGCAGGCTACACTGGATTTATGTCCTGACGTCTCTGAGGAAGCAAAACAGAAACTAGGAGAGGCATCGGCCCCCCCTGTCCGCCCGATTACCCTTGGCGCAGGTGATAAAGCAACAAAAATGGGTGAAGAGACTGTCCTCTTCAGACATGACAAGAAGTTCGTTAATCCCTGTATCTTTGCTCTTGAAGTGAAAGACACCCTGTCTGAGGCAGAGATTACGGCTCTGTGTGACCAGGTAGTCAGCTCGGAGATGGATCGGGTCGGTCAGAAGCTGCGGATTGATGGAATCATGCTTTCGAACGCATCAGGCGACGCTGCGAAGCTGGAGACAGCGGCAAAAACAGTAGCAGCAAAAGCCGCCGCTGTTGCGGTCATTATCAACACAACTAACCCTCAGGCTGCGGAGACAGCGGTCAAGCTGTTTGCAGGCAAAAAACCTCTTGTCTTCGGTGCAAATGCATCGAATCTTGAGGCGATGGCCACCGTTGCAAAAAACAATAAGGCGGCCTTGGGCATATCAGCAGCAGGTCTTGAGGAGCTTTCCGTCCTTACGGAGAAGGCCAAGGGATTTGGCGTCGAGGACCTGGTGCTTGATTCCGGTGCACAGACGGCAAAGGCGATTATCGAGAACAACACGCTTATCAGGCGGGCAGCAATCAAAAAGAACTTCAAGCCACTCGGATATCCGGTTATCAGCTTTGCGCAGCGGGGCGATAGCCTTCTGGAGGCGCTTGTCGCCTCTGTGTGTATAGCGAAATACTCGTCCATCGTGGTACTTAGCAGCATAGAGAAATGGAAGAATCTTGCTCTTTTTACCCTGAGGCAGAACATCTATACAGACCCCCAGGTGCCGATGCAGGTCGAGCAGAAGATTTACAACATTGGCGACCCGAAACCGGATTCGCCTCTCTTTGTAACGACTAATTTTTCGCTTACCTATTTTATCGTGTCGGGTGAGATCGAAAACAGTAAGGCCTCATGCAGGCTTGCGGTAATGGATTCAGAAGGGCTTTCCGTTCTCACTGCCTGGGCCGCAGGCAAGTTTACAGCAGGCAAGATAGCACAGTTCATTATTGACAGCGGTATAGAGAAGGAGGTGGCGAATAAGGAACTGATCATCCCGGGCTATGTTGCTATCCTGAGCGGTTCGCTCGAAGAGAAGCTTCCCGGATGGAAGATAACCGTTGGTCCTCGTGAAGCAAATGCGATTCCGGCGTTCCTTAAGTCGAGGGCATAAATTATTACCGCTTGAATTATTATAGTAAATAGTTTAAAAATATATTAATCCAGCTGCGTCTGGGGATAGGGCAATTAATCCTCAGCCAGGAGAAGGAGGTCGGATGTCAAAGTTAATTGCAACAGCAGCCATTAGAGGTGCTCAGACACTGTTCAAAAAGGCGGATGAGCTACTTAAGAAGACGATTGCAGAAAAAGGCAGGGATTATGCCTTTGAATTTCCTGATACCGCATTCTATCTTCCGATGATCTATGCAATGACCGGGTTTCAGGTAAAAACTCTAGCTGACATGGAAAAGGGCCTTGGCTTTGCAAAGGAACTCCTCCATGAAATTCCGGAGGAACATATCTGGAAGCCATATCTTGGCGAGGCCCTTGACTCGGGCATGGCTACTCTTTTTGCCGAGGAGATTCTGCTTGCTCTGAGGTACATTCATGGACTCGAACCATGCAAAGACCCTGAAACCGGCTATGTCTATAACGGTTATATCTCTGATACAATTCAGAGAAACCTTGGTGTTCAGCTTGTTGACGGATCGATGCCGGGCTTTGCGGCTATTATCGGTGCGGCTCCGACGGACGAAATAGCGGTGGAGATTGTCAGGGGACTCCAGGAAAAAAATATTCTGACCTTCCTGTCCGGTAACGTAAATGGTAACAGCGTGACCAAGCAGCTGCTCAGAAAAGGCGTGGAACTTGGGTGGGATGCCAGAATTGTTCCACTCGGCCCTGATACAGAGCATACGCTTTATGCACTCGATTGGGCCATCAGGGCATCACTTATCTTTGGCGGCAAAAAACCGGGTGATTTCAAAGCACATCTCAAGTATCAGAAGGACAGGGTCTTTGCCTTTGCCATAGTCCTGGGACCGTTGAACGATATTATATGGACCACCGGCGCAGGGGCGATCAATATGGGCTTCCCTGCCATCGCCGATACTGACATTCCCGTTGTTCATCCTACCGGTGTCTGTACGTACGAGGAAGTTGACAAGGAGTTTGACCACTCAAAGATTGTGCAGCGGGCTATCGAACTGCGCGGTCTCAAGATCACCGTTGAAAAGCCGCCAATACCGGTTGCGTTCGGGCCTGCGTTTGAGGGCGAGCGTATAAGGAAGGAAGATACGTTTATCGAGTTCGGCGGACAGAGGACAGTGGCCTTTGAATGGGTACGGATGCGCGAACTGGATGAGATTGAGGACAATAAGGTCATCATTGTCGGTGATAACTGGCAGGAGCTCTTTGAAAAAGGCGGTCAGTTACCGCTCGGAATTCTCATCGAAGTGGCAGGACGGAAGATGCAGAAGGATTTCGAATCAGTGATCGAACGGAAGATCCATGCCAATATCAACGAGGCCCAGGGCATCTGGCATATGGGTCAGCGTGACATAAACTGGGTGAGAATCAGCAATAATGCGAAGAAGGAAGGCTTTACCCTGGAGCATCTCGGTGTGGTGAATGCGGCCATGGCTCACCACCGGTTCAAATCGATCGTAGACAAGGTCCAGGTGACGCTGTTCATTGATGAAAAGGATGTGAAGGAGAAGCTAGAGGAGGCGAGAGCGGCATATAAAGACCGCGATCATCGGCTCGGTAACATGACGGATGAGGCGGTGGATGTGTTTTATTCCTGCCTGCTCTGTCAGTCTTTTGCACCTGCTCATGTCTGTGTTATCACGCCTGAACGTCTCGGGCTCTGCGGTGCCTATAACTGGCTAGACGGTAAAGCTGCCTACGAGATAGATCCAACCGGAGGTAACCAACCCATTGCGAAGGGTGAATGTCTTGATTCGAGATTCGGCCGATATACGGGATCTGACGAATACCTGAAGAAGGCGACCGGTGGAGCGGTCGAAACCCTGAACCTCTATACTATTATGGAAAATCCGATGACATCCTGCGGATGTTTCGAGTGCATTATTGCGATTGTCCCTGAGGCAAATGGGGTCATGATCGTTAATCGGGGCTTTACCGGTATGACACCGGTTGGGATGAAATTCTCAACGCTTGCCGGCACCGTTGGCGGTGGGGCCCAGACTCCGGGATTTATGGGCGTCGGGGTGAACTTCATCACGAGCAAGAAGTTTCTCTTTGGCGATGGTGGCATCAAGAGGATTGTCTGGATGCCGAAGAATCTGAAGGAGAGAATCGGCGAGGAGTTCAGTAAAAGGTGTGAGGAAGTCGGGGTGCCGGACCTTCTCAATAAGATTGCTGATGAGTCTATCTGTGAGGATTCTGAAAAGCTGCTTGAACATTTGACGGCAATGGGACACCCTGCGCTCGAAATGGATTCAATACTTTAAGGGAGGTAAATATGGAAAAGAAAGTTCATAGTGCGAACCCTGCTTCGGAGAAGCTCATTCTCCTAGCAGAGGACCAGAAGATAGACACCTGTTTTGACCGGGCTGCAAAGATGAAGCCATGCCCGATAGGCGAGATCGGAGCATGCTGCAAGAATTGCCATATGGGGCCTTGCAGACTTGTAGGCAAGAACGCCGAAGAGGATGCGCGCGGTGTCTGCGGAGCCCAGCTGCCGACTGTTGCCGCAAGAAATTTGCTGCGGATGATTGCTGCCGGTACCTCGGCCCATTCGGACCATGCACGCGGGATGGCGTATACGCTCCTCGACGTTGCTAACGGTAAGGCCAAAGACTTCAAGATTACCGATGTGCGGAAGCTGTATCGGGTCGCCGGCTACCTTGAGATAGAGTTCGAAGGCAGGCCGATCAATGATGTTGCGCGTGACGTTGCTACAAAGGTGATCGAGGACTTTGGCAGACAGATGGGCGGTGAGATCAATTTTGCCAAAAGAGCCCCCAAGAAGACTCTTGAGAGGTGGCGCAAGTGGGGCATCGTCCCGAGAAGTATCGACAGAGAGGTTGTCGAGTCAATGCATCGCACCAATATAGGTGTGGACCACGACGCTGATCACTTATTGCTTCAGGGCCTGCGCACAGCTCTTGCGGACGGCTGGGGAGGGTGCATGATATCGACAGATATTACCGACATCCTCTTTGGAACACCGACGCCGGTCAGGGCAGAGGCCAGTTACGGCATCTTTAAGGAAGATGAAGTGAACCTCGTTGTTCATGGCCACGAGCCTCTCATGGCAGAGATCTTGGTCGATGTTGTCAATGAGCCGGAGATCGTAGCGTACGCCAAGACCAAGGGCGCCAAGGGCGTAAACCTGGGTGGCATGTGCTGTACGGCGAATGAAGTTCTCATGAGACACGGGATTCCGACTGCCGGGGGATTCACTAACCAGGAGCTTGGTATTATTACCGGTCTTATTGATCTCATGACGGTAGATGTCCAGTGCATTATGCCGGCCATCGTTGAAATCGCCAAAAAGTTCCATACCAAGGTCGTAACGACCAGCGAGAAAGCCAAGATACCCGGCGCTCAGCATATCCAGTTTGATGAGCATCGTGCAAAAGAAGTAGCGCGGGAAATTGTGAGGATGGCTATCGACAACTTTCCGAACAGGAAGGCCCAGGGAAGCCATATCAGCGATAAGTTCCCGGTTATCGGCGGTTTTTCCCACGAGTATATCGAGTATATGCAAGGCGGTACGTGGAGAGGCTCTTTCAGACCACTCAATGACGCCATCATGGCAGGCAGGGTTCGCGGAGTTGTCGGTCTCGCAGGATGTGACAACCCGAGGGTCCAGTCGACCGGACTGCATAAATATCTTGCTATAGAGCTGATCAAGAACGATGTGCTTATAGTCTCGACCGGCTGCGGTTCGGCCGCCTGCGGTACCTCCGGATATCTGCAGCCCGAGATGGCCCTGGAGCATGCAGGACCTGGCTTGAGGGAGGTTTGCGAGGCCATCGGCATTCCCCCGATACTGCACCTCGGCTCGTGCGTAGATAACTCGAGGATACTCACCATTGCAAGTGCCATGGCTGCCGAGGGCGGTCTTTCCGATGAGATTGGCGGAATGCCTGCTGTTGGCATAGCACCTGAATGGATGTCTGAGAAGGCCATAGCAATAGGATGCTATTTCGCAGCCTCTGGTGTCCCGGTCATCTTCGGAGGGAATTCTCCGGTAGAGGCTTCGAAGGAGGTAACCAGGATTATGACAGAGGTCTGGATGGAGCGGTTTAAGGGAGCATTCCACTTTGAACCTGATCCGGAAAAGATACTGGCACTGGCTCTGGATTATATAGACAAGGCTCGCGAGGGCCTCAAGCTGAAGAAGTACGAGTATGGCAAATTCGGCACTGAAAAAGTCCTCATGGACATGGCAGCCCGTCGTGAAATCAGGGGGCATGCAGGTCTGTAAGTACAAGAACAGTATTTTCAAATAAAAAAGGCCCCTGCTTGTCAATAGCAGGGGCCTTTTTTACTTTAACATGGGATCATCCTGATGAGTAGTTGTCACGACTTGACCTAACGGTCAATGTTCGAAAGAGTCGAGTGCGGGGTCCGAATAAGCTTTAGGATCGTGAAGTCCTATCCGTTATACCTGATCGCCCTCAGCTATTGGCTCTAATCCTCTTCCCCTGATTTCCGGAGTAACTGAAAAAGTTCGATCCTGCTTTTGTATTTCATCTTTATATCGCCAGGTATTGCCGCACCAAAGAGTTTTGCAACAGAAACAAGATACGGTATGGTTACCGACTCCTTCAGTATACGGCTGTCCGAGGGCAGAAAGGCTACCAGCACGACCATGATGACCGCAGTAATCAATATCCCTTTAACAAGGCCCAGCAGACCTCCCAGAAGTCTGTTTGCCCAGCCGAGCCCGGCGAGTTTCATGAGTTTTTCGAGAAGTCTGCCGATGATGTAGGCAATGACGATACACCCGATGAAGATAAAGAGAAATCCCATGATCTTTGCGGTCCCCTGACTGATATCCGGCAACAGCGTTGCAGCCTTCAGATAATATCTGAGCGCGAGAATGTAGCCGACAACCACTCCCGCAAGGCCGAAGAACTGCGCCGCCAATCCCTTCCAAAATCCCATAAACATGAGCAGGCCGATGAGTGAAACCGCAAGGAGATCAAATCCGGTCACGTTACGTCCCCTCCCTGAAATTAATGCGGTGCATTCCAGGGTGCCATTGAGCAGGTTTTAAAAAATATGCAGGTCACTGCTATATTTCGAAAATGATAGGAAGGATCATCGGCATTCTGTCCATGGTATTGCGCAGGTATTTCTTCAGTATGGACCTGATCTTTGCCTGGAGCAGTTCCCGGTCGTTTATGATCTCATTGTCGAGTTTCTTGATGCTTACATAGACCAGCTCCCTGACGTCGTTAATCACGTCCTGTGATGCGTCTTCAAAGACGAAGCCCCGGGAGATAATGTCCGGGCCCGAGACAATATCTCCACTGATCTTCTCGATCCCGATAATGATCAGGACGATGCCGTCATGGGCAAGACGTCTCCGGTCCCGCAGCACCATTTCTTCGACATCTCCCACTCCCTTGCCATCGACATAGACCCGGCCGGAAGAGACCTTCCCGTTTTTTGCAGCGATACCACCCGAGATTTCAAGTACCTCGCCGTTTTCGAGCAGAAAGATGTCGGGTTTTTTAATGCCTGTGTTTTCAGCCAGCCGTGCGTGGTATACCTTATGCCGGTATTCGCCATGGATCGGCATGAAATATTTCGGCCTCACTAGGTTCAACATCAGTTTTAGTTCTTCTTTCGAGGCATGCCCTGAGACATGGATCTCCGAGACCTTGTCATAGATAACGTCAGCGCCACGTCGGAACAGGTGGTTGATGATTCTGCCGATTGCTCGTTCATTGCCCGGGATCATCTTTGCAGACAGGATGACGATATCGCCTTCCTTGACCTTTATTTGCTTATGCTCGCCGACGGCAATGCGGGAGAGGGCGCTCATCGGCTCTCCCTGGCTCCCGGTAGTGATTATCACCACCTCATTGTCGTTCAGCTTCTTCAGATCCTCAAGTCTCAGCCAGATATTCTCAGGGATCCTAAGATACCCGAGATCCAGGGCTATCTGTGTGTTCGAAATGAGGCTCCTGCCCGAAAGAATGATCTTTCTGTTGAACATGCTTGCAACGTCGATCGCCTGCTGTATCCGGTGGATGTTTGAAGCGAAGGTTGCTATGATAATTCTCCCCTCTGCCTGTGAGAATATTCGTTCGAAGGCTCGCCTGACCTCTTTTTCAGAAAAAGTGAAACCGCCTTTCTCAGCATTGGTGCTGTCAGACATGAGGAGGATCGTGCCTTTCTCACCATATTCCGTGAATTTATGGAAGTCCATCAGCTGGCCGTCGACAGGGGTCGGGTCTATCTTGAAATCACCGGTATGGACAATGCGACCCTCGGGTGTCGTAATCCCGAAACCGACACCGTCCACAATGCTGTGTGTTACGCGGAGAAATTCAACAACGAAGACGCCCAAGGTAACAATTTCGCGTGGCCTCACTGAAACGAGTTCCGTGTCCTGGAGGTTATGTTCGACGAGTTTTTCCCTGACAAGGCCGATAGTGAGTGGCGTGCCATAGACCGGCACGCTCAAGTCCTTCAGGAGGAAGGGGAGGGCGCCGGTGTGGTCTTCATGACCGTGGGTCAGGAAAATGCCTCTGAGCTTCTCCCGGTTTTCGAGAATGTAGGTGAAGTCCGGTATCACATAGTCAATGCCAAGCATCCCCTCTTCCGGGAACATCAGGCCGGCATCAATGACAATCATATCGTTGCCGTATTCGAAGACGGTCATATTGAGGCCTATCTCTTCAAGGCCTCCAAGCGGAATGACCGAGAGGGAATTATCCATGATGTTTAGCCTCCTGGAATTTCATACGTCAGTATGACAGGCGTGTGTTCTTCTTTTATTGCCTGCGGGAGTATCATCTCCGTCATGTTTATGAGAGAATCATTTCCAGCAACGCCTTCTGTGCGTGAAGCCGGTTTTCTGCCTGGTCAAAGACCCAGCTGTTCGGGCCATCCATAACGTCGGCCGTGATCTCTTCGCCCCGGTGAGCCGGAAGACAATGCAGGACAGCTACATCGGACTTCGCGCCGGACAGAAGCCTGCTATTGACCTGGTAATCCCTGAATTTTTCTTTCTTCTCACCAGCGTTCCGTTCCTGCCCCATGCTCACCCATACATCGGTGTAGATGACATCAGCCATCTGTGCTGCTTCGTGCGGGTTTCTCATGACGAGAATTTTGCTCTGCGAAGCAGCTGAGGCCCTCGCGAAGATTTCCTGATCAGGCTCAAAGCCTTCAGGGCATGCGACAGAAAGATTGAACTCCATCCGTGAGGCAGCTTCGATAAGCGAATTACAGACGTTGTTACCATCGCCGACAAAGGCGACCTTCAGCCCTTTAAGGCGGCCTTTCTGCTCCTGCATGGTCATCAGGTCAGCCAGTGTCTGACAGGGGTGATGTTTATCACTCAGGCCATTGATAACAGGTATTGACGCGGTCTGAGCAAAGGTATCAAGCCGTTCATGTGCAGAGGTCCTGATGACTATGGCGTTCAGGTAACGGGAGAGCGCCTGCGCTGTATCGCCGATGGTTTCTCCCCGGCCGAGCTGCAGTTCAGCCGGGCTCATGCAGACGGTCTGGCCGCCGAGCTGATATATACCGACCTCGAAGGAAACGCGGGTGCGCGTCGATGGCTTTTCAAAAATAAGTCCCACGCTCTTGCCGAGTATCGGACACGCCCTGCTGTCTTTGCCAGCTTTCATTGCTATCGCCCGCTCCAAGAGTCCTGCTACCTCATGCGATGATAAATCCCACACTGTCAGGAAGTCCCTCTTCATCAGGTCTTCTCCGAGAGGCTATCGAACACCTGTTCAAGGACCTCTATAAGATGGTCGATCTCTTTCTCGGTCACGATAAGAGACGGCATAAAACGCAGTACATTTCCCGCTGTGCAGTTTATGAGAACTCCGCGATCCATGCAGTGCTTAACAATAGATGCACCGTCTCTTGTCAGCTCCAACCCGACAAGCAGCCCCATGGTTCTGACATCAGCGATGAGGTTGGGAAATTCCTTTTTCAAATCCTCAAGTGTTGTCCTAAAATGATTTCCCATCCTTCTGCACTGATCGAGAATAAAACCGTCCTCCAGGATAACGTCCAGCGTTGTAGCTGCAGCAGCGCATACAAGCGGATTCCCGCCGAAGGTTGATGCATGCGCGCCCGGCTGGAAACCGGCAGCTACTTTATCTGTTGCAAGCATCGCACCGATGGGCATCCCGGCGCCCAGACCTTTTGCAAGTGTCATGATGTCCGGTGTTACCCCGAAGTGTTCGTAGGCAAAGAGCTTACCGGTTCTGCCGATGCCGGTCTGAACTTCATCAAGGATCAGGAGAATGCCATGCCGGTCACACAGTTTTCTTACGTCCTGCAGATAGCCAGGGTCGGGAATTTTTACTCCTCCCTCGCCCTGAATCGGTTCCAGTAAAACAGCGCAGGTATTCCTGGTGACGGCAGCTTCAAGGGCATCGATGTCATTAAACGCAACATGGCTGAATCCCGGTACGAGGGGTTCGAAGCCTTTGTGGAATCTTTCCTGCCCGGTTGCCGACAGGGCTGCAAAGGTTCTGCCATGGAAGGAGTTCAGCGCGGATATGATCTCAAACCTGTTCTGTCCGAGCACCTCCCTGCTATATCTCCGGGCAAGTTTTATTGCTGCCTCAATTGCCTCAGCTCCTGAATTACAGAAGAAAACCTTGTCTGCAAACGAGTTCTCAACCATGATTTTTGCAAGCCTGATCTGTGGTTCGATATGGTAATAGTTTGATACATGAATCAACCGCTGGACCTGTTTCTGTATGGCGATAACGACTTTGGGATGGCAGTGACCGAGGCAGTTGACTGCTACGCCCCCGACAAAATCAAGATATTCTTTCCCGTCGGCACCCCAGACCTTCATCCCCCGTCCCTTTCTCAGAATAATGGGATACCGGGTATAGGTGTGCATAAGGTAATGATCTGATTCTTCGAGTAATTTCCTGCTTTCCATAAGGTGTTTAGTATAACCCGAAAATCATATAAAAATCAATTAGATAGACTTTGACAGGAGGCTTGTCGCGGTGTTATAATTGCACTATGAAGATTGCGGTAACCGGAAAAGGCGGCGTCGGAAAAACAACACTTTCATCTATCCTCAGTCACCTCTATGCTGCCGATGGCAGGAAAGTGATAGCAGTTGATGCAGATCCTGATGCAAATCTTGCTTCAGCCCTTGGCGTTCCCCGTGCCGAGGCGGAAAAGATCCGGCCGATCGCCGATATGGGTGAGCTGGTAGAAGAGCGTATGGGCACGAAACCGGGAGGCATGGGAGGTGTATTCAAACTGAATCCTAAGGTTGATGACCTTCCTGAGGAACTGGGTTATAAACTGCATGGAATCACCCTGATGATTATGGGTAGGGCGAAGACTGCGTCCTCCGGCTGTTACTGCCCCGAGAATGTTCTATTGCGAAGGCTCCTGCGGCATCTGGTCGTCGAACGCGACGAGGTGGTGATTGTCGACATGGAGGCTGGGATAGAACACCTCACGCGAGGCACTGCTGATTCAGTGGATGCCTTTATCGTCGTTGTGGAACCCGGCCAGCGGAGCATTCAGACGGCGGGTGTGGTTCAGGAGATGGCAAAGGGCCTAGGGGTCAAAAAGGTGTTTGTGGTAGCAAACAAAGTGCGTGGAGCTGCAGATATCGATTTTATCAGGAAGGGGATCGGTGACTTGGAACTTGCCGGTACGATATCATTCAACAATGATGTGATGGAAGCTGATATCAAGGGTACGTCGCCGTTTGGCCACTCACCAAAAACAGTTGATGAGATCAATCAGATCAGGTCGGTCATAGAACAAAGCCTCAATGCCTAATAGGGAGCAGGATAAGGCCTCCCTTCGTAAAGAACTGCTCCTGAGAAGAGACAGCATCCCTCCTGAAGTACGAAAAGTCAAAAACGGTGTAATTCATTCGGCTCTTTTTGCGCTTGATGAAATAGAAAACGCTGCGACCCTTTTTTTCTTCGCTTCATTCAGATCTGAAGTTGATACCATAGAGATGATCCGGCATGCACTTGCTGCCGGGAAAAAAGTCATCCTTCCCAAAGTCATTGCAGAAAGCCGCCTTGCGCTTTATCAGATTATGAGTACGGATGAGCTGCTGCCTGGCTTTATGGGGATTCCGGAACCATCGGAGAATAGCGGACTGCTCTGTAGGGTGAACGACGTTGATGTCGTGATCATCCCCGGCGCCTGTTATGACGAAACGGGAAACAGGGTAGGGTACGGAGGCGGTTATTATGACCGGCTTCTGGCAGAGATCAATAACGCGTTCCCTATTATTGCGCCCGCTTATGAAGAGCAGATTTTGGCCGAGGTTCCTGCCGAGCCACATGACAGAAAGGTGAATATCATTGTTACGGATCGTAGGGTGATACGGTGCCAGACTTAGTTATTTCTACGCGGTCATTACCTCATCAGGCAATTCGTTTGTATCATCTGACTTGACTGGAAAGTGTTCTGCGAGGAGCTGGCCGATTTCCGTGATTGTCCGGCAGAGGGCATCGCATGCCTCTCCTTTTTTTATCCCCTGCGTCACCGCTGCAGTATAGGTGTTCAGAGTATCTTGGTCGATCTTTGAGTAAATTCCCTTATCCGCAAGAATCCAGACCTTCCTTTCCAAGATCGATATAAAAAACAATATACCGGTGTTGTCCCTCGTCCGATAGAGCCCCTTTTCGTAGTAGGCCTTCAAAGCCCGTTGGGCTACTGTCTCTTGTCTTCTTCCTGGGCCGATAAAGACTGCCTTAAGAAGCGGAAGATGCCTGGTCAACAGCTGAAACGGAAAAAAGAAAAGGATGCTCAGAGGTATGTAGTACCAGATCTGTGCATTGAACAACATCTCTGTAAGGGCAAAGGCAGTAATGCTTCCGAATACTATACCGCCGATTATTTCCGCGTCCCGGTAGCTATCGCTGCTGGCGGTCACCATAACCGCTATTTCGCCTGATGTCCGCAATTCTGCCTGATGGGTGGCATCGGCTATTCTCTTTTTTTCCTGATCAGTGAAAAAAGTGTCTGCTGTTTTTTTCATTTACCAGTCTCCTGAAGCTCCGCCGCCGCCAAAGTCACCGCCGCCGCCGCCAAAGTCACTACCCCCGGAACTTCCGCCCCCGGAAAAGCCGCCGCCAGAGAACCCGCCCCCCGGAAAAAATCCACCGCCCCCGCCCCCCCTTCCGCCACCAAATAACA
>PLXX01000086.1 GCA_003153275.1 Nitrospiraceae bacterium | reverse complement strand
TCACCTCAGTCGCGGGTAGTTCACGGTGTTTCTGGACGCTGTACAATGCAACAGGGTTATGTCTTTACAACAAGTACGGGACAGGGGGCATGCCCAATGACTTTTTCGGTAACGCTTCCCATCAGAAGCCGTCTTAACCCTGTTCTGCCATGGCTGCCAAGAACGATAGTCTGGACTTTCTGTTCAGATGCCAAGTCGACAATGGCCTGGTACGCCTCGGTTTCTCGGACAAAGACCTCTGCTTTTACCCCTGCTGCCGCAGCCCTTTGGGCTGCCTTGGCAGTGTAGTCTGCGGCTTTTTTAACCAGATCCTCGACCAGTTGCGGGGCCTCACCATATAATTCTGCCGGCATGTCGACAACCGAAAGTATCTTCAGTTCACCACCATATGACTTTGCAAAATTTATGGCATGGTCCACAGCGACGGCACTATGCTTAGACCCGTCAGTCGCAACCAGGACTTTTTTCCAGCCAATAGTGGTATCAAGGGGTACGACCAGAACATCCCTCTGGCTGTACCCGATCACCCGTGCAGTCACACTGCCGACGAGGGCCCGTTCAAATCTCCGAAGCCCCCGTCTTCCCATTACTATAAGATCGCAGTTTTCAGCATCGGCAAGATCTAGAATACGCTCATACGTCTCACCTTCTTCAAGCACTGTTTTGATAAGGGCCCTCTCTTCTTCAGCAATCTTCTTTGCTGATGTAAGGGCGTCTTCAGCCGGTTTTCTCATCGCTGCGATCAGATCGCCGACACCGGTCATATCAAGATCTCCCTGATTGTATGGGACTACCGATACAACCGTGATCCAACTCTTTTCATCAACGGCAAGATTGAAAGATTCCCTCAGCGCATACGTGCTTGTTTCAGAACCGTCGACCGCTACAAGGATTTTCCTGTACTTGCCCATGATTCAGGCTTACTCCGCCACTGCCTCTGCCATTATATCTTTGGCATATTGAAGTCTTTCCGCCTTGCGGCCCTGCCACATCGCCCTAAGGACAATGAATGCTCCGAGGGCCAAAGCGAAGATCATGATGCCGAAGCTCACACCCTTGAGCAGTTTTGTCGTATCAGCGCTTATCTGGGCGATCATGCCCAGCTGAGACATATAGACCGGCACCATCAGTGCGCGGCTGAATAAAACGATAACCATGATCAGCCCCATCACAACCTTGATCATGAACGGCTTAACATAGGTGGTTCCGATTGCTCCCAGCTGGATGCCGAAAAGCGATCCGCCAAGGATGACCATGGCAAGCCTGATATCAACCAGGCCGTGCATGGCATACTTGAGTGATCCTCCGAGCCCCATAACAAAGGCTATGACCAGCTCGGTAGCAGAGGCCATAAGGCTCGGGGCGCCAAGGACGTAGATCATTGAAGGGACGCCGACAAACCCGCCGACAGCAATTGTGGCAGCAAGCATGCCGGTGGCAAATCCCAGCGGAATGGTAAAGAGGATAGAAACCTTGGCATTGATGCTTTTGAAATAGACCATAGTGCCGGGGATGTTGATCGACTGGACCCAGAGTGCAAGCTTTGAGGCCTTTTCCTCTGCATGGGCGTTCCCTGATCTATAGGTCTTCCAGGCATCGCGCAGTACGAAGATGCCGACCACGGCCAAGACCACAACAAAAGATACGCTGACATAAAGATTGGAGCCGGCATCGCCGAAGGCCTTTTTGATCTGTTCCTGTATATGTGCCCCATAGAGCACCCCAGCCTCAGCAGAAGCGCCAAGTACAAGACCCAGCTTCACATCGACCTGGCCATACTTTGCCCTCTTGAGTGCCCCGACCAGGGCCTTTGGAAATTTATGGCACATGTTGCTTGCAACCGCTACAAGGGCCGGTACGCCCATGCTCATCATGCCCGGAGTCAGAACAAATGCCCCTCCTGAGCCAATGAAGCCGCTGACAAGGCCGCCGACAAAACCGACCAGAAAGAGGTAGATGAGGGTTGCTGAGTCAAGGTTGATAAAATTGGATGCTGCCTGCGCTATGTCGTGCATGGGTTAATGGACCTCCTTTTT
This sequence comes from Nitrospiraceae bacterium, assembly GCA_003153275.1. GTDB lineage: Bacteria > Nitrospirota > Thermodesulfovibrionia > Thermodesulfovibrionales > UBA6898 > PALSA-1316. Next base: position 30,788 of record PLXX01000086.1, on the reverse strand, counting down.
TTTTCTTGCTGCTTCAACGCCAAGGACCGTCCAGAAATTGCCGGTAAAAGATCCGTGGATAAAAGAAAACGCAAACGCCGTGATGATGGGCAGAAAGGCATAGAGCCCACCCTTCGCGAAATTCACATTGAACAGGTCCTGGTTGGCAAGCAGGCCCACATACATCCCGATTGAGATGATCCCGGTCAGGACCAGCATCCCGTAAGGTTTGTTCTTTTTTTTCTGTTCGTACGTTGACATCATTCCTCCGTTATTATTTTATTTTGGTATTGTTTAATTTTTGGGTTAATGGGCCTTTTGTATTGGTTGCTGTTTTCTCATCTCAGGCTTTTTTGATGCCCTTTTTTCGGGCCGGTCATCTTCTTTCATCATTGCCCGGGCGGTCTCGAATTCACCTTCTTCTGCAAAGGTCACTGCTGCCATCAGACGGTCAAACTTTGTGATTAATCCCTGTTTCATGTCCATTCTCCTTATGCTTGTTGGTTATATTTTTACGGCCACGGGCCGTGAGATATTCACGATCGGTTTTGAAATGTTTCTTAAGAGTTTTTTGATATCGAACGCTTTCTTGTTTTCTGAAAGTGAAGGGCTGAGCAGCACCATATCGATATATGGCCTGTTCTTCAGATGGTTTTTGATAGTCACGGTCAGGTCGCCGTCAGCGCTATGGCAGACCAGGTCTACCTCAGGCTCCTCTGTCGCCTGCGTCTGGCTTATCAGCGAGCTTATGTGATGCCTGACCAGTTCTTTAAAAGTGGACTGCTCCTCGTGCATAGAAGTCTGTACTGTCTTGAAATCGCCAGTCTCTGCATAGGTTGCGGCCGTCATAATAGCCTCGAAGCTGTTTGTCATCCGCGAAGGATAGATGATGAGAACCTCAATCCCTGCCTGAAGGGTCTTCGCAAGCTCCAGTACATAGGAAAACCCCTCATCACACTGTTCACCTCCTTTTGTTACAAACAATATTTTGTCTTCCATCTTTTTCGTGCCTCCCTAAATCATGTGCTTAATCAATTTTAATACACATAATCCAAGAGGCATGCCAGTACATAACATATTGATATCATTCAATTAAGTAATGAGATGCGACATTAAAAACGTTTCATTATGAAACTCTAACGAAACATAATTTGAAGAGATAAATGAGATACTGGGGTGAATTGGGGGATTAACTAAGAATGAAGGACACTAAAACACTTTTCACGAAGTTGTCAGGAATAATTTTGTTGCAACAGTATCTTTATGCCAGGACGCTATCGACAATGTCTTCGATAGTGTCAGCAAAGATGACCTCAAGTCCTTCCGTGATATCATCGGGCAGACCGTCTATATCGGCATGGTTCCGACGCGGAAGTATAGCCGTTCTGACGCCCGCTCTCTTTGCTGCCAGCATTTTCTCTCTGATCCCGCCAACAGGAAGAACACGGCCGGAGAGCGTCAGTTCACCGGTCAGTGCAACGTCTCTGCGCGCGGGTCTGTCGGCAAGTAACGAAAGCAGAGCCATGGCTATTGCCAAGCCTGCGGAGGGCCCGTCCTTTGGTATCGCGCCGGCAGGAATATGGACATGTATGTCGTGGTCCTCAAAAAAACCCTCTTTAATACCAAACTTCAGTGCATTGCTTCTTATATAGCTTAATGCTGTTTGCGCAGACTCCTGCATTACCTCTCCGAGCGAGCCGGTAAGTATGAGATCATGCTTGCCCTTCATGATCACCGCCTCGATAAAAATGATATCGCCTCCCACCTCGGTCCAGACAAGCCCCGTGGAGACACCTGTCCGGTTTCCCTCTTGGGCAAGCTCGAAATAGTAATTTCCTGGCCCCAGAAATCTTTCTATCATGCCTGCGTCTATCGTCAGGTCTGCGACGCAGTCCTTGTGCTGGACAAAATCCCTCGCAATTTTTCTGCATATTGCAGCGATCTCACGGTTCAGGTTTCGTATCCCGGCCTCCCGCGTATATTCCCGGACAATTTTATAGAGTGTGTCTGACGTAAAAACGGGCGGATTGGCATACAGACCGCTATCCATGATCTGCCGGGGCACCAGAAAGCGAGAGGATATCTGGACCTTTTCAGCCTCGGTATATCCGCTGAAGTGGATCACCTCCATCCGGTCGCGAAGCGCATCGATAATATTATCGGCAATATTTGCAGTTATTATGAACATAACATTGGAGAGGTCAAACGGCAGATCAACATAATGATCAGTATAATTATGGTTCTGCTCAGGGTCGAGTACCTCCAGCAGCGCAGCGGACGGATCACCCTTGAAATCACTTCCAATCTTGTCCAGCTCGTCCAGGATGATAAGGGGGTTTGAAGATCCGGTGCGCCTGATTTCCTCTATGATTCTGCCGGGCATGGCACCGGCATAGGTCCGTCGGTGACCTCTGATCTCGGCCTCGTCTTTAATGCCGCCAACCGAAATACGAGCAAAAGTTCTGCCAAGTGCAAGTGCTATCGATCGCCCTAAAGACGTCTTTCCCGTGCCTGGGGGACCGGAAAAACAGAGTACTGCCCCTTTTGTCTCCTGCTTGCTGTTTCTTTTATCCAGGGCCTGTCTTACCGTATTTTTGACATCATCAGCCAATAAGGGTTTGGGGATATAGTGAAAGGCACCCTTTTTTATTGCCTCTACCGCAGTATCGATTGTTGCATGGCCGGTCATCATGATGACTTCAGTATGAGGGGCCCGGGCCTTGATTTTGCCGAGCACCTCCATGCCGTCAATCTTCTCCATCCTGAAGTCAGTCAGAACCACATCGAATTCAGTACGGGACAACTTTTCAAAGGCCTCAGCCCCGCTGGCCACAGTGACAACCGTATAATCTTCCTGCGCCAGAATATGCTGAAGATTTTTTCGGGCTATCTCTTCGTCATCGACAACCAGCACCACCGACCTTCGGTCCCGTTTGAGCTTTTTGACCGCAAGATATTCGAGCACGCGGTCCTTGATCTTCTCAAGGCCGTAATGATGTTCGCTCAGTATTTTCTCTGCACGGTCTATATCAAGGATGTCCTCTGATTTTTTGTTCCACGGAAGGGAAGAGATATATTCTATGTAATTGAGGGTTATTGAAAACTCCGAGGTTGAAGGACTTATCCTTGCCAGCATCTGAAGTTCCTTCAGGGCGATCTGCTCAGCCTGCTTCGGCATGCCGGACTGGTTGATCTTTGCCTTTAGTTCATCTATGACCGGATCTTCCAGGCAATCACCGGCCTCCTCAGATTTTCTGAAGAATTTCATAAAACTATTCTACTCTTATATGAAACAGTGTTACAACATCAAGGATACAGGCTGCTGTGCGTAATCTCTGGACATGTATTTCTTTTTCTTGACGGACCAAACTATGTGCTCTAAAATGAGATACCATGCCTTTTAGAGGCAATTAATCTGGAATACGAAAGGCCGGGCTGAAAGTTGGAGCATAAGGGAAACGATGGGTCATCTACAGTCGGGGACAACCGTGCTTTTCTGAAAAGTTTTCTTCCTTTTCTTGAGTGGTGGTCCTCCATAAGCCGCCGCACTGTCCGTGCCGACCTTATGGCCGGCCTTACCGGCGCAATCATTGTCCTGCCCCAGGGTGTGGCCTTTGCGATCATTGCCGGTCTGCCTCCCGAATACGGTCTTTATTCGGCCATAGTTCCTTCAATCATTGCCGCATTGTTCGGGTCTTCGCAGCATCTCATCTCAGGACCGACGACAGCTATCTCAATCGTCATTTTCACGACGCTGAGCCCTCTGTCGACCCCCTCAAGTGCAGAGTATATCCAGATGGCCCTGACGCTTACGTTCCTCGCCGGATTATTTCAGTTCGGGCTTGGCGTGGCGCGTCTCGGAACGCTGGTGAATTTTGTTTCTCACTCAGTTGTTGTGGGCTTTACCGCCGGGGCATCGATCCTGATTGCCACGAGTCAGTTAAGTAATATTCTCGGGTTATCTGCTCCGAGGCAACACTCCTTTATTCATGTTTGGGCAGATATCCTGTCGAAGCTTCCGGAGACGAACGTTTATGTGCTGGGTATCGGGCTTGCAACGCTGGCCATAGCAATCGTCTTCAGGGTATTAAAACCACGATGGCCCGGGATGCTGCTGGCCATGACACTCGGCAGCGGTGTATCCCTGCTCCTGCATGGCGGCGAGCATGGCGTCCGTCTTCTCGGTTCACTACCGGCGCATCTACCTCCTTTTTCTCATCCTGATATTACTACGGCATCGCTCCGCACGCTTGCACCGCCGGCGCTTGCGGTTGCCATGCTGGGACTGGCCGAGGCAGTCTCCATTGCCCGCTCGATCTCGACGAAGTCCGAGCAGCGTATCGACAGCAACCAGGAATTTATAGGGCAGGGACTCTCGAATATCATCGGCAGTTTTTTCTCGAGTTACGCGGCATCAGGCTCATTTACCCGAACAGGGGTAAACTACGAAGCAGGGGCCAGGACACCGCTTGCAGCAGTCTTCGCCGCGGCGACACTGACCGGGATACTTTTACTCATTGCGCCGCTCACCGCGTACCTGCCGATAGCCTCAATGGCCGGGATNNTTTGCTATTTATGTCGGGGTGATTCTTTCTCTGCTGCTCTATCTCAACCGTACGTCGCATCCGCACTTTGTGACGCTGGTACCTGATCCTGAAACCAGGAGAAGGAGCTTTATCAATATAGAGAGAAAGGATCTTCCTGAGTGCCCGCAAATGAAGGTCATAAGAATTGACGGGTCAATCTTTTTCGGGGCGGCCAATCATGTTGCCGTGGGACTAGACTATATTGTGAAACAGAACCCGGAAAAGGCTCATATATTGATTGTAGGAAGCGGGATAAACTTTATCGACGTTGCGGGTTGTCAGATGCTCAGCCAGGAGGCCCATCGTCTCCGCATGAACGGAAGGCAGCTCTACGTCTGCTCCCTTAAAAGCGAGGTCCTGAATGTGATTGAGCGGGGGGGCTGCAGAAAAAGCATCGGCGAGGAGAATATTTTTCAGGGCAAGGTTGATGCAATTAGAAACCTTGTTCCGCGGCTTGATCCCGAGCGGTGCAGAATCTGCAGGGTCCGCATCTTCAATGAATGTGCTCAGATGCCGGGAGCAAAGCCCGAACCAGGTCCTGCGACACGGTGAGCACCCCCAATAATCAGCCACCAATTTTATTGTAAGCGGCGCAACACAGCATGTGCGCTCATTCTCGGTCCGATACTGATTGTACCTTCGAGTCACCGGTGCAACAAACTGCTGAGTCCGCTCACACGCTGTTCTCTCGCCGCTCTTTCGATTTCGTGGTTGTTTTGGTGGTGGCTTGTGGTAGTGCACCAGCTTTAATTTTTATATCCCCGGTGATACTATAGAGCAGTATGTCGCTCCCCAAAAAGATCATCCTTAGCTTTTTGATCAGTTCGGCCCTGATTGCCGCCCTTGCGATTGCGGGATCAATAGGTTTCGTCGAGATCCGGAAAGAGATTCGGTACCTTGAACTGTCTGATTCCCTGAGGAGCAAGACCCTCCAGTTGCGGCGGCATGAAAAGAACTTTCTTCTCTATCACGAAAAAGAGGAACTCAATAGCGTCTATGATTATATCGGCCAGATCAGGACTATTATCAGGGGTAACAGGCATATTCGGAATGCCGACAACCTGCAGGTACTGAACAACAAGCTTGAAGAATATGCCGGAACCTTTACAGCGATCGTCCAACTGGACCAGCATATCAGGAATGAACTCGACGGCCTCAAGGAGCGATCCGGCAGGAGCGCACTCTATGCGCCGGTCGTGGAGACGACCTTTCTCGAAAGCCCCCTGGTAAACGCGGAACTATTAAAAAATGTCTTCGGGCTCAAACCCGGTGCCAGGGTCATTACCCTGCTGATTGATCTGAACGCGAAGATTATGACATTTCGGAAAGAGGGCCAGGAGATCCTGGTACTTTCGAAGAACCTGGACAGTTCGGCCCGCGATAAAGTGGAACAGGTGATCGGGTATACCCAGAAGGCCTTTGTCATCATGTTCCCGCTCTTCCTTGTCGTCGGTCTGAGTGCTCTTTTTGTTGTCAGCCGCAGCGCCGTTCAGCAGCTCAAGATAATAGCCGGTGCGATTGAGAAGACCGGGAAGGGCGATTTCTCGTCTCTCTCGGTACCTCATGAGCAGGACGAGGTCGGCAGGTTGATAGACGCGTTTAACCGGATGGAACATGACTTGATAGAACGCGACCGGGAGATAGAGAGAAAGAATGAGGAGCTCCTCCAGACCAGGAAGCTGGCGTCGATAGGAACGCTTGCCTCGGGTGTCGCCCATGAATTAAATAATCCGCTGAACAATATCTATCTCTCTGCACAGATACTCTCGAAGGAGATTGGCGATCAGGAGTCCTGCCCGGGGATTGTTAAAGAGACGGTGAGCGACATTTACACGCAGACGCTGCGGGTTAAGAGGATCGTTAGCGATCTCCTGGAATTTTCGCGCCAGAAGCCGCCCGACCTGGTGCTGCTGAATCTCATGGATATCATCAATGGGATTGTTCAACAGATGGTTGCCTCTGGTGAGATAGGGAATGTGAGATATGAGGGCAGGGCTCCCGCTGTTGTTGAACTGAAGGGAGACCGGTTTATGATAGAACAGGTATTTATTAACCTTTTTGCGAATGCGGTCCAGGCAATGAACGGCATGGGCGAACTTCTGTTCGAAGTCCAGGAGAAGGGTGATGAGACGATCTGCCGGGTGTCGGACACCGGGCCCGGCATACCACCTGAGAATATCCCGAGGATCTTTGATCCCTTTTACACGACAAAGGGGCGCGGCACCGGACTTGGACTTGCGATTGTGTATAGTATCATAGAAAAACACAAGGGAAAGATAACGGTCGAAAGCCGGGTCAACAAAGGTACGACATTTATCCTGACCCTACCGAGAGGAATATGAGCCTGAAGATACTGGTTGCAGAAGACGAAGCAATAACCCTGAAGCATATTGTCTACACCCTTGAGAAAGAGGGATATGCGGTGACCGGCGTCAGCAACGGCACGGATGCCGCCAGTCGTATTGCTGCTGAGGATTTCGATATTGTTATCACCGATATCAAAATGCCGGGGATGGACGGCCTGAGTCTTCTGGCGATGGTCAAGGAAAAATCGCCGGATACGGAGGTTGTTATCATCACCGGGTTCGGGAGCATCGAGTCAGCGGTCGGAGCGATGAAGAAAGGTGCTGCTGAATATGTGACCAAACCCTTTAATCTCGATGAGCTAATCGTGAAGATCACAAAAATTAAGGGAAAGAAAAGGATAGAGCACGAGAACCGGGCGCTTAAGGTCACACTCGGTCTTGATAGGCAATATCCCTTTGTCGCAAAGAGCAGGATGATGAAAAGAGTGGTTGAGGTTATCGGCAGCATTACGAATTCCGACTGCAATGTGCTGCTGACCGGCGAGAGCGGCGTCGGCAAGGGCCTAGTAGCAAAACTCATCCACCATTCGAGCAACCGCAAGAACCGGTCCTTTCTTGGCCTGAACTGCGCAATTTTTTCTGAAGAGCTTTTGGCGAGCGAACTCTTCGGCCATGAAAAGGGCGCCTTTACCGGCGCAGTTACCTCCAAAAAAGGGCTTATAGAAGTTGCAGATACCGGGACGCTCTTTCTCGATGAGATCGCCGAGATGTCACCTTCCCTCCAGGCTAAACTGCTGAAGGTGATCGAAGACCACGAGTTTATCCGTGTCGGGGGGACAAGGCCGATCAGGGTTGACATTCGCCTGATCGCAGCCACAAACCAGAACCTCAGCAACCTCATCAGAGAGGGGAAGTTCAGGGAAGACCTTTTTTACCGGTTGAACGTCATGGATATTTATATCCACCCGCTTCGCGAGCGCAAGGGAGATATCGTCCCGCTCTGCGAGCACTTCCTTGCAAAGTATGAGAAGAAAGAGCATAAGCAGATTTCAGGGATCAGCAAGGAGGCAATGGATATCCTGCAGTCGTACGGTTTCCCCGGCAATGTCCGCGAACTGGAAAATATCATTGAGCGGGCTGTTATCCTTGAGAAGACCCCGACGATACACCCGGAAAGCCTGCCTCAGTCGCTCAAGCTTTTCGATGTCGGGACGATTGATCCGAATCGTGTCAGGACGATCGATGAACTGAACAGGGAATATGCAGAAAAGATCCTCGACTTTGTAGACCACAACCGTTCGAAGGCAGCAGAACTCCTCGGCATCTCTCGCACGAGCCTCTGGAGGATTTTAAAAAGACAGGACTAGACCGTTAACCCCGGCCTTTTTTCTTCTATTAATTCCATCATGGATATTGATGATTAACGTTGTAGCGATACACAGCCTGAATGAAGACAAAGAAACCCTTGCAGGCACCTTGGCTTCGGTCCTCAGGTCGACCGTCTATGAAGCTCTCTCCCGTCTTCGGGTCACTGGCCATGGCCCGGTAATTGTTGCTGTCTTTGCTGAGGAAGAGCGGGCTGTGCAGCTTGCCGCGGAGCTTCAGGCTGCAGGGTTTTTAACCGCTGTCCTTACCGCAGGCGAGATTGAGAATGAAATCCGCGGATTGATCGCGAAGATGTTCAGCCTTGGGGAGCATGAACTCCGCCTAAACCCTGGGAGTGGGGCGGGGAAAGGCGGCAGCATCGGAATTCCCCTCCCGGACATAGACCTTATCCTGCGCGGCACCGGCATAGTCACCGGTACTGACATTGTGACAGAAAAAAAACGTTCACTTAACCTGGGACTTGCAGCACTGACCGGCGGATTGATGATCTCTAAAACAACAAAGACTGTTCGTGAGGTAATAACCGAGGAACGGGAAGGGTTTATCAACATCTATGCCGGAAACTTCCCGACCCTTGTTTTACGTGAAAATACCCTGGTCTACGAATCGCTTGGGCCCGAACTCAAGCACTCCCGCTCAGCGAACTTCAACTATCTCGTTGCCGAATTGCGCAGGCGTTGCCCGGATGCCCGATACGACGAGCGGTTTCTTACCAGAGCCGGACAGGCGACCCTCTTGGGTCCTTTGCTCGTCCCCGAGAAGCACCTCCCTGTAGCGACTGCCCTGCTTTCAAAGGTACTTCGGAACAAGGGCCAGGGAGAATAAACGCTAAGACTGGACAGTATCAAACAGCCAGGTCGATAGGTACCTCTCACCGGTATCCGGCAGAACGACCACGATCAGCTTCCCTTTGTTTTCCTCCCTGCGGGCGACCTGAAGTGCGGCATACAGAGCAGCGCCGCTTGATATGCCTGCCAGAATTCCTTCCTCTCTTGCAAGCCTCTGTGCGGTAACGCCGGCATTTTCCTCTCTTACCGTAATAATTTCATCAATAATATCTCTGTTCAGAATATCGGGAACAAATCCTGCACCGATTCCCTGAAGGCGGTGCGGGCCGGGACTCCCTCCTGAAAGGACAGGTGACTTTTCGGGTTCTACTGCTATGGCACGAAATGCCGGCTTCCGGGCCTTGATGCATTCCGCAACCCCGGTTATCGTACCCCCGGTCCCCACTCCCGCAACGAGGATGTCAACTTCTCCGCTGGTATCCCGCCATATCTCTTCGGCCGTAGTCCTGCGATGAATGGCCGGGTTCGCCTCGTTGCAAAATTGCTGCGGCATGAAGGCGTTTGGGGTTGCGGCCGCAATTTCCTCGGCCTTCCTTATAGCTCCCCTGATACCTTCAGCCCCGGGAGTAAGATGCAATTCCGCCCCGAATATAAGCAGTAGGCGCCGCCTCTCGATACTCATCGTCTCAGGCATCGTGAGAATGAGCCGATACCCCTTTGCTGCAGCGGCAAAGGCCAATCCGATTCCGGTGTTCCCGCTCGTAGGCTCTATAATCACTGAGTCTTTTCTCAACAAGCCTTTTTCTTCTGCGTCCTCTATCATGGCGACACCCACTCTGTCCTTGACGCTCGAAAGAGGATTGAAGGATTCAAGTTTGGCGAGTACCGTTGCCATTGAACCGGCTGCAATCCTGTTCAGCCTTACGAGCGGAGTGCGACCCGTTGTTTTTGTTATGTCGGAAAATATGTTTGCCATCAGTGCCCCCTTTATTATGCTGCCTTTGAAGGCTGAAGTGAATCTGCCTTTTCGAGGTTTATATACAGTCCAAACAATCCCTGCTCAGTGTAATCGAAGAACAGGGACTCCCTTGTCAGCAATAAGGCCGTGTAGGCCAGCTCCCCTCCCCGAGCTTGGCTTCGCATTCTTCCCTTGACCTGTCCTGCAGGTCGTAGATTTCGAGAATATCGATGATCTCACCTACCTCTGCAGTATTGTAGCATTCCCGTATCATCGACTTATGTCTGCAGCCTCCCGCCCGTTCCTCGCAAGCCCTAAATTTTTTGCATTATCTTCAATCATATAGCTCCTTGTTAGTGTCTTTCCTGATGGCCGTTTAATAGCAATGCCGATGCCAATGTCCAGGATAATCTCTATCCATGCTACTAAATCCTGATATTGCATGGTGGATGCAGTACTGAAGAGGCATTGAATAACTGGTTGCGGCCTCTGGGGTCCTGGCCGGACGACCGCCGGTTAGCAATCTTGCAGGTTCTGATGGATGAGTATATATTAACCACACTAATTAATTAATATACAGTACTCCGGGACAGCATTTCATTGCCTCATTTTATTCATTGATTAGATATATTTATAATTGGTATGATACGATCATGTCTCGGAGATATCTTCAATGAGGATTAAGAGAAGTCTGGAAGGCAAGGTGCTCAGCGTTGTAGTCGCCCTGCTTGTTGTTGGAGTCATCGCCGCATCACTTCTGTCCATATCGATCCAAAGGGCAACTCTTTACAGTGTCACCGAATTTGGGACTGAAAAGACGGCCGACATCATCCTCCAGAACATAGAGACCACTATGCTTGATGGGAAGTCGGAGATCACCAAGAGGATTGTCGCCGGTATGTCGCACATCTCAGGCATCGAAAATATCACTGTCCTCGATGACGAGGGCCGAGAGGCATTTATGCTGAACGCGCCTGTCCGTGAGGCTGCAGCACTTGCCGAATTAAAGTCCGGCAAGCAGCGCCTGCTGATGAGAGATGCGAAGCGTATTACTTTTTATATGCCGATGAAGAATAATCCCTCCTGCCATTCCTGCCATGGCCTGGAAAAGCAGATACTCGGTGCGGTAAAAATCTCGGTCACCATTGAAAAGGAATACAAGAAGGCGATGGGGCTCATCACCATAGTGATTGTAATTACTATTATTGCGTCCCTCGGTTTCAGCATCCTCTTGTGGGTCATGCTCAGAAAGATGGTCATCTCCCCTGTAAAGGCCATGGAGGCAGCCTCGGCGAGTCTCGCAGACGGGGACCTGTCGTTCAGCATGGAGGCAAAAGGGGACGATGAAATAGGAAGGCTCACGACACACCTCAGAGATTCCTTCCTCTCCCTGGGAACTGTCCTCCTGCGGATTAGGGAGTTGTCCGAGAGGATATTAAACGTCGTTGATGAAGTCGAAAAAGAGGCCGCCAGGTTGTTGAAAACGGCTGAGGCTCAGGCCGATGCGACCAGCAATATATCGAGTTCTGTGGAGGAACTGACCATAACCACGACCGAGATTGCATACAACACAGAGGACCTTGCTGCATCCGCCGGAAACGCTTCAGCCGCAATAGAACAGATGGTTTCGAGCATACGATATATCAATGAGAGCATTCAGGAACTGGACGGTATCGTGGAGTCCACATCCTCTTCAATTGAAGAGTTGTCAGCAACTATCAAGGAGGTTGCTGACAGTTCAAAGGAACTCTCCGGTGCCTCGGACGAGACTGTCGCCGCCATCTCCGAAATAGCGGCCACTATCAAGGAGGTCGAGGCTAATGCAAGTGAATCTGCAGCACTTTCGGAAAAAGTCTCGTTCGATGCCTCAAATTTGGGGATGACCTCGATAGCCAAGACAGTGGAAGGCATGAAAGAGATAGAAACATCCGTGCAGAACACTGCTCAATGTATAAGCGTTCTTATGGCCAGATCGAAGGAGATCGAGAAGATACTGAGTGTCATCCAGTCAGTGAATGACGAGACAAATCTCCTGTCGCTCAACGCAGCTATATTGGCATCACATGCCGGGGAGCACGGCCGGGGGTTCTCAGTGGTCGCCTCTGAAATGAAAGAACTCTCTGAGAGGACCGGGAATTCCGCAGGAGATATAGCTGCCCTTATTCAGGCGGTACAGCAAGAGGTTGCCAATGCCGAGCGGGCGATGAACAAGGGTGTCACTGCAGTTAAAGGTGGCCTCATCCTGGCGAAAGACGCCGAGGAGGCACTAAAGAAGGTGCTCGGCAGTTCACAGAAATCCACCGAGATGACGCTTTCCATAAAACGTTCCACCAGTGAGCAGGCCCGGGCCGCGGGACTGGTCATGGTAGCTTCTGAGCGCGTCCGGCAGATGGTAGCTAATATCGCAAGGGCCACGAGTGAACAGGCCCGGGGTGTTGCTGTGATCTCCGAGGCTGCGGACAAAATGAAAAAACTGTCGTTTGCTGTGAGTAAGGCAACCGGTGAGCAGGCGATAAGCAGCAGCCAGATCGCTGAGGCAACAGAACTCGTCTCCGACAAGAGCCGCCAGATCTCACGTTCCCTGAGTGAACAGAAGAAGGGGGCGGACAGCATCTTTGGCAGCCTCGAAGAGGTTAAAGAAATTCCCGTTGAAACCAGGGACTTGGCCCTGAGAGTCAATGCTTCCCTTTGGAACTTGCAGAAGGACGCATCGCTGCTCAAGGCGGAGATGGAACAGTTCAGGCTCTCTGCAAAAAGCGGCCAGTCCTTGCGTCTGGGGGTAGCCCCGTTGCAGGAACCAGCTGTGATGTTTCGGAAATTCACTCCGCTTTCACAGTATCTAAGTAAGAAACTCGGGAGAAAGGTCGACCTGAAGGTCGCCATCAATATGGAAAGTGCGGTGAAAGACATAGGTGAAAATTCTACCCAGTTCTGCGCTATGGGCCCGGTAAATTATATAGAGGCGTTCCAGAAATATGGAGTGAGAGTGATCGCGAAGACCCTGCGAAAGGGCAAGCCCGTTCACCTGGCGGCAATCGTCGTGAAGTCCGACTCCGGCCTCATGTCCCTCAGAGACCTGAAAGGGAAGACTGTTGCCTTTGTAAAACAAAATTCGGCGACAGGACATATCATGCCGCTGGCTGCGCTCAGGGAGGCGGGAGTAGAACTCGATGACCTTAGTCGTCATGCCTTTCTCGGGGACAATGGCAAAGTGGCCAAGGCGGTCCTCGCCGGCGAATTCGACGCAGGGGCCATGGCTGAAGAAGCTGCGCTGAGTTTCAGGGAACAGGGGCTGAAGATCCTCAGTTTGTCAGCCGAAATCCCGGAGTTCAATATCTGCTGCAACCAATCTATGGATCCCGGGACAGTCGAGACTATCAAAAATGCGCTATTGTCGCTCGACGTCAGCAAGCCGGATGATGAAGTGATTCTGAAATCACTGGGGAAGGACTGCACGGGGTTTGTGACTGCAAGCGACAGGGACTACGATACCTTCAGGGCGATTCTCCGCAGGGTTGCTGAATAAATGCAGCCACCGGCAGCGCGCAGGTAAATCGGTAGATCCCTTTGCCGGGTCCAAACCCGTATATAGCTTAAAGAAGGTATTGCAGTATCGCACAGGGTCACCTTTAACGGGTGACTCTATAGGCCTCTCTCTCATACAACTGTTTATCACGGCATAAACACTGTCCGGACTCTTTTGAACCTTCTCCAAATCTTGCATTTGCGTTATTCATTTTAGTATATTACGCTATTCGCAGAACGGAGACCTGGTTTCCGTTATCAAGTACCGAATGGAGTGGTTTATGCTGAGAATGAAACTCCTGGCTATAGTATTATTTACGGCAATTATTTGTGTTACGAGTGTGCATGCTGCCACAGAGATCATCTGTGCATCCACGACAAGCACGGAAAATTCCGGTCTCTTCGGGCATATTCTCCCTCTGTTTGAAAAGAAGACGGGCATCAAGGTGAAGGTTGTCGCACGCGGGACCGGTGCGGCGATTGAGATGGGCAAGCGGGGGGATGCTGACGTAGCATTTGTCCATGCGAAGGAACAGGAACTTAGGGCGGTCCAGGAGGGTTTCTTTGTTGACAGGCATGACGTTATGTATAACGATTTTGTTATCATCGGCCCCAAGGACGATTTCGCGAAAATAAAGGGTATAAAGTCAACGGTGGAGGCCTTCAGAAAAATCAGCAGAACATCGCAGTTTGTCTCCCGCGGTGACAACTCCGGCACTAATGCCAAGGAACTGTTGATCTGGGAAAAAGCGGGTATCGAGCCGAAGGGTCGGAAGTGGTATCGCGAAGTCGGCCAGGGCATGGAGAAGACCCAAAGGGTTGCAAATGAGAAGCGGGCCTATACTCTTTCCGACCGCGGCACCTGGCTTGCCACCAAGGACAAGGACAAGCTCGAGATGATTGTTGTTTACGAGGGGGACCCGACGCTTTTTAACCAGTATGGCGTTATGGTGGTGAATCCTGAAAAGCACAAGCATATTAAATACAAAGAGGCTATGGAGTTTGTCAACTGGCTTATCTCAAAGGAGGGCCAACAGGCGATTGCCTCGTTCAAGGACTCTCTGGGTAATCAGCTTTTTTATCCGAACGCAAAATAACAACCAGAATAATTCCATAACGCCCCATGACGAAAAAAAAGAAATCCGGAAAGACTGAAAACTTGGTTCCCGCACTGAGGGGGCATATCTGGATCGATGGCAGCAAAGGCACATTCCTCGGGTATGGGAGAGTAGTCCTCCTTGAGCGGATCCGGGAGTACGGATCAATTACCAAAGCTGCCAAGGCGCTCGAGATATCCTACAGAAGGGCATGGGTGCTGATCGATTCGATGAACCGACAGGTGCCGAGGCCTTACGTAGTGACGTCCGCCGGAGGCAGAAGAGGCGGGGGTACCAGTGTAACACCTGAGGGTGAAAGGGCCGTCGCCCTGTTTTGGAAGATTCACGAAAATTTGCAACAATTTATAAAAAAGCAGGATGCTGCGGTCAGGTCGCTTTATGACGAATAGAGGCGCGCAGGTGACAGCTGGAATTCACCATGACACTTCGGATGGTCAGGGGATAGTCCGACTGCACGGAAATAAGTATCTCTTTTTGCCCATTTGATGGAGACGTCTCCTTGAACAGTGTTGTCGTGAGCTTTAATCAGGCATTATCGCTGATTCTTCATCTGGACAGGGAGTTGCTTTCTATCATCCTGCTGTCTCTGAGGGTCTCGGGTTCTGCCCTGTTCATCGCGGCGGCGGTTGGGGTCCCACTGGCTGCACTTATGGCGTTTGGAAGGTTCTCCCTGCGAGGGCTTTGCGTCAGTCTCCTGGATACCCTTATGGGGCTTCCACCGGTTGTCGTCGGTCTCTTCGTTTATCTCCTTCTTTCCCGGAGCGGGCCGCTCGGTTTCCTGGCCCTTTTGTATACACCGTCGGCCATGATTATTGCCCAGACGATCCTTGCCCTGCCGATTGTCGCATCCTTGAGCCATTCCGCGATCGTCAGCGTTGACCCGGTCATCGCGCAGGCTGCCTCAACACTCGGTGCCACGCCTTCCCAGATTTCGATGGCGGTCATACGCGAGGCGAGGTACGGCATCATGTCGGGTATCATGGCTGCCTTCGGTCGGGTCATGGCCGAAGTTGGTGCAATCCTGATAGTCGGCGGAAATATTGCCGGTTTTACGCGGGTGATGACCACGACGATAGCGCTCGAGACCGACAAGGGAAACTTCGAATTTGCACTCGCCCTAGGGATTATCCTGCTGGCTATCTCTATGGCGATCAACCTGGCGCTGAATGTGATCCGGAGAAAGGGAGGGACTGAACGGCAACGATGAGGCTTTCAATTTCCCGGATTTCAAAGGCGTATTCAGGCCACACGATCTTTGAAGACTGCTCCTGGGTGGTTGACCGGGAAGGAGTTTATGTGGTCATGGGACCGAACGGATCTGGAAAATCAACGCTTCTCCGGATATGCGCGCTGCTTGAGAAGCCGGACTGCGGCGAGGTCGCCTACTTTTCCGGCAATAAAAGGCTCACAGAGGCCATCTCCCTTAAGAGACGGATGACTCTGGTCTTTCCTCAGGTTGGCATATTTAATGCCACGGTATTTGACAATATTGCCTATGGGTTGAAGATAAGGGGAGCAGGGAAGCAGGAGATTGAAGAGAAGACCTCTGCGATGCTGGGCCTTGCGCGGCTGACAGAGAAGAGAAACCAGTGTGCGCTGAGCCTCTCCAGTGGCGAGAAACAGAGACTCGGCATTGCCCGGGCATTGGTTATTGAACCTGAAGTGCTCTTCCTGGATGAGCCTACGGCATCGATTGATGAGATGAATGCAAGACTCATCGAGGAGATAATACTCGATAAGAAGAAAAGCGGCATGAGGATCATAATGTCGACGCATGATCAGATGCAAGCGGAGCGTCTTGCCGATCAGATACTGCTGATAAAAAACAGGAAACTGGAGGAAATCAAAGGATGATGAGATTGACCCTTTAACCTTCCTCCTGCCCTGGGCTGTATAAAGCTATTTTTTGTCGATTAATTCCTTGATGGCTGCTGCGTCCCTGAAGCCGGAGGAAACCCGGCCATTTGGCAGGACAAGGACCGGAGTCCCGTTAAAGCCGAGCTTCTTCGCCAATTCGATGTTCTCGTCAATGACCGATGTTTTGCATTTTGATTTCGGTATGGCTTTTTTCTCAAAGGCATCCTCCAGCATGGCGAGAGATTTTTCGCAGACGATGGCCTTCGCTTTGTCGAATGCCTCCTTGTGCATCGGCAACGGGTACATCTTTATGAGGAACGCAATATCCTTCCTTTCTTCAGCCACCTTTTTCAGTTCCGTGTGCAGTTTTGAGCAAAAAGGGCAGTCAGGGTCAGTGAAGACAATGACTTTGGTCTTTGCATTCTTTTTCCCGAGCAGAAGAGCGTCCTTGACCGGGATTTTTGATGCATCAATCCGGTTGATGTCTTCGTAGCGCTCCTGGGTGAGGTTTTTTTTCCCCTTGATATCGAGTATGGAACCGGAGACAATATATTTTTTCGAGAAGTCGACATACACCAGCGCCTTCTTGGCGTCTGCCTCGAACTCAACTTCCCACATTGCTTTAATCGGCGAGATTCTCACGTCTTTGATCTTGATATTCGGTATGACGTCCTTCAATATATCAGCGGCCTCTTCTTTTTTCAGGGAATGGCACTTTGAACAATCCTGTCCCTTGGTGGCGAAGCCATATGAAACACCCGTGTTTAATATGACTATTACTGCGATGGTGAATAGTAACGACGTGCGCATGTATACCTCCAAAAATGTCAGTAATGAAATTACTGTATGGTCAAAAACGGCTTGATGTCCTTTTCAAAATCAATCTTTTCAAAATAGCTGCCGATAGCAGAACGGTACTCTCCGATAGATTTCATAGCCTGGCAGGCAAGAGCAAACCGCTGCTCCAGTCCGATTGTTCCATTGTTATTCCTGAGTGATTCTATAAAACCATTGTATTGTCCAGGAGAGGTGAGGACCGCGACGCTGTGCCAGTTTTTTGCCGAGGCCATAGTCATGGCCGGTCCCCCGATGTCAATATTGACGCGTGCTGTTTCCGGGGTTGTCCCTTTCTGTGCAATGACAGAGGTGAAAGGGTAGAGATTGCCGACAAAGACATCGAAATATACTCCCGGAGATCCTCCAAGTGTTGAGAGCGTTTTTTGTAGATACTCCTCATGAGAAGGGTTGCCGCGTTCTGCAAGAAGTCCTGCGTGGATTTTGGGGTGGAGCGTCTTGACCAGTCCGCCCTCCATCTCGGGCGCTCCGGTGAACTCTTCAACCGGTGTATAGTTTTCTGATGCACTGCTTCCGAGTAGGTCGACGATCTTCTTCCCGGTCCCGCCGGTCGAATAGAAGCGCACAAAGGGATTGACGTCACGTATCCCGCTGATAAGCGCCTCAAGCCCGTCTTTGTCGAATACACTTACCAGGATATGCTGCGGCTTAATCCGGTCCACGACCTTATAAATATTCTCTCTAATGCTCATCTGTTGATCTCCTTGCCCTATGCTAAAGTCGCATGCCCGGTGAAAATTTATGTCCTGTCGCAGGGACGGTTGGAAATATGTTCCCAGACCTTATCATCAAGCTCATCGGCATATTCAGCGAGGCTGAACCGTTTGCCGCATTCCATGCAGCGCAGACTTACCGCTCTTCAGCCGAAGGTCAGCGACAGTCTGCCCTTACACTCCCGACAATGCATATTCGTATCCAGTGATTCTGCCATACGTATTATTCTATCCTATATAACGATAGTTTTTACACCTTACGAACCATCATATTTGTTATGGGAATGCTGAGTTGGAGACTTTAGTCAATTGAGGTTCCCCGGACAAAGACAAGAGCAAGCGGAATAAATAGTTTTGTACTGAAGGATACACAGCACCTTGATAATATGTACGGCACTTTCACGATAATGAATCCAGGACAAGACATGCAACACGGTGAGCTATCCGTTCACTAATAACAAACGGCATTACTAGCGGCGTTCACCCAGTTCAACTCAGCTTGGACGCTGGCGAGTCGGCGTGAAGCAATTTCCTTAATGAATATAGATAGGTGGCAAAAAAATACTGATGCCCGGCTCTGGAGGCGGTACATAGATAACAGGCGGTGGAGCATAAACTAGTTTCCCATAGCCATAAGGCTGATAATCACGCCTGCCATGTACATAGCGATTGCGGTCATTCCCACGTCCTCTGTTGTCATGTTTTTCCATACGTTTATGGTCATCTTTGCCGAGGGCTGGCACTACGTTTATACTGCCGATCATTGCGGCCAGAACAAGCCCTGTCATAATCTTTCCCACGACGGAGTTGAATATCCCTGTAGTTGATGTTTTCATAGAGTCACTCCATTCCCGGATCGATTCCAGTCGCCGGTCAGGCGTCAATCTTTAGTTTTATAATGTTACCGATCATTTCCTCTTGTGTTTTGCATATTTCCCCGTCTGGAATATTGTATCGGTAATCTTCTTCTGTTCATCCGACATGCTGTTATAGAATGCCTCGAAAGGCGGGATTAACTTTTTCAACTGATCTAAATGGGCTTCCGTAATTTGACTGTGGAATTTCATGCGTTCGACAGCATTCATGGTCTTAGCTTTTCCAGCCCTGTCCTTCGTAAAGGCGTCCATATCTTTCGCATTTTCCCGCATCACCTGAGTAAGGTTCTTCCATAACTCTTCCTGGCTATCGGTGAGCTTAAGCGCATATTGAAGCTGTTTGATCTGGGCATCAGTATACTCAACAGAAGAGGTCCTGGAAACAGCAGACGATTGTTTTTGTTTGACCGAATCCGCCATAGAAAGATTTGCATTGACGAAAAAGAAAGAGGATAGAAACGCCACCATCACAACAGCGAGTGCGGCTGGGATAGCAACTTTATAATTCTTTCGTATCATGCTCTGTCTCCTTATCAGCTTAATATTTTACCTTTTTACGAAGCATACGTTTTATTATTAATGCAGACCGTGCTACAACGTATCCATAATTCAGGAGGGATGGATATACGTATCCCACCCCTCCTGAATA
Organism: Nitrospiraceae bacterium; assembly: GCA_003153275.1. Classification (GTDB taxonomy): domain Bacteria; phylum Nitrospirota; class Thermodesulfovibrionia; order Thermodesulfovibrionales; family UBA6898; genus PALSA-1316. The sequence goes on along the minus strand of PLXX01000086.1, from coordinate 11,193 downwards.
TTTACAGGGACCAGTAGTTGGTCTTATTTTATCTGCCCTCGTATCTCTCCGTTTGGATACTTATCCGTGTGAACATTAAGATAAGCATCCCCCTTCTCAATCTGCTTGATGAGATCCTCTACGGATTTGCCCATCATTGGTCCCATCAGTTCGTTTTTGGTAATAGTGCCTTCGGCGAGGGTGCCGCTGAACTTACCGGCTCTTTTCTCTTTGGTGATAAGAGCCACAGGCGGACCATTTTCCCCCTTTTTCCCTAGATGGATATGTGCGGCAGTTACATTTTCAATATCAGAGACTGTTACATAGTAACTTAGCGCTTTCTCGTCTTTTGCGACTGTAAATGTGGCGTCGCCCCTTGCCATTGTCTCTACCGCAGGAACACTTTCGTTTCCTGATAGCATTGCCTTGAAGCTCTTGTCCGCTGCGAAGCTAAAGGTTGCACTAGCAACGACTAACAATAAAATGATCAGATACACCTTTTTCATACTTTTTCCCCTTCTCTTCTTTTTTTGCTCTTTTGACTAGCAACTGTAAAATACAGTTGAAGTTCAATCAAAAGACTACCTTTCTCTTTGATTGGTTGCTTCTTAAAATGCATTAGTTGTGCCAGCATGTGTATTGAACTGAAGGGTTTTCTAACACTTTGAAAATATTGATCTTTCAGCGAAAGCCACGATGGAGGAACGATAATGTGGCAGGTGTTGTCTTCTGATATATCAGGAGTTTCCTGATATATCAGAAGTTTTTATTATTCCTCGATTCTAGTGTCTTTGGGTCGATGGCTAAAATCGAAAACCCCACGAAACCGGTGAATGGATTTGATAGACAATATGCCCCTAACCCTTCTGAGGATAATGAGGCTTACTTTTTACTGACAAATTGCGGGACAAACACCTACAGCAACCGGCAACAACACGTACACGAATAGAAGACCTTTGCTGATAGTCTTCCCCATCAGATTTCCTTATAGTTCAATGTGTGATCCCGATTTGAGTGATCGTTTTTCGAAGCGGCCGACTTTTTTCAGGAAAAGCAAATTGAAAGAGGTATAGAATGGGTAAAATTCTGGAAACCATTGAATTAAGTGAGGAGCTTGTAGATAACGCTGAACTTGAATTTTCCGGGGAGGGCACCCCGGAGAGCGAAGTGAGGTGGAAGGATTCAAAAGAGGATGATGACCTGGACAATATTGTCAAAAAGCCGACTTTAGATAGTATCTACGAACCTGTGAATATATACCTCAGGGAGATAGGAACTACCCCTCTTCTGAGCAGGGAGGACGAGGTTGAAGCAGCCAAACTGATAGAATCCGGCAGGGAACGACTTGTGGCCGATGTTTTTACAGTACCTTTTCTGCTTGACAGACTGCTTGACATGGAAGAAAAGATCAAGACCGGCGAGCAGAAGATGAACGATATTCTGCTATGCAAGATTGATTCTGACGAGGCTGAACTATATGAGACAAAGCGGTTTCTGAATGTAATTAAGCAGATCAGGAAGTTGAAAAAAAAGACTACGAAACACTCCCTGGCAGCTGATCCAAAAAAAGGCAGCAAAGCGGCATCTGGGGAGAGGAGGAAACAGCCGGTCTCACCAGACCTTCATGCACAGATCATAGTCCTGATATGCAGTTTGCGTCTCAAGGAAGGCTTCATCAACAGCTTTTTTGAGGATCTGGCTGCGGCGATTACCATCATGGAAGAGTATGAAAAAGAGACGGCTGCAGCCAGTAAACGGCTTAAAACTATAGGTATAGATACCAGTGACAGAAAATCAGGACTTAATCAGCTACTGCTGAAATCGCTTTCAAGAAAAGAAAAGCTGACTCAACGTGAGCAGCTCTGCCGGACTTTTTTGATCCACCAGCAGTCACTTGACGAATACGAAAAAAGACTCGGGCTCAGGCTTCCGGCCCTGAAGCAGTTGGTGAATGAATTCATCAGTCACAGGGAGGATACTTGCCGCGCAAAACAGCTCATGGTAGAGGCAAATCTCAGACTAGCCGTCAGTATTGCAAAACGGTACATGGGCAAGGGGCTCAGTTTTTCAGACTTGATACAGGAAGGGAGTATTGGCCTGATTAAGGCAGTTGAAAAGTTTGAATATCAACGGGGCTATAAATTCAGCACCTATGCAACCTGGTGGGTGAGGCAGACGATTATAAGGGCATTGACCGATATGTCGAGGACTATTAGAATCCCGGTTAATTTGCATGAGACAGTTGCGTTGGTTAACCAGGTCATGAGGGAGCATGTGCAGGAGCAGGGATGCGAACCAATGCCAGAGGAAATCTCAAAGAAGATCAATCTGCCATTGGAAAAAATAAATAAGATAATGAGGATATCAAATGAGCCAATCTCGCTTGAGACACCGATAGGGGATGAAGCCAGCCATCTTGGAGACCTTATCGAGGACAAACATTCTCTGTCGCCGTTGGAGACCGTCCTCAGCAAAGATCTTAAGAGGCATATAGAGATTGCTTTGGAGACTCTGGATCCTAACGAGGCGCTCATCATTAGGCGGCGCTTTGGAATTGGGGAGGAACCAATCAGGACACTTGAGGAGCTTGGGCAGGATTTTGAGTTAACACGCGAAAGTATCAGGCAGATTGAGAATAAGGCTTTGAAGAAGCTGAAGCACCCTTCAAATAGCCACTGTCTAAGTACCTTCATCTAGAACTGATATTACAAAGAGAGGAGGGAAAGCGATGGATTTAAAATTAACAAATTTAGAGGCGGTTGCGGTGATGACCGCACTGCTGCATTACCTGAAGGAAGTTGAGAAGATGGCAGACGAAAAAGGCGTCCAGATCGAGAAGAAGACAGTGAAAGGTCTCATCAGCAGGCTGGAGTCCATGCCCGCAGGTGAAGTTCAGTAGGGTGCTTACTGCCATTAGGTAAACTGTCTCAACACTACAGTGAGAGTGAAGATATCGTTTAATAAAGCATTTGAGTGAACGCGGAAAAAGACCAGAATGCGAAGGAAGAAAATGTTATGTTCATGAAAGGTTATATCATGCCCCGGTTGTTGCGGAGATTTTGCGATCATGCCATGAGCGTGATTGCAATTCCTAATATTTCTCGATGGTATCCTCTGACTATAGCATTATTGCTAATCAGTTCCCTTTGCTCTCCAGCTATGGCCGCACAACCAGATAGAATCACGATCTCGGCAGATCCGGGCACACTCGTTCGCTGGTCGGAACCAGCCACTAAACGCTGCGCCATGAACGGTCGCTCCTGGCTGGCATTGCATGAGACCTGCTATTATCCGATTGACCTGCTTCATAAGCCGGGTCGCATCAAGATCACACGGTGGGGATATAAGGGCAGCGAGTCAGTTTACATCGCCGTTGAGCCCTTTCCTTACGGTACACGTGAGGTAGAACTGGGCGATATTCCGCAAGCAAACCCTTCGCGGAAGGATCTTATGCGGAGCGGGCTTGAGCGGAAAATGCTGAACAAGGTCTGGACGCGAAAGGAGGGAGCTGCGGAGTTCACGCTGCCTCTTGGAAAGCCGACAAGCCCTTTTCCCGAAGGCAAAGACTTTGGTGTGAAGTCGATATTTAACGGCAAACCGGCTGCGCAACCGCACACGGGTGCCGACTATGCTGTGCCGGCTGGCACGCCGGTTGCCTCTGTCGCAGACGGAACGGTGGTTGCTGCCGAGGACCAATTTTTCCCGGGCAATGCTGTATACATAGATCACGGAGATGGCCTTATCACCATGTATTTCCATCTCTCAGAGATAAACGTTAAGGCGGGTCAGAAGGTCGAAAAGGGCAACGTTATAGGTAAATCAGGGACGACGGGCCGTTCCACCGGGCCACATCTGTTCTTTGGTGTCCGCTGGCATGGCGCCAGAATCAATCCCAACCTCCTGTTTGAGGATCCAGCCAAGATCCCGGCAGTGGAGCCCATAACCGACAAAGCGTCGATTAAAGACGGTCCTAAGACTGAAGAGACAAAGCAAAAAAGGAGGGCTTGATCGAATGAAAGTCCTGGTTGTTGATGATGATAACAACCTGTGCAGGCTTTATAAAGAAGAGCTTGAGGGCGACGGATACAATGTCGTGACAGCAACGACCGGGACTAACGGGATGGAGCTGTTCCAGAAAGAGTTCCCCGACCTCGTTACGCTTGATATCAATATGTCATATGCCGATGAAGGAATCGACCTGTTGAGGCAAATGAAACAAGTTAACCCGACGGTGCCGGTAATTATGCTGACTGCTTATGACTGCAGAGATGATTTTAAGATATGGTGTGCAGATGCCTATATTGTAAAATCATCGGACTTATCAGTACTCAAAAACGCAATAAAGTCAAGACTAGCTTGACCTGCATATGCTGATTTGCAGAGGTCTGCTTGCCGTGCTATACTCTAACTCGTCCTTTGGATAGCCCTGGTACAGCAAGGCCTGCCTGCGCTTAGAACATTCATTCTGCGAAATTCTAAGGGCGCTGTTCAACTGGACAACACCTTCATTAAAATAGTCATCAGTACTGCACGTAACCTTAATTGTCCACTTTGGAACCGACAGGTGACAAGTTGCCTAGTCCCAACATTGTGTGGCGAACGGCCCAATGGGGTATAATTGAACTAATGCTGAAGGCCTTCAGCATTATGTTATTCATCTTCGCCGGCCTGTTATCGTGTCGGCCTGCGCTCATGACAGGGGGTACCATGAATGTCAAAAATATAGTTGTAGGTCAGCTTGAGGCGAACTGTTATATTGTCTCGGATGGACAGAGTCCTGACGCACTCATAATCGATCCCGGAGATGATCACGAACGGGTTGCTGAGTATATTGACAGGCACGGTTTCAAGCCGACAGGCATTGTCCTTACCCATGCCCATTATGATCATGTATGTGCTGCAGGAGACCTGCAGGACCGGTACAGGGTCCCGATAATTATGCATGAAGATGAGAAGGCGACCTATGAAACGACAAAAAAACTCTGCATATCATGGGGGTTCTCTCCTGATGATTTTCCGCCTGATTTTCAGACAGTCAGAGAGGGCGACAAAATTGCCACCGACAGCCTCTTGCTTGCGATCATCCATACACCTGGCCATACGCCAGGTTGTATCAGTCTTTATGGAAGCGGGACCCTGTTCACGGGCGATACGTTATTTAAAGGGTCTGTAGGACGGACCGATCTTCCCGGAGGCAATACCAATAAGCTCATGGTTTCTCTGAAAAAGCTGATTGCACTTCCTCCTGATACAAGGGTCCTCTGTGGTCACGGCGAGGAAACAACAATCGGCCGGGAGCTGAAAAGCAACCCGTTTCTGAATGAGAAATCCAGACTGAAAATTTTCTAGTGCGGTATCAATACAAAAAAATCGATCACAGCCGGGGAGGCAATGCCGTCCCGATCATCAGCGGAATCAGCTCGGTTTTCTCCCTGCGGGATGGCCGCCTGAAAACGGTGAAGAATCTCTCGCAGGAAGTGGCAACCCTCGTCCTGTCGATGGGCGCAGCCCAACAGGGCGCTTGCGCTGCGGTCTGTCCTGGATGCAGGAGCGTCTGCTGTATCAACCGGCATGCCTATCATGAGCATGAAGATATTGTGTATCTTGGAGCACTTGATGCGGAAATGCCATCCTACCATCAAGGTGTGGCTGATGCCGATCCATGCCAGTTCCTCGCTGAACAGGGCTGCACGATCAGCCGCCAACTGAGGCCTCACCGTTGCAATGCCTACTTCTGCTCACCTATGCTTGAATATCTGGAGATTGGACCAGCGCATCAGTACAGGCAATTCATCCATGACCTTGAGCGCATCAACAGAAAGAGGGAAGAGATGCTTGAGGAGTTTTATGANNGCGAGCGTGAGAATAATACCGAAAACCTGTGTTACACCAAGCGGCTCCAAAAAAAATATGCACCCCCATACTGTAGCAAGGAACGGCTGAGGTACTATAACGCAACTGTACGAAAAATAATTTGCGGTATTTTATAAACAGCGGATTAACGAACGAGTTAAAGCATGCAAAGATCAAAGACCTAACCTCATTTATTTCTTTCCGTTTTCAACAGCATAAGTTGATGCGTAGGTTCACAATTGCAGCTTATCGATAATCGCCTCCACAGCGCGTCTCTTATCAGGATGAACTGCTTGCCATCGGTGCTCGTAAGCATTTGCCTGCCTTAGCAAGAAAGGATAAAATACTTTGCAAACGTGAAAGCCCTCGACCTTTATAAGAAACTCCCAAAAAAGAACTGCGGTAAATGCAGTCTGAAGGCCTGCCTGCCGTTTGCGATATCGGTTATAAAAGGGGATACCCCTCTCGATGAATGTCTTCTTCTCTCTCCGGAAGAGATCGATATCATGAAACCTTCTCTTGTCTCGGGCGACTGGCGCGAGGAACTGATCCTGAAGCTGTGTGATGAGATAAAGACGCTCAATCTTGCACGCATCGCTCCCGGCATCGGCGCGGAGATGCAGGGCAGCGATCTGAGGCTCTCCTGCTTCGGCAGAGAATTTTTTGTGTCGCCCGATGGGGGCATAAAGACCGAGGCAAAGACGACCGCGTGGATCAGGATACTGATCCTGCATTATATCAGGACGGCCGGGAAGGAAGATCTGACCGGCCGTTGGGTTTCATATCGTGAGCTGAAGGCCGGGATGGTAAAGCACTCCTCCTTTGTGCGGGAATGTGAAGAGCCGCTTCGTGAACTTTTCCAGAAGGATTTTGAGAAGGTCGTGGCAGTGCTTGTGCGACTGGGTGCGCACATGTGCGAGGGGTTCCCGACAGAACATGCTTGGGTTCTTTCCTTGCTTCCGAAAGTTCCGGTTGCCGTCCTCTACTGGCCGGATGAAGAAGAGTTTCCGGCCCGGATGACTGTCCTGTTCGACTCTACGGCCGACAAATATCTTGATGTCGAATCCCTGATGTTTCTCATCGAAGAACTGGTGAAGAATATCGGGTCGTTAGTCAGCTGCTGATATACGTTGCTGCTGTCCCGGTAAAATCAAGTGTCAATCGCAGCCGGGCTTAAGGGGATTGTATCTCGGCACCAGATTATTTTAGTATTAACTTGTTTAATAGCCTGATATAATCTAAGAAAGACCATTAGGCGGTGGAGAGTGAGCAAGGTCAAAGTATTGTACGAAACAGATAGGGCAATGATGCTGGACTTCAGCAGTCTCTGTGTCGGACGTTTAAATATGCACCTGCCTCTCAGGCTCTTCCTTTCCCCCTTCCAGCGTTTCTTAAATGCCAATGTTCATAAGGAAATAGAGAAGAACCGGTTGATCATTGAACATGCTGCGGCGGTGTTTGAAAATAACAGAGAAAGGACGGACGCAGATCTGGACATAGATTTGGACAATCTTTTCGAATTGACCGTAAAGGTCGATAATGAGTTTATGAAAAAATTGTCTAATCCTTTTTTTTCAGTGGAGATGCGCTACGATGACTTGGCAGAGGTACGAAAAAAAAGAATGCTCTCCTTGGCCCACATGGTTTTCGATCTGCTCGGTAACTGGCATGATGCATTACCATTCGACGATATTGTGAAAAGTACGTATGAGGAAAAAATGTATCAGGAGGCCCTCGGCGACGCACTGCATCTTTATAATGTCGAGACGAGGCTGCTGAGCAATTCAATTACCATACATGGTCCCGCAGGAAGCGTGAAGGACCTGTTTGCCGAAAAACTCTTCTCGATAATGGAAGAAACAGCGCGGGATATCGTTGCCGCATATGCGCGCAGGATATACGTGAATGAAGACTGTTCATTCGTTAGTCGTGTCGGACAATAAAGATGAAACTCTACAAAAAGGCGCGGCTTCTCTGCAAATGGGCATTTACCGACACGAAGACCACGGCAGCCATCGATATCACGAACAACTGCAACCTTAAATGTTCCCATTGCTACTGGTGGAAGGAAGAACGTCCGGCAGAACTCGATGATGATCACATGATTGCTTTTATGAAAGGTCTGCGCGCCAGGGGAATGACGGCAGCCATTATCTACGGCGGAGAACCGATGCTTCGTCCCAGGATGTGCGAGGCGGCCTCCAGGATTTTTGACCATCCCCTCATCTTCACCAACGGGACGCAGGGCTTCTCTTCTATCGACGCGCAATGGGTCCTGTCTCTCGACGGGACAAGGCAGGTTCACGACAGCATAAGGGGGGAGGGGGCATATGATTGCTCCGTAACAAACCTCAAAAAAGCTCCGCGCAAACCAGTCGTTCATACAACGATCACTGGGCAGAACCAGCACAATTTGGAGGAGTTCCTTGACGAGCTGAGCACAATGCCCATAAAGGGCGTCGGCTTCAGTTTTTATACGCCCCATATAACCGGGGACCAAAACAGCCTCTCCATCACCCTGGACGAACGGGACCGTATCCTGGACGAACTTCTGAGGCTGAGGAAAAAGTACTGGCGGATTATGGGGTTAACCGGGCAAATGGCAAGTCAGTTCAGGCAAAGCGGAGAATTCTCTGAGTGGAACAGCATCGAAAAATGTCCGGTCAGTAAAGTCTGCAATTGCTTCAATTCAGATGGAACGCCGAAACCGTGCACCTATGGGAACAAAGCAGATTGCAGTCGGTGCGGCTGCGCCAGTATAGCCGTTTATAGGGCCGCCATTCATCATCTTGACCCTTTGGCTATCTTCATGATTTACCGTATGGTCAACTGAACTCCTCTACTTTTTAAGCAACCTGAAGACAGATAGAAGACTGAGGAGCACGGCCGAGCCCGCAGCGACCAGCGACGGCGTCTGGTTCCCGAGAAAAGCAAAGAAGAGTGCGGCCGTAGACGCGTTTACCGTCAGGATCACGAGGAGCAGAACGTCCGAGATGGAGGTAAGCCGGTTAGCCATGCCCTGCATGTCTCCCTTCCCGAGTTTAAAGGAGAGTTCCCCTCTATTCGCCTTCTTGAGAAATGCATGGGTCTGGGCAGGGAGATCGATCAGTTCCAGCAACTTTCTCTTTAGTGAGGTGAAAATCTGGGTCATACTTTCTTCTTTCGTTCCCCATAAGAATTCCCTGATATATGGTCTGGCTATCTCTATCATGTTCACATCGGGATTAAGGCGGTAAGCCATACCGTTAAGCATGGCTATCGTCCTCATGAGAAGTATGAAATAGTTAGGCACCTGGAAGTTATTGATGACGCCCCGGATATTATTGAGCTCCTCGGCTATATCGTCTACAGTGAGGGCCTTCAGTTCTTCAGGAGTGCTATAGCGGTACTTGTCTATCAGGTCCTGGGTTACGTCCGCTATGGCCCCGTAGTCGGCGCCGTCGATGAGAAACCCCATTTTTTCGAGCGCCTCGACTATGTCGGTCGCATCGTATTCGACAACTGCGCGTGCGTATTGTCTCAGATTCCTCCTGGTGGAGTCGGATATCTCCTGTACCATCCCGAAATCGACAAAGACAATCGTAGGCCCCTCCGCAGCGAAGATATTCCCGGGATGAGGATCGCAGTGAAAAAAACCATGGACGAAGATCATCTTCGCATAGGTTTCTGCAAGGAGACCGACGAGTAGCTTGCAGTCCATTCCCGAAGCCTTGATCACTGCACACTCGGTTATTTTGATTCCGCTGACAAACTCGAGGGTGAGGACCTTAGCGCTCGTAAACTTCCAATAGACCCGGGGGATGACCACACGTTCGTCAGTCTCGAAATTCTTCCTGAACTTGTCGGCATTTCTTCCCTCCTGGACATAGTCCAGCTCTGCTCGCACGATTTTGGAGAACTCCTCGTGAAGCACCCTCAGGTTGATCCAGCCCATTTTGCCGCGCAGCAGGGTTATGAGAAATTCGAACATCCTGATGTCCGTCTCGATAATATGTTCTATCCCGGGGTACTGGACCTTGACGGCCGCCTCCCGTCCGTCCTTCAGTACGGCCCTGTGCACCTGGCCGAGCGATGCCGCTGCGATGGGTTCTTTGTCGAACTCGGAGAATATGTCCTCAGGGGCCGCCCCGAGTTCATCGATTATCCGTTGCCGTATCTCCACGAAATCATGGGGCGGGACCTGGTCCTGCAGCTCCGAGAGTTCTTCGATATATTCGTCCGGCAGGAAGTCCTTCCTTGAACTCAGGAACTGACCGACCTTGATCATTAACCCCTTCATTTCCAGGGCACTTTCCCTTATTAGCACTGCATTTTTCCTATGGAGTTCCTTCAGACGGGCCGACTTTCCTTCGGATGAGAGGAATATCCCGATGACCGGGGCAAGCTTGTATGAAATGAGTATCCTGAGGGCTATGAGAAGTCCCATAAAGAATCTCTTTCTGTAGTGGATTCTTGACATCAGTTCAATCAGAATGCAGCGGAATCAGGGAGAAAAGACAGGGACCCGGGGAATATCCTTTTCCATTGTGCCCTCATATTGCTTTTCGGGCCTCAAAAATCGTAGCGATACCAAAGGTTATCGAATGAACGGTTACGCCGGTGAACCCGCAGTTTTCCAGGGTGCGTTTGAATTCATCGGAAGAAGGGAATGCCTTAATCGACCTGGGCAGATAATTATACGGCACCGCTGTCTTGAGGACCTTCATTGCTATAAATGGCATGACCTTGAAGCAATACACCTTATAGAGAGGTTTGACCCAAGGATCTGTTGGCGGTGTGAGTTCAAGACAGCAGAACCGTCCCCCTGGTTTAAGGACCCTGAAGGCCTGCCGAAGGGCAGATGCCGTGTCGGGGATGTTTCTCATGCCGAAGGACACCGTTACCGCATCAAAAGAACTTTCCGGAAAGTCGAGCTTTTTTGCATCTGAGAGGCCAAAGCTGACGTTGGATAATTGCGGAGTAAGCTTACGCTCCGCTTCTTCCAGCATCTCTTTGCTGAAGTCAACGCCGCAGACCGATCCTCCCTTCTTTACCCTTCGTCCAAGTAAAAAGGCCAATTTCCCGGTACCCGTACATACGTCCAGAATCCGTTCGCTGCCCTTCAGATCGAGAAGAGAAACAAGTTTTTTCCTCCATCCCTGGTCAAGGCCGAAACTAAAAAATGAGCTCAAAAAGTCGATGTCCGCTGCTATGGCTGCAAATATTTCCTGTATGAAAGTATCTCTGTCACGCTGTGTAGTGGTGTTCAGAGATAGGCATTCCTCTTCTTTCCCAATGCCTTGCAAAGTATCAAAATTGCCACACCCATCGGTATTCTGTTGTTTTAGGGACTTATTATTCATCATGTTAAGCGCAGGATAC
>PLXX01000003.1 GCA_003153275.1 Nitrospiraceae bacterium | reverse complement strand
TGGATCGGTCAACCAGTTGGTCCCCTTATCGGTCGAAAAGGAACTGAAGAAGAGGTTCCGTCCCTAGTTTGCCCGTCATCCCACTGAAGCAAACCGGAAGGGATCACTGATGGATCAGGCTCTTCTGGTTTACACTTATCACTAAAGAGGACCTGTCACTGAACCCGTACCTGAAATAAGTAAGTTACAGGTTGTGCCTGATAGCGGGAATCCTGCCTGAGATATGGTGGGTGATATGACGCAAAATAGGTCAAAGCGCTCCCAGGTATGCATACAGTGCTTACCCGATACAGGGTTAGTCAACCTAATGATGTCCCGGAATAAGTTCACATTTGCAATAAGTCAGCGTTTGATAATAAATTTGGGGATATGGCACTTTTATTGCATTTAAAAATACGCGATGACTTTGTCTGAAGTGCTATATACGTGATGATAGTTTTATACTGCAAATTATTGCATATTCGCTGTCAGCTGTTCAGCAGTCAATTTTTTCTTAAGAGGTCGCATTTCAGGTGAAATTCTGTAGCAGAAAAGGATTAAAAAAAAGTCTTGCAAATCATTTTAAACAAATATACTATATTACCTTAATAGCCTCAAATTATAGACTTCTTAATAACATGAATAAGGAGGTGTCCAAGGGAATNNGGGAATAGTCGATAGGCATCACCGATTGGAAGGCAAATGGGAAAGATGTTTTTTAATAACACGGCAAAAAAGAAGATTGAATTTGCAAAATAGTTTTAATTTTTTTTATTCGCTGTTCGCTGTTATGAAGTCAAATATTTTGAGAGGAGGTATTTCAGGGGGAAATTCTGCAGTAAAAGTAAACCAGGGAGTAAATTCCAAAATTTAATGGAGGATTATTAATGAAAGGCAAGCATTGGAAGAAATTGAGTATTCTAGTTTCACTTCTCATTATTGTTGCATTTGCGCTGACCGGTTGCGGCGGTAACGATGGCGCACAGGGCCCTGCAGGAGCTAACGGAGCTAACGGAGCACCTGGTTCGAATACGGGAACTTTAACCGGGACAGTAAACGGACCTAGCGGAACAGGTCTCGCCGGCGTAAAAGTCAGCAACAACATAACAGCCGATACTGCCACAACTGACAGCACCGGTAAATTCAGTCTTAGTCTGCCGTTAGGGACGTATACGCTTACCTTTACACTGAACGGATACACTACGGCCACCGCTGCTGCAAATGTGGTGTCAGCCGGAAACAGCTCCTCTGTATCTGTCGTGACTCTCTCTCAGTCAGCCAGCGGCCAGCCAAGCGTAGTGGTCACGACCGACAGTAATGAAGTCGGGTTCGGCAAAACCATGAACCTTAAGGCAACTGTTACTCCCGGCTCAAACGGCGGCACGGTAACAAAGTATGTATGGTCCATCATACCTCCTGCTGCAGGGTCTGACCAGGGTTTAGGCAGCATCGTTGTCGGAGCCGACCCTACAACTGCAGTTGTGACTACACCAGTCATGCATGACCCTGTCACGTTCAGGGGTTCATATGACGGGACCGTGACAACAATAGGCGGTCACATCTATCAGACATTTCCTTCGGACAGTATGCCTACCACAGATTTGCTCGGTAATCCAGCCCCTGCAGGCACAATCGTCCCTGCGGACGGCAATTTTGTAGCTAGTAGCTGGGACAATGTTAACAATGCATATTATGACAATCGTTTTGGAGTCCTGCCCGTAACAGCAGACACGCGTGGCACGATTTCTCCCAAATTGGTTGTAACCGATTCACTGGGAGGGACCGTTACGGCAACTATGCCCGCAGCAGCTCTCTACGCAGCTGGCGTGGCAACTGGAGTCAAAGACGTGGCTCTGTTCCAGCCAGTATATGTTATCAGCGGACATGCAGGCCCCTATGCCTGGACTCTGACAGCGCCGGCTGGCTCAAAAGCAGCTCTGTCGAGTGCTACCGCACAGAACCCTTTCTTTGTGCCTGACGTTAAAGGCGCATATACGGTAAAGGAAGGCGCAAATACGATGGTCATATACGCCGGCACTTATGTGGGTGTCATAGCCAATGGTTCATCAGCTGCTGCCTACACCACAAAGACCTTTAACCTTAACAATCCGGATGACGCGGATAAGTCCGGCATGTGGTATGACACGACTGTTACGGCATATTGGCCTGCCGGAGCAACGAGTGCCACATATAAGAACTGGCCTGTTGTCGTACCTGATTCCGCATGTACAACATGTCATTCAAATAACGTTGTGGTCAACGGCCTTACAGCTCCTGATAAGTTCACTCCATGGGCATTGACCGCGCATGCCACATTCTTTGCAAGGGGCATAGACGGCATCACCGGCAACAGCGGATCATGCCTGACCTGCCATACCGTAGGCTATGATGTGTCTAAGATAGCGGCCAACGGCGGGTTTGATGATGTTGCGGCAGCTAACAACTGGATCTACCCTGCCAATCGTGTGAGCGGCAACTGGGGTAGCTTGTTTACCACTGCCTCGACACAGGCCGTTGCAAGGTTGTCCAACATACAGTGTGAAAACTGTCATGGCCCTCAGGACACCGGATCAGCCAGCGCACACATTTCAGGTCTAGCAGGCGGCACTTCCGGCGCAGTTGGCGGCACCAGGGTCACTTATTCCTCAGAGGATTGCGCCGTATGTCATGCCTCTGGGACTGGCCATCACAACTACTCAGAGTGGCTCGCCTCGAAGAATCCTGGCCTGCCCGGACCTCTCGTTACTATTACTGCTGCAGGCAGCACTGTTGGCACTACTACAACTTTTAGCGTTGCTACGGTTGCCGGAAATGCAGGCAGCGGCCATTCCAAGATAGCGCAGCTTGATATCACCGGCCAGTCCGGTCATGCGCAGTCGACGAGCACCTCATGCTCAAGATGCCACACTGCTGAGGGATTTGCGGCATATGCGAAACAGCTCATGCAATACAAGAGTCAATCACAGGTGCCGTCCACATCAGGGCAGTTACAGAATGCTTACGTGCCCTTATCCGTCAAGGCTGACAACGTCACAGTCGTCTGGACCAAGGACAACGCACACAGTCAGACCTGTAACGCATGTCACGATCCTCACGACGATTCGAATCCGAATCAGCTGCGTCTCTATGATTCAATACCGATGACCATAGTTGGTGCCGGCGTAACTGGCATGGGCAAGGGCGCTATCTGCATGGCCTGCCACAACAGTAGAAACGGCGTGGCGTGCGACGCTGCTCATGCTCCGGGTCCAAACGGTGTGTGTCTCACAGGTTCAGTACAGTCCGGACCGACCTTCCTGCATGAGGACGAGGATGCTGTCGCCAAGACGTACTTAGACACGCCTCATGACAATACTCAGGCTGAGGTGCTCTTGGGCCGCGATGCCTTCTTCATGGCAGGTACTCTTCCCATGCTGTCGAAGCATGCGAACGTGAAAGACTCCTGCGTCGGGTGTCATATGACCCTCAACCCGGCTATGCATCTTTCACACGGTGCGCCTGCTGGAAGCGGACACCAGTTCTATATCAATGATGGCGACAGGCCTGACCTCTGCGCCAATTGTCATGGTACTGGTACCGGTGACAAGGTAACCGGTCAGGGAGTGGTAGCAAATGTACAGAACCAGTTTGCACAGCTTGCAGCAGCGATGGGACCGGCTATGATGGCTCAATTACCTGCCGGCACCATCTATGTTGGCAGCACACATGTAGCGGTTCCTGTTGCAAGTGTTGCGACGGTGACCTTCGACAATACCGCGTCTACCCCTTCTTTGCTTACTAAAGGGGGAGGAAGCACATTCTATTTCTACAACGCGGCGGGAACTCTCATATCTTCGGGTGGTCTTACAGCGATCACTAGTGACGCTGCTGGCCTCGTACCTGTATTCGGGCCAAACAGCAAATTCAAGAAGGCTGTCTGGAATTACCAGCTCATCGGTAAAGATTATAGCTACGGTATCCACAATCCAACATTTGCCACAACCGTGTTGGACAAGACAACCACAGCTATCAAGGATCCAACAGTTCATTAAAGAGTTGAGAGTATAATTCCGTACCAATTTACCGGTGGGCCTTGCGGCCCACCGGTATTTTTTTTGACATATGCAGCAGTTTGTTTCTGACTCGTGCATGGTACAACGGTCCTTCTTCTTTCGGCCCCTACGTTTGTTCAATTTCCGCCCGCAGTTATGCTATATTAAAAGATAAAATTTCATGAAAGAGAGTGTGTGTGCAAGATGAAAAAAACGTTGTTGCTTATAGGTATCTTTATCTTAGCCGTGTCCTGTTCCAAGGGTGGAGGAGCAGGAGTGGGCGTCACGGGTGAATCTGTTGCGAAGGTGGGCAATGTTACGCTCACCAAAGAAGAAGTGTTGGTTGCCATGGAAGTTCTCCCGATCATATCAAAACAAACCTTTCAGGGTCCTGATGGTACAGCCCGGTTTGTCGATGAAATGGCCAGGAGGGAGTCTCTTTACCTTGAGGCTAAAAAGAGGGGTCTAGATCAGAACAAGGAAGTTCAGATGAGGCTTGAGGAAGCAAGGAAGAATGCACTTGTCGGCTATCTCCTCAAGAAAGTGGGAGAAGATAACTCGGAGATCACTGAGAAGGCCATGAAGGATTATTATCTCTCACGTAGGGACGATTTCACCACCAGGGACCAGGTAAAAGTCAGCCAGATAGTTGTGAAGAGCCCAGAGGATGCCCGGAAGGCGTTGGACAGGCTGAAGACCGGAGTTGATTTTACAAAGCTCGCCGCCGACGTGTCTGTGGACAAGGCCACTGCCAAGTCCGGAGGGGACATTGGCTTTATTGACAAGAACACCAAGTTAGCCCCTCAGCTAGTGCAAGAGATCCTCAGACTCAGGAAGGGAGAGGTAAGCAGCCCTGTGACTATGCCAGACGGCATACATATCCTAAAAGTTACAGAGATCAAGGGTAAGGTCGCCGGTTTCGGCGAGGTGAAGGGCGAGGTCGCACAGGTGATGAAAGCAGAGAGACGAAAAAAGGCTATTGATAAGCTCTTGGAGAGCGTTAAAAAGGACTATAAGATTGAAGTTAACAAGGCTGCTGTTGCCAAACTGCCGCCGATAGTACCGCCTGGTCAGGGGAATATCCAACTTCCTCCGGGCCATCCTTCAATGCAAGCTCCTAAATAACAGGACCACAGGATTGGGATATGGACATGGGGGCCAACTGCCCCCATGTATTTTGTCCTAGGGTAACTTCCTGCCCTATTTTAGGCAATTGGATTTCCGTACATAAAGTAAGTATTTGTCACCAATCTGCAGTATTTCTTAATAGACATGTTTTTCTTTTGAAAGTATCTCCCTTTTTCATGTATAATTTTGGAGCAGGTCCATCACAAATAATAGATGGCGCAAACAGCAGATCCCGCTCTGTCATTTTGAGGGAGCAATTAACGTGAAACATATTGATAAGGAGGATGCATTTGAAGACCAATAGCTTGCTGTCTGGAACAAAGAGCAGTTCGCCACCAATACGAATGGCAGCGTTTCTTATCGCATTTATTCTACTTTTGTCGTCGCCGCTTGCCTCTTGGGCACTCACACTGACAGGAGAGTCGAATACATTTCTCGGTGCCAGACAGCTTACCGACAAAAGCAATATCGTCCCGGTTTATGAATATCTTGATTTTGCTGTGGACAAGATAGGCGACAACAGGGTCTCGTTTCATTTCGGAGGATGGGGAAAAGGGGACCTGAGAGATGAAAGCTACGGGAAGAGATATGACGCAGACATTGAATATGCATATCTCAGTTTCAAGAACGACAGGAACAATGCCATAGTGAACCTAGGAAGGCTTCTCGTCTTTGAAGGTGTTGCCACCGAGAGGATTGACGGTATATATGCCAAGACCGATCTGAAACGTGGTTTTGGACTGTCCGGATATGTGGGCAGCCCTGTCGAGTCCGTCTCTACAGGGGATTCAGGTGATATTATTTATGGAGGAAGGGCCTCGTTTCAGGTCCCAGCCTCTTTAGTCGTGGGGGCTTCTTATCTCATGGAGACAAAAGGGAGTTCTGATTTCAGAAAGGAAGCAGGATTTGATGTATGGCTGAACCCACTTAAGAAAGCAGTTATAACGGGCAAGTCTTCTTATAACGCTGTTACCGACGGATGGATGGAGCACGCCTATCTTCTTACCCTCGGACCTTTCGGGAATCTCAGACTGAATTCCGATGCATCATGGATAAACTATAAGGACTATTTCGCATCAGCGACCACCGATGTCTTTAAGTTGACCCCGGGCATCCTAGACCCTTCGGAGAAAGTGCGTACACTTGGCGAGGAGGTCGCGTATACAATTAACGAAAACCTGGTTGCCTCGGCTGACTATAAGAATTACAGCTATAGTCTGGCTGGCGCTGCTGATTACTACGGCGCAAATCTCACCTATTCCGTTCCGGAAAAAGGCGGTGCAGGTCTTTCTGTGCATCGGATGAACGGCGGTACGGACAAATTGAGATATGATGAGTTCAGGGTATATGGCTTCAAAAAATTCGGAAAGGCGGACCTGACACTTGACTTCCATGATGTGGACTACGATAGTGTCATAAGCGGTATTAAAAGCGCATATGTTGCTTCACTGGCAGCCGGCTACAACGTGACCCAAAAGTTCAGGATGGTAGCCAATATGGATTATTCCCGCAATCCCATTTATGACAGGGACATCAGGACCTTCCTGAGGCTGGTCTATCGGTTCGATACAACCTTCGGCGGGGCAAAGGGGGCAAAATGAAAAACATAAAAATAATGGTCTTATTGGTGCTGTTCGCTCTATTGTTGGGTCTTTACGCCTGCGCTGACACCAATAGCATCGCAAAAGTGCATCCGGTTGAAATCAAGGAACTCAGGGAAGCGGTCTGCAGCACTTGCCACGAGAACGAATGGGCTGCCCTGGACCATTTAAATGATTTTGTTAAGCGACACAAGTTTTTCGCAGCTCAGAAAAAACAGGCCTGCAATGTATGCCACACGGAATCCTTCTGTACGGACTGTCACGCAGCCAAGTCAGGGCTCAGCCCGAGCGACAAGTACAAGGATTCTCCGGAGAGACCTTACCCCCACAGGGGGGCTTATCTTACCCAGCACATGATCGACGGCAGGGTCAATCCGGCGCTCTGTATGAAGTGTCACGGCCGTCATAACAACGAGAGGTGCATAACATGTCACAGATAGCCAAAATTCTGGTCTCAGGTTTATTGCTTCTTGCTGTGCTGTTTTTGCTGGCTGGCTGTGGCAGTTCGTCTAATTCTCCTGCCGCCATGGATCCAGCTTCTCCGAGTGGTCATCCGGCAAACTGGCTTCCGGCGGGACACGCCGCCGTTGCCCAGGCGGATATCACGGTCTGTGCTCAGTGCCACGGGATGGATTTCCTGGGGGGAATTGCGATGGTTTCCTGTACTCAGTGCCATTTAGGCAACTTCCAGACCATACATCCCCTCGACTGGGACGATCTCGTTGCGATAAGGCATGCAGCATATGTCAGGAGTAATGGAAACTCCGCCTGTTCGAATATCTACTGTCACGGAGCGACGTTAACGGGCGTCTCCGGAAGCGGTCCTTCATGCACCAGTTGTCATTTGGGCGGCGTGAACTCTGTCCATCCGCTGGATTGGGGGAGCCTGGCCTATCAGAAACACCCCGCCTATGTGGCTGCCAACGGGACTACCGCCTGCGCTAATATCGTTTGCCATGGCCCAGCCCTGACCGGGGTGCCTGACAGCGGCCCTTCCTGCACAAGCTGCCATCTCGGCGGTTTGAATTCCGTCCATCCACAGGACTGGGGGGCATTGACTTATGTGAAGCACGCCGCCTATGTTGGTGCTAACGGGACTGCCGCCTGCTCGAATATCGTTTGCCATGGCCCAGCCCTGACTGGGGTGCCTGACAGCGGCCCTTCCTGCACAAGCTGCCATCTCGGCGGCACAACTTCTGTACATCCTGCTAACTGGACCGACATTCTCCAACATGGCATATACGTCGGGTCACATGGTACCGGAGCATGCAGTAACGTCGTGTGTCATGGTGCAACGCTGCAAGGGGTATCATTAAGCGGACCAAGCTGCAACACGTGTCATAATTTTCCGTTTTAGTGACAGGAAAGATGACATGACGTTACGTTAGGGAACTTTACAAAAGGCCCCGGAGAAATCCGGGGCCTTTTTATCTCATAACATTAGCACCACCAAACAATTTATAATAAACCGATATGAAAGACATGCTTGGAAGGGAACATATCATTACAAGGAATAATGCCCTTGAACTTATTATGTCCGGCCTGCCCGAAAGAAAGATCCCATCAAAAGTCGTAGACATCGACGAAGCCCTCGGAAGAATCTGCTCGGAAGACATCATATCAGGAGAAGATCTGCCTTCGTTTGCACGCTCCACAGTCGACGGCTATGCAGTAATGGCTGCCGACACGTTCAGCGCCTCCGACACCATGCCGGCATACCTTACTCTCTCCGGAGAAGTCTTTATGGGACAGCCGCCTGCAATGATGCTGGCAAAGGGATGCGCTGTGAAGATCCCGACAGGTGGAATGCTCCCCGAAGGCGCTGATGCGGTCGTCATGTTTGAGCATGTCCAGATTGTTGATTCCGCAATGCTCGAGATCATGAAACCCGTCGGCCCGGGAGGAAATGTCATCCAACGGGCTGAAGATGTCAGGCGGGGCGAAATCGTGCTGACGAAGGGGCACAGAATGAGGCCCCAGGATATCGGTGCGTGTGCCGGTATCGGCCTCACGAATATAGCGGTCCATGAAAAACCGGTGGTCTCGATCATTTCAACCGGGGATGAGATCATCCCGGCAGCGAACAAGCCTTCTTCCGGCCAGATTAGGGACATTAACTCTTATCTTCTGAAGGGAATGATAACCAATGCGGGCGGTACAGCGAGGAAACAGGGAATCTTTCGGGACGACTATAACGAGATCAGGAGGGCGGTCGAAGAATCGATGGAGAGTTCGGACATGGTCCTCTTATCAGGAGGCACCTCGGTCGGGACAAAAGACCTGATCGCTGGGATCATCTCGGACATCGGAAATCCCGGGATGCTCTTCCACGGCGTTTCCCTCAAGCCCGGTAAACCCCTCATTGGCGGCATCATCAGGGGTATTCCTGTATTCGGTCTGCCCGGTCATCCGGCAGCGGTCAGCATCTGCTTTGAGCTCGTAATCCTTCCGGTGCTCGACAGGCTTGCAGGACATCACGAAATGCTATCTTCCACAGGAATGGCAAAGCCGGTTGTGAAGGCGAAGCTTTCCAAAAATATAGCCTCGACGCAGGGGCGGGAGGAGCATGTCAGGGTGAAGTTAGAGGAGCGGGAAGACGGGCTCTGGGCAATACCGGTCATCAGCAAATCAGGGCTCATCACAACCATGGTAAAAACAGAGGGAACCATCGTCATACCTCTCAGCCTGAACGGAATCGAGCAGGGACAAATGGTCGACGTTAGACTCTTCAGATAACTAACCGTATCCTGCCCGGTCAAGACTTAAAAGCACATCACCCTTTGGCAACAGGCGGTCGGGACACAATCGCTTTGTTTTGGCATCAACGCCGGCAGACTATCGATATCAGGCTCTGGGCAAAGACCTGCCGCTGGTTGACAAGGGGGACCTCCTCCGTGTTATTTTAAATGCCTGTTGATGTTGTTAACAGGCTCGTAGCTCAGGGGGAGAGCGCTACCNNACCTTGACACGGTAGAGGTCCCCGGTTCGATACCGGGCGGGCCTACCATTAAAATCAAAGGGTTACAGGTTTTCCTGTAGCCTTTTTTTTTTGTCACTGTGTCAGTACGCATTCCCATCGTTCTGTCCAGCATGTCCACGGCCTTTGCCAGATGCGACGGCGCGAGATGAGTGTATCTCAGGGGCATCTTGATGTTCTTGTGCCCGAGAAGCTTTGGCCTGTCTTTGGGATTGGCAGAATAAGTCCTGCATCTGTCCCTTGGGCTGTCGTCAAACCCTATCAGCTTGACGACCTTTTTCCCCGCCTTCCATGCGATCACGGCAGGTTCCCACGACTTGAGGTAGTTGTGCTGAGGCGCCTGCTTCCACTTCTGGCTGTAACTGGCAGGCCCAAGCGAAATGCCAGGCATCGTCAAGTCCGACCAGCATGGCCGTAGAGTCCACTCCCATGCCGTAGGCGACCGTTGCAGGCTGGCGGACGTCTTTGTCGATATTGGTTTCAATCCACGCTCCCGCACGGGGGTGCGAAGCGGATGTCAGGCTTGCCGTTTTCATGCCGATATTATACGACGACGGCTCATATTAAGCCGTAATTATTCCGACGTTCAGTTTGTTCCAATACACGCTCCTTTGCGGGCTCGACATTGCTTGAACAGCGACCTGCTGTATTACAACTGTTCTCAATAAAGACCATTGTTTCTGCTATCATATATTCAACATGCCAAAGACGACAAAGACGAAGACGACACGCCTGTTGCTCGCCGCAACGCTGGTTCTGGCTTTCGCGTCCGAAGGGACTCCAAGCTGGGAACCGGTCAAAAACGGCAACACCGGTGTTTACTACTCAAGCATACAGACGGCCTACGACGACGAGCTGAGCGGAGACTCGTTGCTGGTCCAGGCGGTCGATTTCTACGAGGACGTCTTTCTGGACAAGGACGTAACTACGGGGCTTCTCGGCGGATACGACAACGGCTTTTCGACGGTTTCCGGATTCTCGACGATCCACGGCTCGCTGACCGTCTCCGGAGGAACGGTCACGGTCTCCAACATCGCCCTCGGCGGTTCAGGCTCTCCGCCTGCATGCGCCGCGTCCGACGTCACGCTCTGGGTCGCGTGCCAGCCTGACGGCATCCAATCGGCCTTGGAATACGACTCATCGTGCGTAGCTCCCACCGTGCCCCTGACGCAGGGATGCGCCTACTACGCCATCCTCTCCTTTAACGCGGGGTCACAGACCGGGTACGCCACCATCGGTCCAGGAGAATCAAACTATTATGCGTTCACCGTGCCGGCAGGGTACACGACTTTCAGCATGGATGCGTCTTCATTATCGCAGAACGCAGCCCTTTTTATGGTGATGACGAAGAGCGACACCCCGCCACCGACATCCATGCTCGACCAATACCTGCAGGACGCGCTGGTCTATTATAATTCCGACATCGGGTTGTGGGGAACGCCGTGGTTCGAGTCTTACGCCGGAACACCGGCATGGGCAAGGATCAGCAACGACTTCTCCGGCGAAGGCATCTATCTCAAGGCTTCGACGGCAACCCCTCCCGCAAACCAGACAGGATTCGCAGCGTCAATCCCTGGAACGTACTACGTCGTGGTGAACAACGCGAGTTCCACGGCTGTGGCGCTTTACTATGTCTATGCGAAGCAGTAAGCGGTAGAGCGAACTGCCTGAAAACAGTTCAATCCGAGGCTTTCCTTTTGCATCTCCTTTTTCCCAATGGGAATGCCCCCTCGGGTTCGAACTTTCCCGTCCCGCTGACCGTCCAGAGAAGACGACGCATGCCGTCGCGGTTTGTTGTTTCGGTGGCAGGTCACGGAAGTGTTTTTTGACGCCGTAGCGGAAAGAGCCGCTCTTACTCCAGGCCTTCCTCCGTGATCCCCGTGGCCCAGGAGGATGCAGGGGTTCGCATTGCGTAGGCATCAAGAACCCTTCGGGTTTTGTAAACGGCTTCTTTCCTGCAAGCGGAATAAAAAGTCACATGCATAGGTCGCCGTTCCCTTTCATATTTTGAAAAACATCCGAAGCCTTCTAAACCGCCTGTGTGGCGGATAACGGGATACCGCCCCCTCATTCGTGGCACTGTGTCAGTTGGTGTGTCAGTTTAAACTCTGATAAGATCTGAAAAATCGAGAAAACTCGACGGGCTCAAAAGCCCTGAAAACCGTTGCGGGAGTAGGAAAACGGAACGATTCTGAAAACCCAAGGGTGCTTAAATTCACCTTGACACGGTAGAGGTCCCCGGTTCGAAACTGGGCGGGCCTACCATTTAGAATCAAGAGGTTGCAGGTTTTTCTGCAGCCTTTTTTTTTTGCCACTGTATCAGTTGAAATCCGCAGGATCCTTTCCGGCGATTTCACCCTGGTGTACCGGTGTCTGCAGTCGGGCAGCTCAGAGTCTCAACCCTGCCGAGAGCCGAGCGGAATGACTTCTTCACATTCCCGTAACCGTCAGTAAGCTTGCCTCATGAATACCGGACACCCATTTAGAAAATTTCTACTTTGGCTCGACAAGTCTAAAGCTACAACTAAAGATATAGCTAAAGCTACAACTTGACATTGAATGCAAAAGGTGATACTTTATTAATTAGGAAAGGGCCTAAGACGTTATCAGTACGATACTGCAGGTGATCTGCTCAATCTATTTTTTATACGTTCAAAGATCTGAGCAGTCCAGACAGAAAGGAAGGAAGGAACGATAATGGAAAAGGAAATACGAAACCTCAATGAAACAAACTTCTCCGGGGCAAACCTTATCAGGGCAAGTCTCGCCGGAGCGGACCTCCAAGGCAAGAATTTTTTCATGGCGCAACTCACCAGGGCGAACCTCAGTGGGGCGAATCTCTCCGGTGCTGAGCTCGGCAGTGCTGATTTGCGCGGAGCTAACCTGAGGGGAGCCAAATTGGGCGACTCAATCCTTTACAAGGCAAACCTTGAAGAGGCGAATCTCACGGGAGCCAGGCTCTGCAATGCAGATCTTCGGGGTGCAAACCTGAATGGGGCCAACCTGAGCGAAGCTGATTTTGGTATAGCTGACCTGAGTGCAGCCGACCTGCAAGGGGCAAACTTATGCGGTGCCAAACTTATGGGGACCCGTTTGGTTGCGTCAAACTTTGCAAAGGCAAATCTTACCGGTTGCCGAATCCACGGTGCTTTTACGTGGAACGTAAAACTTCAGGATGCCCGACAGTTGTTGTAGGGCGAATAGTAATAACC
>PLXX01000030.1 GCA_003153275.1 Nitrospiraceae bacterium | reverse complement strand
TACGAGGCTAGAGGGGAACTTCGGTTTAGCCAGCAATTCCTATACGTGCTAATACTTGTCGTGAGGTACCCGGTACCTCGCGACTGCTTTTCTGAAATAACACTAATGTATTTGATCAAGACGGCAACAGATCTGCAGGATACGGCTACTATCATATTTAATTGATAACTGCCAGGACATCGTGTACAAAAAAACCTGCCACGACATCGTGCACTGTCAACTCTGAAACTACGTGATTTTCATGTAACGATGCCCTGGATATTCACAGTTATCTCAGTCGATATTTATATTCCTCAACCTGAATATTATCAAGAAAGAGCTTCAACGTTTGTTCTTTGACATCGATAGTAGCCACAACATATTCGTACTGAGTTTCCGATGGAACGGAGAACATTTCTCCAAAGATGTTCAACTTGCGATCACTTCGGATGAAACGCACGAGATGATAGAAACCTTCTTCCGATTTCTCCAAAGGATACTGGGGAGCTTTGTTCCTATGTGGAAAGATCAGCTGCCGTCCACTACGAGCCAAGGCCTTGAGTGGCGTTTGTCCCTTGATCTTGCTGTAGCGATAGGTGCTGTTGTGCGTATCCTCATATGCAGGAGATGCGTGCCGCAGTTCAAATTCTGATGTCATCGCGACTTTGGAGAGAAACTTCTGGCGATAGTGATAGTTGAATTTCTCGACCACTCCATTGCGCCATGGCTCAGCAGGCGGTATGAACCAGAGATCGACTCCGTAGAGCAGGCAAAGGCGGATAAGCGGCCCCATTCCCCGCGGATGAATCGGACTACCGAAGAAGGCCATTTCATTATCCACTTGGAGGTTTTAGGGAATGCCCATGCGCTCAAACCGCATAGACAGCATCTATAATGCTTTGCGCTGCTTTTGAAGGCACGGGCTACCGCATCGGTTGATCGCAATATCAATGGAGTGCAAGCTGTAGAACCTGAACGGGCTGGCAAGGAAATAAGGACCGACCAGATCGACTTGCTGGGTTTGATTGGGAAGATTCATCGGCAACATGGGATATGCTTTTCCCTTTGGTTCATATCGCCCTGTGCGACGATGTGTCAATTCAGGGCGATATAAAATGCGACTGATGGTGCGGAGTGAGGGAATCGGCTGCACCTCCATGTCCTTCAGCTCCCATTGAATGGCCTGATCGCTGCAGAAATGGTCCTTATTGTACAGACTCACTCGCACCATTTCCATGATATCTTCGATCTCCTCAGAAGTTCGATGGGAACTGGTATGTGGTCGCCGCGAAAAGTCTTCACACCAAACGGGATCATCGGGGCTATGCCGTGCCACCCACTTGTATAGCCATCGAGTTGATTTGCCACAAGCTGAACATAATGCTGCTGGATTTTCATCCTTAAGGAACCGTTGCACAGCATCAGCCCGTTCTTCTTGAATCTTTTTTTTTCATGTACACCTCCTGGTATATAATGGGTGTTCATGATAAAACAAATTGTGGCTACTCGAGTGTCAAAAATCGTTTGTGCACGATGTCCTGGCCGTTATCATTTTAATAGTTACAATAAGTGAGTTCAATTTCAGGATCCCCAACTCGATACTAACAGATTGGGCTTAATGTATCCCCATTTCGCTCGATATTTCAATACAAATTTGAAATTTCAAATAGAGCTGTTTCTTATGCTGCAGTGTATATCTGCTATTTTCAAAGGAGCAAATTGCTGCTTCGAAAATTAAGAATCCTATCCGAAAATACCCTCCATGAATCTGCGGCCGTAATCTTTTGTCTCGACCCTTTCGTCACAGATTATGACGCGTCCCCTGTCATTTTTTGACCGGATAAGTCTGCCAAATCCCTGTTTGAACTTCAACACAGCCCTCGGAAGCGAATAGTCACGAAAAGCGTTGCCTCCCTTTTTCATGATCTCTTCCGTGCGCGCCGCAACAATCGGCTCTGTGGGGACCTCAAAGGGCAGTTTAGTAATAATAAGACAGTTGAGGGCGTCGCCCTTAACGTCAACCCCCTCCCAGAATGAATCAAGGCCGAATATTACAGCATTCCTGCAGGATCTCATCACCTCGAGCATCCTTCTGTTTGACAACTCGCCCTGGACCATCGGATTCAGTCCTGCCAGAGCCAGGTTCTCAAAAGACAATTCCCACGTTTTTTTCATGACCTCTTTCGATGTGAAAAGAACGAGAGTCCCTCCTCCACCTTCCGATGACTCCTGTGCAATAACCTCAGCGAGCATCTCTTTTCCCGTGTCCTGCTGAAGATCGATTCCTCTTTTCACTATGACATCGACCTGTCTCCTGATATCAAAGGGGGAAGGCACAACCAAAGTCATGGACTGCTCCAGCCCGAGAATGTTCTTGACGAGTCGGAAATCTCCTGAGACCGACAGTGTTGCCGAAGTCAGAATGATTGAACTGTAGTCTGGAACAATGTTGTTTCTGACGAACTCTGAGGGATATATCGGAGCCATCCTCAGAGCAGTCCGTTTCTCTTCCACCTCAGACCATCTGACAAATCCCCCAGTCTCTTCCAAAAGCATCTCCATGCCATCTGCAGTTGAGCGCAGCTTGATTATTGCTGATTTGAGGTCAAGCTCTTCGTCTTCAGTAAAAAGCCCCAGGGGAGTTGTCCTGATTTCCTCCAAAACGGCTTTTATCGAGTCTGACAAAGCCGACAAATAATCCGCGAGTGCAAACGCACCTCTGATAATCTTTCTGTTTACTAAGACATCCTTTGCCTGAATCCAGAAAAGACCTATCTCGGCTTTCAGAGCTTCGACAGCGGGAAAAAGAAATGGAGATTTGGACAGAAGACCTTGATATCCCCCCCTCTGATCCACCTTGAGCAGCGTGTTGAGGATATTTTCAAGGCCCCTGTCAGAGAGGTTGAGCCCAATCTGTTCGGAGATGATGCTGTCAAGTGAATGTCCTTCGTCTACTACCAATATGTCGGCCACAGGAAGAATTTTCTTGTCATAAGCCATCATCGCATTGACGGTCAGAAGCGCGTGATTTGTCACTATAACCTGGGCTGACTCCCATTTGTTTCTCGCCGTAAAGTAACAGCAGTCCTTCAGGTAGGAGCATTTCTTACCCTTACAGGCGTCGGAGTCAGAACATACTCTGCCCCATATGAAGGGCCTTCCCTGAAGATTATAGTCCTCGATATCCCCTGTTTCAGTCTCCTCGATCCATTCAAGAAGATCCTGACGCTCTGCAAGCTCCTCTTTATCGTCAGGGCGGAATGCGTGAAGCCGCCTGAGACAGATATAGTGCCCCCGCCCTTTAGCAATGGCATATTGAAATCCATGCAGAGACGACAGGAAGCTGAGGTCCTTTGTAACGAGCTGCTCCTGAAGGTTTATCGTCCGGGTTGAAACGATTGTTTTCTTGCCGGAAAGGATCGCAGGAATGAGATAGGCAAAGGTTTTGCCGGTCCCTGTTCCAGCCTCGGCGATCAAGATCCCCCCTTCTTCCATAACACCGGCACATGCGCTTATCATTATCTGCTGGGGCTGCCGGATTTCATACCCGGCCATCACTCCGGCAACTGTCCCGGCCAAAAAATCTTCTGCGTCCTGTTTGAGCACCGCTGTCATGATACTTCCATGTGTATACGATAATCTATTGCCCTGTTTCATATAAACCCTTGCTTATCGTAAGCTGATATAAAGAACGAACAAGATTAAAACCAGCGCAGCGGCTATATCCCAGATAGCATGGTCCCTTGGGTCGATCTGTCAGTCCTGGCCCGTTATATGGCTAAGCAGGTGCTCTTATTCCACATGACCCGATGATGTTGCGCACGTTGTGTAATCTGTCCATTTTATTTTTCATTAGTAAGGGGAGGATTTACACGTGAGGATATCAAGAGCTATAGTTGTTTTGGTATGTTCGGTTGCCATTGCCGGGTTTGTTTACGCAGGCAATGAGCTGGGTCAGGATTCCTTGACGAAATTGATCGATGGGAACAAAAGGTTCATGTCTGGAGAAGTGGTGAAAAAAGATATTGGGGAAAGCAGGAGGCAGGAACTCGCAAAGGGGCAACAGCCGGGTAGTTTCCTTTTTTTGCCGAAGAAGGACTTTCGCATCTCACCTCGAGATCCTTAACCGCGTATTAAATAGAGAAAAGAATAACAGCATGAAGGAAAAAAAGAGCCTCCTTTTCCCTTCATGCTGTTAGGGCTATCGGTCAGAAGCGGTCAGGTGGGGTATGCTTATTCTCGTCTTTCATTTCGTGGAGGCTTTTCACATTGTCTTGGGGCTTAACCGGCCACACATTTATTTTCCAATCGGATTTGTTTTCAGATTCAGTGTGTTTCCCCTTTTCTAAGGACTGATCCTGCTGCTCATCCCTGCCTGTCGGACCGCCCAGTGGCGTATCTGCATCTACATCAGCAACAAGGTATACACCGCCTGTATCAGGCATCACTCTAACCTCGGAAGGTGCCTCAAATAGGATCGGTGGCGGCAGGGAAATTCCAGCATTTATATCTACCCCTGCCATTGTTAGCATTGGGATGCTAATTGCAAACGTAATAAATATCGATACCAATAATAACTTTTTCATTTTGCTACCTCCTTATTTCAGTTTCATCCGGAAACGGCCCTTTCCGCCCTCGCGGCATTAAAGGTAAACCTCTTGCCGACCATCGTATCCTCCGCCTCCACCTTGATCATGATTGCCATAGCCCCACGATCACCGTCCCGATGTCCGTGTGAATCGTGATCAAATCCGCAGAAACAGCTGGAACATACAAGCATTATCATCATGGCAAGAATTAAGATAGTATTCTTTTCATGCCGTCCTCCTTTTACCTTTATTTTATCACTTTTCATACTCTATTTATGCTCACCTTGTGCCGGCTCATCTTGTAGGCGTCGTTAATGTTCTTGATGGGGCTCTGAATCCAACTGCACATTTACCCCACAAAAAGAGGCTGCAAGCCTTGTTTAAGACCTGCAACCTCTTTCATAACTGCCTGAAACTAAAGCGCCTTAAAGTGGCGCGCCCTGAGGGATTCGAACCCCCGGCCTGCGGATTCGTAGTCCGACGCTCTATCCANNATCCAGCTGAGCTAAGGGCGCACATCGGCCGCAATAACAACAATTACTTCTTAATGCCGCTCTTCAGCAACATAGCATACTTTGGATGCTCAAACGGATGAATTGTAGGGAACTTGGAGTAAAGCCAGCCCTTAAAGATCTCCTTATCACCTTCAAGAACAACAACCTTGACAGCCGGGTTGTTCAGCTCATTTGATAACGAGGTGATCGAAAGCCCTGCCATCTTGAAATCAGGCAGAAAATCGCCCACCTTAA
>PLXX01000144.1 GCA_003153275.1 Nitrospiraceae bacterium | reverse complement strand
TGCGCTCTGAGATAATTTGTTCATACTTCTCAAGCTGATCGGGGTGTAATATCGCCCGTATCTTAGCCTGAGAACGCGCCAGGACTTCTTCTATCTGGGGTCTGATCTGTTTGCGCAGGTCCTTCATTTCCGAGCGCGTTTCCTTGACAATGGTGCGGAGCTGCTCTAATTGTGCTGCATCAAGATCAAGAGCGTGGTTCAGCCTTTGGACAATAACTTCCCTCATTGTCCTTGGTTCATCTCCGATAATTCTTTCCATTTTTTGCTGGTATATTTTGTGGGTCACAAGGACGCCTGCCGATGCGCCGAACAGAAACACTAACAATACACTCACTATCGTTTTCCACTGTTTCATTTATTCACCCGTCAGGGATGCTACAAGCATCATTTCTTCATTGCGGATTCCGGCAGCCGCACTCAAATCAGTTATCCGGGGAGACTCAAATGCGGAGATCCAGATCCCGAGCAGGATGACGATAGAGGCAAAAAAAGGAGTAAGCCTCCAGGCCCACAGAATAAACGGTATCTTCGCCCCACGCTCCGCCCGAATCCTTGTCATGACGCGCGTTTCAAAGCTATATTCCCGGGTCAGATCGTAATGTTCGGCTTTGCGTGCATCAGCAAAAAGTTTGTCAATCTTACTGTGTTTAGGATTAGTCATCGTTGTTATCCTCCAGGATTCTTTTAAGTTCCTTNNTCCTCGGGACGGAGTTTAGCCAGTGCCGGCTTGAGGATATCCCAGGCATCGTCACCCCGGATTTCTTCAGAAGTGGCTGCTGCCGCGGGCAGGTCTGCAACCTCCATAGGCACTTCGTTGCCTTCACGCTGACGCTTACGGAGTGCATCATAACAGGAGTTGACCGCTATCTTTGATGCCCAGTGCTCGAAGGGAGCATCTCCCCGATATTTTCTCAGGCTCTGATAAATCTTAATAAATATCTCCTGGCATATGTCATCAAGCTCACTATTGTTTCTTGCAAATCTGGCAACAATATGAAACACTTTTTTCTTATGTCGTCGTACCAATTCGGTGAACGCCTCATCATCGCCAGCGACTGCTGCTTTGATAAGGCGTTCATCTATTGGCACCTCTGTGGGTGCCGTCATCCCGTTTATGACCTTAACGCATTGTTCAGCGTCCGGCAAGGCTGGACATAAGACGGCCGATCTTTCCACTGTTTAATGAGGCCGACGCCCCATCTCGGGCTTCATCTCATCTCTTTTATCGTCTCTTGACGTCATTCCCTTGCCGTCGCATATCCACCTGCCGTGCCATCTCCCGTGCCACTTTAAATCCTTTTTGAATTTTTCTCTCTGCTCAGGAGTCAGCTTTGCCTTGACCTCTTCCATTGCTTTTAAGTGTGTAAGGCGCATATCTGTTTTCATTGTTTCCATCTGTTTCAGTTTTGTCTCAGCTGAAGTTATATCGACTGGGTCTTTACCAAGGATATCTTTTAATTCTATCCTAGAGATCCTGAGGTCCGCCATCTTTCTTATGGTATCCTTCATTACTCTGCTTCTGATTTCCCTTAAAGTTTCTTTCTGATTTTCATCAAGGCCGAGGCCCATGAGAGACCTCCAGATGCAATGCCCATGCCGCCTCATCCCCGCGTGCTGATGTTTCATACCTCCAACCATGGTACTACACTCTTCGTGCCTGCCCTTTTCGATCTTGACTTTACTGTCGTGCAGGTCGGCATAAGAACTGCTTGATACAAAGGCCAAGAACAAAATCCCAAAAAGCAGACTGACTGAAACTTTTCTCATAAATCCTCCTCTTCCAAATTGCCAAGAATATGCACACTGGGCAGATGTCCGATGATAAGTTCATCATCTTTCTATACTGACTAGACGATGAAAACGGGCAGAAGGTTACAACTGGGGGGAAGTGAAAGGTTTCGATATAATCGGGTAATTGAATTATTCATGTGAATCTAGTATCATGTAACATTTAATTTTTCGTTTTATTACAATATATGTCATATTAGTGGCAACTCATTCGAGGAGTCCACTATGTCGCCAAGATACCGAGTAACACTTTCCGAGCAGGAGCGCAAAGAACTTGAGGATTTAACCAGACGTAGATACCCACGGGCAAGCCCGTGGCACTTTAACGGAGTGCAAGCTTCGCTTGACCGGCTTCGCCGGTAGGCCTTCGCTTCGCTCCAGGACGCATTCACCCACGGGTAAACCCGTGGAACCCTGCGGCCGAGTGGAAAGACCCACGCCAGACGGTTTATCCACGCCCGCGGCTTGTTACTCTCTGACGCAGGTGCCGATGGTTCTTCGTGGAGCGTTGCCGATACGGCAGCAGCGCTTGGGGTGAGTTGCCGAACGATTGAACACCTTAAGAAGCGTTTTGTAGAAGAAGGCCTCGAAGTTGCACTTGACCGCAGGCCAAGGGAAAAGCCGCCACGCGAAGTTACGTTTGATGGAGCATTTGAGGCAAGACTGATCGCCATGGCTTGTTCAGATGTTCCTGAGGGACATAGACGCTGGACTGTAAGGCTCCTTGCCGATAAGGCTGTAGAACTTAACTTTGCTGAATCCGTATCGCACATGACCGTGCAACGGGTTTT
>PLXX01000009.1 GCA_003153275.1 Nitrospiraceae bacterium | reverse complement strand
GGATGATTCCGAACCCTGATTCCGGAGCGAACCGAACCCCTATTCCGGGCTGAACCCAAACCCTTTTTGGAGGGAAGCGGAACAGGGGTTCGGTATAGACCGGAACAGATCGGCAAAACCTTCTGACGAAAAGCAGGAGCGAAGCTGGATAATCCAAGTTTAAATGCGTCATTGTTCTTTCTTGAGCAACGAATCAAGGAGGAACGATGGCAAAGGAGAGATTATCCATGCGAAAAATAAAAGAAATTCTAAGGCTGTTTCATGAACTAAAGCTCGGAAAGAAACCGATAGCAAGGGTATGCTCGGTATCGCCGAGCACGGTAGTTGACTATGTCCGAAGAGCTGCGGACGCCGGACTTGAGTGGCCCTTGCCCGATGAGCTCGATGAAGCATCCCTCGAAGCACTTCTGTTTCCAACAGCGAGGCACCAGAGAACAGCAGACCGTCCTCTGCCGCCGATGGTGGAAATCCACCAGGAACTTCGGAAAAAAGGTGTCACCCTGCAACTGCTTTGGGAGGAGTATAAGGAGAAGTATCCCGACGGATATCAATACAGCCAGTTTTGCGAGCATTTTAGACGTTGGCAAAAGACGCTGGACCTAAGTCTGCGGCAGGAGTACCGAGCCGGCGAGAAGATGTTCATAGACTTCGCCGGCAAGGGGATACCGGTTGTAAACCCCGTTACTGGTGAGATTACGAAGGCGGAGATCTTCGTGGTTGTCCTTGGGGCGAGCAGCTATACCTATGCCGAGGCGGTCGAGTCACAAAATCTGCAGTCATGGATCGGCGCCCATGTGAGGGCCTTCGAATACTTTGGCGGCGTTACCGAAATCCTGGTTCCAGACAATCTGTTATGTTGAGCTCCACATAACAGATTTTATGTTGAGCTGCCCGTTATGTGGAGTAAGCGCTCCAGTGCTTTTGTAACACCTATTCAGGCGGAGTTTACTCCACATAACGGTTGTATTTATAATGAATCAAGCCAACAGATAAGATCGTTATTTTTGCGAATCATCTTCTTGAGCTTTCCCTCGTTCACAGACGAACAGTGGGCCAATGCATTTTGCTTCATTTGAAGATCAATTTCTATGTATCCGTGAGTGGTTGAGATATTTACATGGCCCAGCCAGCTCTTGATTACAGTGAGGTCCACCCCTGATTGAAGAAGGTGCATTGCTGTAGTGTGACGAAACGTGTGGGGGCTCACTTTCTTTTTTTCCAACCCTGGACATACGGTGGTCGCCGCTCTGATTCTAACCCGGATAATGTGATGAATGCCGAAACGGGTAAGCGGCATACCCCTCGCATTTTGAAAGACCCGCTCCCGCGGATCGCGTTCTGTCATATATTGCCGCAGGATAGTGGCCGTTTCCGGCCAAAGGGGGACTTGTCGTGTCTTCCGGCCCTTTCCTGTTACGATCACCGAAGGAGGTGATTCCAAAACATCTTCTCCCCGTAGATCGCATATTTCCTGAACTCGTGTCCCAGTGTTGTAAAGTAGACTGATCAGGACATAATCTCTTCTACCCGTTAATGTTGCCTGATCAATCGATTGCAGTATCGCCTTCACCTCGTTCACATTGAGGTAGTCCATGAGGGGCTGGGATGCGTGTTTGAGAGGGATTGCGATCACCCGTTGGTACTGACCGGCACGGAGCGTGTCCTGGGTGATAAGGTAGCCAAAAAAAGTGCGTAATGCACTGAGGCGGAGGTTTCGTGTCGTGACACTGTTACCCTTTGTTTCAATATCCCCGAGAAAGGCAAGCACGGCATCCGCATGCAAGTGATCGAGAGAAAGCTTTGCGGCTTTCCTTCCCGTATAGGTAGTCAGGAAAAGCAAAAACAGTTTTATTGCATCGCGATAAGTAATGATGGTATTGGTACTCATACCCCGGTGTACACGCAGATAATCTTGAAAGAATCTCTGCACGTACTGCAATAAGTGATTATTTTCCTTCATGCGCACCCCCTCTCGCATACCCATGGAAGCTCTGACCGGACTTCTCAAGAAGAGAGAATGACGGATGGAGATATGTCTGGGTATTGGTGATATTCGCGTGCCCCAGATAGGTTGCAAGCAGTGGCAAGGCCGCACCTGGGTTCTTTCCGGCATGATAGATGCGGTTCAGATATCTTGTTGCAAAGGTATGACGAAAGTCGTGGAGCCTAGGATCGCGCCCCTGTATGGTCTTGAGGCCTAGTTGCCGCGAGAGAAAACGGAAAGTAGAACGCACAGTGGAATAATTGCATCTTTTCCCTCTCTCATTTACGAAAAAGGATGCTTCCGATCTTTCATCATGCCCATAAGTTGACCGTCGTTCGCGGTATTCCTCAAGAGCCAAGATTGATGAAGAGGATAGGGGAACGAGCCTCGACTTGTAAAATTTGCTCTGTCGGATATGAAGAACTCCTCTTTCTGCATCAACGTCTTCCAGATTCAGCCGTAGGGCCTCACCAATACGGATGCCCGACACCCAGAGAAGAGACAATAAAGTGGCATAGGTATCAGGTCGAAGTGAGTCTGGAGGGGGCAGAGTCAATGCCGCTCCAATCACCTTTTTTGTCTCCTCTTCGGTGTAGATATGAGGATGCCTAGTGGGATGCGCCGGAGGCACGAGGTTCCTTTCGGGAATGTAATTCTCCGGGTCAAGCTGAAACAGAAAACGGCAGAACTGTCGTAAATGTATAATCCGGTCATGGAGGGTGGTCACATCCAGGCAAGAGAGTGTCTGGAGATATCCCGTTATCATGGTTCTCGTTACCGCTTTAGTATTGGGGAAAGATCGTGCGAGATAGCGGTCAAAATCAGCAAGCGCATATTCTGCATTGTGGAGAATAAAACCGAGAGATCTTCTCAGCTCAAGATGCTGCTTAATGAAAGAACCGAGTGGACCGGCAGTGTTCATTGTCCCACCTCCGGCCAGGCAACAGCGACAGTGCGGAGGTGTTCCAGATCGACCTTTGTATAGATTGACGTGGTCTGAATACACTTGTGGCCGAGAAGATCGGCAATGGTCTTGATAGGGACATCCTTCTCCATAAGGCGTGTTGCAAAAGCATGGCGTATTGCGTGGGAACCTTTTACCTTTGAATCGATCCCTGCCTGCCGGTAATACTTTATAAGGCAAGAGTAGAAATGATTATTCTCGCCCAATGGACGCGGGGTGCCACGGACAGTGAGGAATACTTCGGGGAAAGTGGAATCGCCTCTGGTATCACGGAAATAGGATAGCAGTGCCTCTGCCACATCATGGGTAAGAGGAAAGCATAGGTCGTGGCCCTTTTTACTCGACGAAAACCTGATAAGATGCTTTTGCCAGTCAATATCGGCGATTTTGAGTGTCTTGACCTGACCTATCCTTACACCATATGTGGCCAGCAGCTGCAAGATGGCATAACTTCTTCGCCCTGTATCAGTATCCCGCCGTGGGGTTGCAAGCAGCTTTTGAACTGACTCCCAAGGAATGCCGCGAGGGATGCGATCCAACTTATGCGTATGTATTACCGGCACGGCATCGACAAGATTCCGTGCGGTGTAGCCCCTCACATGGGCGAATCCCAAGAAGCTACGGAGCGAGGAGACAAGGTGCTTCCGCGATGACCGTGTCATAGATCTTGCAAGTCTTATCACATAATCATGCGTTCTGCTCGCTGATATGCCACCCAATCCCTCCGGTGTCCTGCAAAGATTGAGTTCAGTAAGAAAAGGGGCTACATAACTCGTCCTGATAATAATGGTGGCCTTTGCCAGTCCTCGATGGGTCTTGAGAAAATCCAGATACTCGTCGAGTAATTCGGAATTATACTGCGTTGCGGCTTTTTCTTGGATTGCAGACATTTGTAGATCCTCCTTGGGTAAATTATTTTCCTAGGAGAATATAACAATTGCCGATTATTCATTATGTGGAGCATTTTCAGGCTAAAACT
The DNA here is from genome assembly GCA_003153275.1 of Nitrospiraceae bacterium. GTDB lineage: Bacteria > Nitrospirota > Thermodesulfovibrionia > Thermodesulfovibrionales > UBA6898 > PALSA-1316. Next base: position 559 of record PLXX01000009.1, on the reverse strand, counting down.
GCATGAATGATTGCATGCTGACATTTACTCCACATAACGGGCAGCTCAACATAAAATCTGAAGTCAGGAGTAACTAAGGCCTGCAGATATGAGCCTGACATTAACCCCACATATCTGGATATGTGCCGGCATTATGCAACCGTGGTTATCCCCGCGCGGGTGAGCAAACCAAGGGATAAGTCGAAGGTCGAAGCCGGAGTCCTTCTGGTTACCAGGTGGATCACAGCGGCCCTCAGGCATCATACGTTCTTCAGCATTGCCGAAATAAACGAAAAGATAGATGAACTTCTTGAGCGTCTCAATACCCGCAAGTTCAAGAAGCTCGACACAAGCAGGAAGGAACTCTTTGAGACGATCGAACGGCCGTCGCTCAAGCCGTTGCCTGTCACACGATATGAATATGCCGAATGGAAGAAGGCCACTGTCAACATTGACTATCACATCGAAGTATGTGGCCACTTCTACAGCGTCCCCTACCAGCTTGTCAGGAAACAGGTAGAGGTGAGACTTACCTCTACCATGGTCGAGGTACTCTATCAGGGAAGACGCATAGCCATTC
>PLXX01000138.1 GCA_003153275.1 Nitrospiraceae bacterium | reverse complement strand
CAGCCCATACAGTCTTGACGAAAAACAATGGATTATAGTCATAAGATCCTGCACCATCTCCTGCTCGGGAGAAAGTCGTTCCTGGTTGAGCACCAGCACTTCACAGTCATTAAACCGCGCATAATGCTCAAACCACTCAAACCCAAAGCGGGTCAGACGGTCTTTATGAGCAAGTACCAAGGTCCTGATCTGTCTTGTCCCTATGTCGTCCATAAGAGTAAGAAACTTCTTGCGGTTGAAATTCAGGCCACCGCCGACTTCCTCAATGAATTCGACATTGGCCATACCTTTTGCCACACAAAAATCTTCGAGTACCCGACGCTGATTCTTAAGGTCCGGCTTCTGCGCCGTACTCGAGACTCGACAATAGGCTACCGCCCTTGTTGCTTCCTGCCCGCCTGCAAGCCGCAGACCCTGGTGTTTTGCGATTTGCTCCACTGTATATACGTTGCGGTGCGGCCTGCCGGTATCAGCCGGCCTTCCCGTTCCCACCTCTGCATGCACTTGACGGTCACACCTAAACGCTTCGCCGCTGCGGTTACAGTCAATGTGTCTTCCATATGTACTATTGTATATTATTATCCACTAAAGATCAACTTAGAGATAGCTCCTGTTGGAGACCCTCGTAAAATTTTCTCCTTTTAAAAAGACCGGGAAGAGAGTCCTTTTCAGCGTATTCCCTCAGTTTATGCTCAGCCTATTGTCTTTCCGTGATGTCCCTGATGATCCCCACTGCGTGCCAATGATCCTTGATCCTGATGCCCGATACAGAAAGTTCAACCGGAAAATCTGTCCCGTCTTTCCTGCATGCGGTCATCTCCAGGGTTTTGCCCACCACAGGGCCCTCATCTGTTTCTGCAAAATTGAAAAAACCTTCCGGAAATTATCATAATGCCCTCGAGGGACAATAGTTTCATGCAGGTCCATCCGAGCGGCCTCTTCCGCCGAATACCAAACAGCTTTTCCGCAGCAGGGTTCCAGAATGAAATTGCCCCAACATCATCAATCATAACGACGGCATTCACTGCCATCTGAGTAATGGCGCGCATGCGCTCTTCGCTCGTACGCAAGGCGTTCTCAGCCATTATCCGCTCGGTAGTGTCCTTTGCAGTGGCGATAAAATGGGTAATCACGTTCAATGGATTATGTATGGGCGTGATAGTGCATTCGTCGTAGTACAGCTCACCATTCTTCTTTCGATTGATGAAAATATTCCGATATATGTTTCCTGAAAGGATTATGTCCCACAGATCCTTGTAAAATTCTTTTTCGTGCATGCCAGACTTAAGTATGCCGGGAGTCTTGCCCAAAGCCTCCTCCCTTAAATAACCGGTTACGGCCTCGAAAGCCGGGTTGACGTACTCTATAATGCCTTTACCGTCAGTTATTACGATCATATCCGCGGCCTTTTATACAGCAGCGGAAAGTATTCTCATCTCCATTTCCGCAGCTTTTCGTTCAGAAATATCCCTGGATACATGAATAACGCTGACGACCTGCCCGCTGTTGACTCTGAGCGGATTGGTGGAAATCTCCGCATAGATCTTTCTGCCATCCGAGTTGTAGTGGACGTATTCGTAGGTCGTGTATTTGCCGAGTTTAACCGTATCACAAAGCGGACAGGGATCGCCAGGCACCGTGCATGGAACAGGGAACCGATGCGTCACCTCATGGCAGGTTCTCCCTATGACCTCATCCTTGGTCAGTCCCCTGTCAAAGAGAAATGCCGTATTAACATCAACTATCCCATAGTCGCGCGCATCGATTACCGAAATAGCATCATTCATACCGTTGAGGACGGCTTCGGCTAATTCCCTGTCACGCGGCGACATCTTCAGCCTTCTTTGCGCGCGAAATTATGATCCCCGCGTAGAAGCCGAAACAGGTAAGGGAAAACAACACAAAGAGCCTCATCCAAAGCTCCCCGGGGTCAGTGAATAATACCTGTTCAGGAACAAAGACTTCTCTAATATGAGAGAATCAACGGCCGAGTCCAGAAGCCAATAAAAAAGACTTAATATCGCGCCGATCAGCACCATCCTTAGTATTGTCTATTTTTTTTCATAATTCCCATTCAAAAATACTTAAGCCCGGCTTCAATCGCCTCTTTGTCCAGGATATAGGCGTCCCCCTTTCTGCTTCCCCTGATTCTGATTGGATAGCAACCGCCTATGCCGGTATCCAATTTATCAAACGGAAAGCGGACATTGCAGGTCTTGCATATCATTGACCCCTCGTCCCACCGATATCCCCGTTTCTTTTTGTAGCATTCATTGCAGGCATCAAAATACGACGAGACCTCGCCATTCAGAAGGACCACAAAAAAATTTATCCGCTTTCCCTCAATGATGACCGAGTAGAAAGCAGGGGCTGCTTCCTTGAGAGTGCGGATATCTATCGACACCTGTCTGCCATCATACGGCATGTGCTGATAGGAAGAACGAATATTGCATGAAGACAGGAGCATAAGAAAGCAAATCGCAACAAGCTGCTTCATAAAAAATATTAAACCTTCACACCGGCATATAGCAATAAATCCAACGTTCAGAAAGGATATGCCGCGGCAGCTATTTCAGCAAGGCCTTCTTCCATCGGCCTCACCGTATTCACCCGCACGACATCGGGACCCGGAGCTGCGTAATGGCGTCGCATCGCCCGATATACTTCCCATCGTGCATCTGACACGCCTCCACGCGACCGGCGATCTTCAAGACGCTTACGCACAACATTCACCGGACAATGGCATTCCACCATGACCGCGCGGGCGCCTGATCGACGAGCCAGAGCGCGGGTCTGCCGCCGCCACCATTCTCGTGAAAAAGTCGCGTCCAGCACCATGCTTCGGCCGGCGCGCAGACTATTCCCGGCTTGGAGCAGCATTTCACGATATGTCAGTTCGTCCATCGCCGCCGTATAAATCCCCTCGCCCACAGGGGCAGGAAAGGAGGTGCCGGGGCCGGCCCCGGCAAGTATCTTCCGCACGACATCAGAGTTCAGGTATTCAGCCCCAAGGCGCCGGGCAAAGGTCTCTGCCACACTGCTCTTCCCCGTGCCGGGCAGACCACCAACGACAAGCAACCTTGGCTGAGCATCCCGTCTGGAGAGCTGACTGGCAAGTGCAAAATAGCGGGAGGCACGTCGAGCAGCGGCAGTCTTTTCCCGTCGCCCGATGGCCGGATCCGCAAGGCGAAAACCCTCGACCTTCTCGCGCACCACCGCGCGGTAGCACGCATAGAAAGGCACAAGAAGACGCACCTCCCAATCTCCGGTACGTTGCAAATACTCTTCCATGAGTTCGAGTGCCAGGACGGGGTGTCCATGGTAAAGGAGGTCCATATAGAGAAAAGCGATATCCGCAGCAGTATCACCCTGCCGTATGCGCGGATTAAACTCGATGCAGTCGTAAATCTGGACTCCCCTGTCAAGACATATATGTTCAGCATGCAGGTCACCATGCCCGTCGCGCAACCGTCCATCGTGTATACGCTTTTCAAGCAGAGCCCTTCGCCGCTGCAGAAAGTCACGGTTGTAGTCCCAGACCTGCAGATAGTCTTCTTCACGCACGGTCAGCCCGAGGAACGGCAGAGTCTGCTGAAAATTTTCCCGAAGATTTTCTTCAAGTGCAGAGAAGCGTGTGAACCGGGGCAGCGCAGGATCAGCATGTTTATGAAAATCCGCCACGCGCCGGGCTACCTTGCGGACCTGAGTAACTGTCGCCCGGCCGTTGGCGAGAAGCGTTGAAAGAAGCTTTTTCACCGGAAGACGGTGCATGACGACGGCCGTCTCCACTGCCCGCCCGAACGGCGTCAGAGAAAAGCTGGCACCCCGGCGGTATATTGCCGACGTACCGAGGTATACACCCCGCGAGAGCCGCTGATTAAGCCGGACCTCTTCAGTGCAGGCCCACGTGCGTTGTCGGAGAGTTGAAAAGTCCAGGAAACCAAAGTCAACTGGCTTCTTAATTTTATAGACAAGCGGGCCTGCAAGAAAAACCCATGATATATGCGTCTGGATCAACTCCACAGAGGCCGGTTTATGCGGATAGAAGTCCGGCCGGAGCAGAGCGCTTACCAAAGGAGGCATCTTCGTCAACGGTGTAGCAGCCATATGTAAAGGATACCACATGCATAAGGCCGCGATGCAAGAAATTGTCCATTCTGATTTACAGTGAATGCGGAACAAATTACAAAGATGATCTAATGAGTAGTATCCTGTATAATGTGAACAGGAGATGCTATGAACTATCAAAATAACACGCAGGGATTTTATCAATAATATGCTGCTCGGCACAGGTGCTCTCCTGCTTGACTTGCCTTCACCGCCAAAGGTATTCGCACAAAATCATCAGGGCTACGATTTGGCGGAACAGGCGATTATGACTCGTCTAATTGAAACACGTCTGAGATAATAAGCGCATTTCAGGCTATACAAAATGATGCATTCAAATCTGCAAGTCAGGAAGCTGTTGATACCGGGAAATCATACGATCTTATCGTCGTTGGCGGCGTCCTCAGCGGAATAGGCGCTGCGTATGAGTTTAATTAAATAGTCGTCCAAGAAGGCCAAAGGCCTGATCCTCGATTACTATCGCAGGGGTGAATACTCTCATCATGGGGCCGAGAGCACTTCTGATAGCTTCAGCGGTACCTCTTTATTTCATGAACCCGGCGTGTCCGGTTGATTCGCAACTCTCTCATGAATAGCCCCCTGCTACGTGCAGCGCCTAAAGATTAAAGCCGTCCCCGGTTTACGCTGAGAATTTTTCCCTTCGATCCTCATTCCCCGATTGGTCCCGGTATACAAGCTCATCGGTTTCGAGGTCATATTCAGGGATGCCGGGGTTGTTCCACCCCTTGAGGAAATACTCGTAGAAGGTTTCGTAAAGGCTGCCAATGTTCTTATTGTGCCTGAAGACGAATTCCGGCATGCCCTGTACGTCAATGCCTGCATGGTAATGTCGTATCCAGATATAGTCACCCGATATCGCCATTTTCAAAAACGGAACTTCATCATAGAGCTTCAGTCTCACGTTCTTCTGGATCGCCCTGAGTTCCTTAAGAAAATCGATGCTCTTTTTTATCTGCTCGCGGAAATGTTCAAGTGTTATATCCGGGTCAAGGATGCTTTTTGCACGGATGCTCGCACCTTCGCTGAAGGGGTTAAGCAGCATGACCTTGGCCTGCCGGCAATGTTTGATCACATTGTGCATCTCCCCGTGTTCATCAGCAAACGTCCGGGAACCGGTGGAGCCGATCAGCATAACATCCCGTGCCATGCCGTGGTCTTCTTTTATCAGCCGGTGTCTTCTGCGTGCAAAAAAACCCCGGGCAGAAGAGACAAAGACAAGACCGGCCGACTGTGCCATTCTGGACAGCCTCCGGTCTTTCCAGATCCTGCCGAGATAATTAAATACAACAATGAGCAGGACTGCAAACGCTATCTCGACCGACACCAAAAATATTTTTTCATTGCCGACTTTCGTCCAGTAGACAAGGAACTTCCTGGCAATAAACTCGACAGCTTTCGGCAGAGACAAAGCAATTGCCGCACTCAGCACAATCAGCGCAACGTGGTACAGAATATGCGCAGGCCCCTTTATTATCTCTTGGATATGTCGTTTATAAAACATCGGTTCCTCCAATATGTCATTTCATTAGTTTGTTATCCGCGATTAAAAGAGGAAAGTTAGAAAAATCAGGAAAAGATTATCAGGGCCGTGAGAAGCAAAAAGGCAACATGAGCCTCAGCCTCGCCTCCCTGGCTCAGAATGCGGTCTGAAAGAGATGAGATCATGGACAGCCGATCCTCGCTAACAGTAGAGAGTTTATAGCGTATATGGTTGAGCACCTTCTGGTCGCTGGTTTTTTGTTCTACAAGGGAGAGCACCCTGAGCGCCCTCGAGTCAAGCTGAGGGTAGAGTTGAGGGTAGACACGACCGGCATCAGATCTTTCGCCGAATGTACTTTTCAGATCACCACTGTGGTCGCTGCCCGAGGCATCCGATAACCCGGCCGCACTGACCTGAGACGCCGCCTGCCCGGATGCTGCTGCAATGCCAGTTGAGGCCGCGAATACAATACCTGTTAAGACTATCAAAAGAGACACAATAATTTTCCTCATTACAGAACCTCCTTTTCAGCATCATTTCAGTAATCATTCAAAGACACTAATAAATGATAACAAAAACAGCGCGTGAGTAGGATTAAGTTATTTTCATTAATAACACATTTACTAAACACCAGCGCCTCTCCCAGTCCGAAGAAAGCGGCTGTGCTCATCAGTAGAAAAAGTTTCCGGACACGGGAATCAACCCGAAAGAGACCGCGCAGATTATGAGCCCTGCAGATATTAATGTCTTTCTTCCGTACCTGTCAGATGTCTTCCTCATAATCGGTTTGAGAGTATGGTGGTGATCACGTGGACGCCCCAGTCAGCGAAAATCACAGAAGCACCTGCTGAAAGTTCGGGACATCCGAATCATATCGGTGTACAATAGACAAAGACGAAATACAGCGATAAAGGAGAAATATCGTGCAAAAACATACACTGGCTTCATCAGTCTTTTTGTTGGCAGGACTCATCGAGAGTGGTCCCCGGTAACAACGATGATGCAAAGGCTCTGCCGAATATCATATCGAGACCTTTGAAGAGCATATGTATCAGCCGATCCTGACGAGCATACTGTCAGTCCTCCTTGTCACGGCCATATCAGGCATCCCGGCATACGCCGGGCAGGAGCAGATGTTGCCTGAGATCGGCATAAATGAAAAACTTGGAGAATCGATCCCCCTGGACCTTACGCTAGTCGATGAGAATGGCCGTTCTGTCCTTCTGCGTGACATTATCACTAGGCCAACGATCCTGAACTTTGTCTATTACAGCTGCAGCCACACCTGTCCGATACTCCTTTCCGGACTCTCGGATGTTCTGTCAAAGGTGGAACTCTCCCCTGGAAGGGACTTCTCTGTCCTGACCATCAGTTTTGATGAAACAGATACGCCCGGTCTCGCAGTGCAGAAGAAAAAAGACTATCTGAAGGCAATAGGGAGGGACTTTCCCGGAGAGTCGTGGCATTTTCTTACCGGAGACAAAGAGACAATTGCCCGGATAACAAAGGCCGCAGGTTTTGGCTTCAGGAGGGAATCAAACGGCTTTGCCCACCCTGTTGCCCTTATCATTCTTTCACCTCAGGGCAAGATAACCCGTTATCTTTATGGCGTCACTTTTTTGCCAATGGACCTTACCCTGGCTATAACCGAGGCCTCAAAAGGTCTTGCTGTGCCGACAATCAACAGCGTCCTCCTCTACTGCTTCAGCTATGATCCTAAAGGTAAAAGATATGTCTTCAACATCCTGAAGATCACTGGCATAGCAACGCTGACATTCATAGCAGCCTTCATAATCTGGCTGACCCGGTGGGGCAGGAGAAGTCCCCATGACAGGAAAGAAACCCGGCAATAAACCCAGATTGTCCGTTAGGAGA
>PLXX01000043.1 GCA_003153275.1 Nitrospiraceae bacterium | reverse complement strand
ATGTGATAATTGCAGTTGATATTTCGGCAGATCACGATACCCGGCAGCCTGAGGGGACAATTGATACGATCCTGCAGTCCATAAACATCATGTATTCGAAGCTTGCCTCGAGCCAGCTTTCCCGTGCTGACGTGGTAATTAAACCGAAGGTCGGCTATATCGGTTCAGCCGAATTTGAGAAACGTCATGAGGCAATCCTTGAAGGAGAAAAGGCTGCTCTAGAAGCTCTGCCGAAGATAAAGGAGATTATCGACCGCCTTACAAAAGAGGGCAGGATCTAACTATCTTATAAAAAATAATGCGCTGCCGTGCAGATGACCCAGGCAAGAAGAGCACAGGCGGGCAGGGTAATGACCCAGGCTATCACGATATTACCACCGACCCCCCATCGTACTGCCGAGAGTCTCTTTGAGGCGCCTACCCCCATGATCGTCGAGGAGATGATATGAGTGGTCGAGAGCGGCAGGCCAAACCGGGAGGCTATCTCAATAATTGTCCCTGCCGAGGCCTCAGCGGCAAAGCCATGTATCGGCCTCAGATTGACCAGCTTCACACCAAGCGTCTTAATGATCCTCCAGCCGCCCAATGCCGTGCCAAAACCCATAGCGGACGCACAGAGACCGATAACCCAGAAAGGCACGTTGAAGTCAGGAAGTTTATAGTAACTGATCAGGGCCATCGTGATGATACCCATTGTCTTCTGCGCATCGTTGTTCCCATGACTGAACGCCATATAGGCAGCCGAGACAATCTGCGAGCGGTTGAATACCTTGCTCACGAGCGCCGGAGAGGAACGCCTGAATACCCACACAAGAAACTGCATGAGCAGATAGCCGAAGACCAACCCGACGACCGGAGAGACGATCAGACCTATCACTATTTTGTAGACGCCCTTCTCGATAATGACCCCGGTGCCGGCCGTGGCAACCGCCGCACCGACAAGGCTGGCGAGAATCGCATGACTCGACGACGTCGGCAGACCGAAATACCAGGTTACAAGGTCCCAGATAATTGCTGAAATCAGTGCAGATATGACCGTGAGCTGGGTCACCGATGCCGTTTCGACGAGACCGGAGCCGACCATTTTTGCAACAGCAGTACCTGCAAAGGCCCCGGCAATATTCAGCGTCGTTGCCATAGCAACCGCAAACTTCGGCGAAAGGACCCGCGTTGAGACAGACGTTGCTATGGCATTTGCGGTGTCGTGAAAGCCGTTTATGAAGTCGAAGAGAGTGGCAAGGACTATGACACAGACGAGGAGAAAAAAGCTGTCATGCATATTTGAGGACTATGGATTCCAATACATTCGCAACGTCTTCACACTTATCAGAGGCATCCTCCAGATGTTCGTAAATCTCTTTCCACTTGATGATCAGGATCGGATCCTTCACCTCATCAAAGAGTTTTCCGAGCGCGTCTCTGAAGTCACGGTCAACGCGATTTTCCAATCTGTTTATTTCAATGCAGTATTCCTGAACATGGCTATAGTTCTTTTCTTTAAGTTTCTGGATGGCCTTATGCATCGCTTCAGCCGTGGTAAGGAGATCTTTCGACATCGAAATCGCCTCCTTGGTGGATTCAGTGATCTTGAAAACGACAATCCTGTCAGCCGCCCCCCAGATGAGATCAAGAACATCATCAAGGCTGCAGGCGAGGGCATGAAGGTCTTCACGATCTATCGGGGTAATAAAGGTCTTGTTCAACTTCTTCATAATCTCGTGCGTAAGGATGTCCCCGTCCTGCTCGACCTCGTAGATCTCCTTCGCACGCTGCTCGACATTGTCGAAATTCTCCATAAGGGAAACCAGCAGTTCAGCAGCCTTTGAGATATTCAGTGAAGCACGGTCGAATATCTCGAAAAAGTCTATTTCTTTTGGAAAAAGTGCCATAGTGTTGTAGATAAATATCATATAAAAATCCGACTGAACATGTCAAATGAATGGACGTTAATAATGGGATATAATGTCCTTTTTTTTGATTTAATGCGGTTTTGACAGGGGGCAGACAGAGGTGGTTTTTTGTATTCTCCCTGCTGCCCGGGGGTTCCGGGCAGCAGGGAGTGCTTCGACTCAAGGCTTAGTCTCAGTATTCCGTTGAAGCCTTGGGAACAACTATATGAGTTGTCCAGCTGTAAAAATCTTCGTCGTTGTCAGGTGATTTAACGACAAGGACGAGCGCATAATACCCGGGGGCAACAGACCCTTGATAGATATTCTCGTTTACTTCCGTAACGTTTTTCTTCCAGAAGGAGAGTTTCTTGAACTTAGTCGACAAAGGAGTATTGTCATCCACGTGACTGCTGTCCGATGATGCCAAATTATCCACCGTATCGGAGAGCCTCTTGAACTCCTTGTCTGAGTTCACGAAGTAAACCTCTTCGGAATCGAGGGACGGTGCATATACAAAGAAGGAAACGTTCACCGGCTTATCGAATGGGCCGACATCTATAGTCAGGTCTACGGTGCCGCCGCCTTTGGCGATTTGGCCGACACCGATAGGTTTTGCTGCCCCAGGATTAATGCTTACAACAGGCTGGTCGACTGCATCATATACAAATGAGTCCTGAGACGTCGGAACCAGCATAGTCCCTGATGAAGGTGGAGGGATTACCGGCGGAACATAGTTGCAGACCTGGGTCAACAGGGGACTGCCGCCAGTACAACCTGCAGGCAGACTGGATGCGATTGTCCTTGACTGCGTGTTGGCAGCCTGACATGCTCCCCATGCATTATAGGTGAACGATGTGCATGCATTTACCGGTGGTACATAGGTGCAGCCCTGGCTCAATACAGGTGTGCCACCGGTGCAACCTGCAGGCAGACTGGATGCGA
>PLXX01000070.1 GCA_003153275.1 Nitrospiraceae bacterium | reverse complement strand
GAGTGCATCGGTTGCGGGGCCTGCGTTGCTGCCTGTCCTAACGGCTCAGCAATGCTCTTTACCGCTGCGAAGGTAGCGCATCTTGCAGCACTACCCCAGGGCAGGGCCGAAGCGGCCCGGAGAGTCTGCCTGATGACCGAGGCCATGCTGAAGGAGGGCTTCGGCAATTGCAGCAATCACTACGAATGCCAGGCCGCCTGTCCGAAGGGTATCAGCGTGAAGTTTATTGCAAAACTGAACAGGGAATTCATCAAGGCCAAGACAAGCAGATGATAATAAAGATTTCACGGGCTCTACCGACAGATAAACACCAGAGCTACACAAATGAGCAATAGCAAATGAGGAGTAGCAGATGAAGATACAATCCATAAATCCCTATACCGAAGAGTTGCTTAAAGAGTATGAACTCATGGCCCCTGATGAGGTGACCAGGGAAATCGCCGGATTGCGGCAGGCTTTTCTAGCCTGGAGGGAGCAGCCGGTCTCTGTCCGGGCCTTATTTGTCAGGAAGCTGGGGGCGCATCTCAGGGCTGCAGCTCGCCGGTATGCTGAAATTATAACCCGTGAAATGGGCAAGCCGATCAGAGAGGCAGTCGCCGAGATCGAAAAATGTGCCACGCTCTGCGACTATTATGCAGAGCACGGTGAAAAATTTCTGGCGCCGGAGGACGCCAAGACTGAGGCAAAGAAAAGCTATGTCCTGTTTCAGCCTCTGGGTATTGTGTTGGCTATCATGCCCTGGAATTTTCCCTTCTGGCAGGCGTTCAGGGTGGCTGTCCCGGCAATCCTCGCAGGGAACGTTATTGCCTTGAAGCATGCGTCCAATGTGCCCGCGTCTGCTCTCGCCATTGCAGAGGCATTCAGGCTTTCTGGATTCCCGGAAAGCGTCCTGAAGACCTTGCTGATAAGAGCGGAAGATGCCCTGCGGCTTATTGATGAGGGCAAGGTCGAGGCTGTTTCATTGACCGGAAGCGACAAAGCAGGTGAGCAGGTTGCTGCGGTCGCGGGCAGAAGGATCAGGAAGGTTGTGCTCGAGCTCGGGGGTTCCGACCCTTTCATTGTCCTTGATGACGCAGATATCGAAAAAGCAGGCAGGATGGCAGTGAGCGCCAGGATGATCAATGGAGGACAAAGCTGTATCGCGGCAAAGCGCTTTATTGTTATGGAAAAAGTAAAGAACGAGTTCAGGGAGATTTTTCTCTCCCGTCTGAGAGGACTGAGGATCGGCGATCCAATGGATGAGACCACAGAGGTTGGTCCTGTTGCCAGGAAGGAGATCCTTGATTCTCTGCAGGAGCAGCTCAGGGATGCCAAGGCGAAAGGCGCTGAAATTCTCCAGTCAGAACATTCCTGTGCCAAGGGTTTTTTCTTCCCGCCCTGCGCTGTGTTTGATACGAAAGAAGACATGAAGATTCTCACCGAAGAAGTGTTTGGCCCGATAGCCCCTGTCGTCATCGTCAGGGACGAGGACGAAGCAGTCAGGATCGCGAATAGCACGGCATACGGTCTCGGCGCATCTGTCTGGAGCAGAGACCTTGAACGGGCCGAGAGGCTTGCCCGAAAGATTGACGCTGGTTGTGTTGCAATAAACGATATGGTAAAGTCAGACCCGAGGCTACCCTTCGGAGGAATAAAAAAGTCTGGATTCGGCAGAGAGCTGTCCCACTACGGGCTGAAAGAATTTGTGAACATAAAGACAGTGGTGATAAAGGAGTAATTTGGGATGAAGGCGTCTGACCTTTTAGTTAAGTGTCTCGAAAACGAGGGAGTGGAGTACATATTCGGAGTGCCGGGCGAGGAGACTCTCGACCTCATGGAATCGCTCAGGACCTCAGGCATCCGGTTTATTGTCGTCCGCCATGAGCAGGTTGCTGCGTTCATGGCAGACGCGTATGGCCGTCTGACAGGCAAGGCAGGTGTGTGCCTTGCAACCCTGGGTCCCGGTGCAACCAATCTGTTGACAGGAGTAGCGGATGCTTTTCTTGACGGGGCCCCGCTCGTTGCCATAACCGGGCAGGCTGATCTCAACAGGATCCACAAAGAGTCCCACCAGTACATAGACATCGTTAAGATTTTCAGCAGTGTGAGCAAATGGAACGGCAGGATAGAATCTCCGGAGATTATCCCTGAAATGGTGCGTAAGGCGTTCAAGGTTGCAGAGTCTGAAAAGCCTGGTCCGGTGCATCTGGAACTCCCGGAGAATATTGCTGCCACTGATGTTGCTGCCATGTATACATCCATGATCGCGCCCATACGTCCGAGGCGGAGTTCCCCCGACCGGCAATCTCTCCGGAAAGCGGCAGACCTTATTGAACGGTCAACAGCCCCAATCATCTTGGCCGGGCACGGCGTAGTGCGGAAGTCGGCCAATGTCCGGTTGCGGAAATTTGCAGAGCTCTTCAGCATTCCGGTGGTGACAACGTTCATGGGAAAGGGCGGAATCAATGCAGAAAGCCGCTGCTGCATCGGCACGCTCGGACTGAATCATGACAGGCAGATTGCCGATGTGTTTGCAAAGGCAGACCTCATCATCTCACTCGGTTATGGCCTTGTTGAGTATGCGCCGAAGAACTGGAACCCCCGGCTCGATAAAAAAATCATTCATATTGATTTTGCCACAAGTGAGGTTGACCTTCACTATGTGCCGGAAATAGAGATCATTTCCGACATTCGGGAGACGCTGGAACTGTTGGAAGGAATGCTGAGTACCAACAAAAAAGACGATCATCTCATCGCCCTGAGGGCTGACTTTGTTGAAACCTTTGAGAGGGAAGGAACGGCGGAATGTTCTCGCCCCAGGCCTCCGCAGATTCTTTACGGGATAAGGAAAGTCCTTGCTGCTGAGGATATCCTTGCTGTTGACGTCGGCACCTGCAAACTCTGGGCTGCCAAGTTCTATCCTGTTTGCCAGAATAATACATTTATCATCTCGAATGGTTTTGCCTCCATGGGGTGTGCACTCCCCTCTGCCATCGTGGCAAAACTTATTTATCCGGAGAGAAATGTCGTGGCCCTTGCCGGAGACGGAGGCTTTATGATGAACCTGCAGGACCTGGAAACGGCCTGCAGACTGAAGCTCAATATTGTCGTCGTCCTGTTTAACGATAACGGGTTTAACCTGATAAAGTGGAAGTCGGAAAAGAAATTCGGAACGTCTTTTGGTGTCAGCTTTTCGAATCCCGATTTCGTCAGGCTGGCTGAAAGCTTCGGCGCAATTGGCGTGACACTGAGATCTGCAAAGGAATTTGAGACGGTGCTTCGGGATGCCCTGACGAAAACTGTCCCGGTCATCATTGAAGTGCCGATAGATTACAGCAATAACGAGATGATCTACAGCCTGCTGTAGGGTTCTCTATGAACCTGGAAGGTCAATGCATCTCTTCCAACTGCTGAATTCAGGATGAAAGAACATGGTGAGCTGAGCAGAAGGATTTGAATGAGATGGTGCTTGCAGGGCGCCCCGCTGCGCAGGACGCCCTATGGTAGGTGGGTGAGCCGATTATTTTTCCGCTTCTTTCTTGCCTTCAGTCTTCTTGGCGTTAGTTTTCTTGTCCCTGTGTTTTCTTCCTGCCAGGAACGATGCCGCAGGGTTCCAGCTGAATGTCGAGACCTTCGAGACCTCATCGACACCCGAGGCAAATATCTTCATGATGACCAGCTGCATGACTATCGCAATGCCTATAAAGGGCAGGAAAGCTGCATACAGAAGGCCGAGCACCGGACCAACCGCCAGGATGGCGAGAGGATTCGCCTTGTAATAGGTAGCAGACTCATCTCCCGGAAGGGTTTCCTCATTGCGGACAATAACCCTCTGACCATTTGAAATATTCCAGTAATTCCCTCTTGAAACCTTTTCTCCGCCCTTATGAGTGATCTTTAACATTTTCCTATCCTCCTTTTTTCTCTGTTCTTGACTTAATAGTACCATCAGGAGAGTAAAGATGTAATTGGGAATAGTTCCTATATTCACGGAAAAGAAGTCTTAGCCCAGGAATTCCTGTTCTGGAGGTGAATATTTATACTTTATATCAGCGGGAAGTGCCTGAAAATGGAACGTGTCTCAAAAAAAGGATAAAAGTTGATAAAATACAACAACTCTTTTCGCGCGGCAAAAAATTAACATTAGTCTCCCCCGGGATTGCACTCTACGTAACACATTGATTTAACAAATTATTATCTTAACCGTGGCCGGGCATAGTAAGCATCAGGATTGTTTCTTTGTTTTGGCATAGTTTTTGTATCGATATAACTGGAAAGGCGGACAAGATGGACAGAGAAAAAATGAAAATACTGGTCTCCATACTGATGGATTCGCCATTATATGCAACAATGGCCCATGAGGAGAGGATGTCTCTTCTTCTCAGCCTGGCAAATAATTATCCTTCCCTATTCACGTCAGAAGAGCAGGAAAACAACTGTGGTCGGTCCCGAAGCGTGCATACTGCATAATCTGATCTCTTGTCCTGATCCTTAGACCTGTTGTATTGAGTACACCGACACATCCTATAGTACCTCCTGTCAAGATAAAAAAGCAGCCAGAAAAATTGCTTTAGAATCGACAATGCTTTCTTCCAAGCCTTTCGGGCACAATACCTCCCTTCGTCCTTGCGGTCGATAGTATTTTGTTCTTGACGCGATCTCTCACTACAGTCGAACTTGATCTCTGATAGTTACGTTTATCCGGCGTGTCGCGTATTGAGCATACCGCCTATCATCCCTTATCCAAATTCTCAAGTTCAGTGAGAGGCCCTGTATTGTGTCGGACGAGGTCTTTCGCCTCAACCATTTAGATCGGGCTCTCTGCATCAAAGTCGGTTTTTGGTGAGCCTCCAGGCCAAAAACGGCCTCCCAGGAAGCCACCAGTTGAATTATTCTGATCCGGCCTATACTGTGGTATCCCCCTCATTGAGATATTTTGGATCAAACAGCTCTTTCTTTTTCATCAAGGTCCATGCGGTAACCAGAAGAAACTCCCCCCCCGACCCTGGGAGAGAGTGCTCTGAATCAACCGTTCTTACTTCGCCACACCACATGCTGCTCGTGCACCACCGCCGCCAAGCGGGGCTGGCGTATCAGAGTAATTATCGCCTCCTGCATGGATCATAAGCGATCTTCCTTTGATGTCAGTCGCCTTCAGTCGTGGGGCAAGAACTGGAAGTGATGCCTTACCATCAGCACCGACGTAAAGGCCGGGGAGATCCCCAAGATGGCCGTTGCCGTAAGGTCCTTCGTGCTTACCTGTGTCGGCAGGGTCGTAATGGCCGCCAGCAGCAAGGGCCGGGACTGCTTTCCCGTCCTTCATGGCATGTGAGCAATCCGGTTTGTCATGCACATGGAACCCATGCAGACCGGGTGCAAGGTCGGTCAACTGCGGCGTCAGGATAAGTCCGTATTTGCTGTCGGATGCCGTGATGATGCCGATTTCTTTGCCTACTCCCTGGTCGCTCACCAAAGAGACCTTGATAGTCACGTCCTCGGCAAAGACATAACCGGCAAACAACAGAATGCAGGATAAAACAATTACGAGTTTCAACATAACATTCTCCTCCTTAAATTTAATGAGTTGCATTCATTGCAACTACTTGGGTGTTTCACTTAACGGTATGCGGAGCGCTTCGGCTACATCCTTGCCGTAATCCGGATCAGCCTTCACACAGTTGCCGATGTGGCGGATCTCACGGGGAGCTCCGCGGGGATCCCTTTTTACCGCGTGGTTGAGGTCCGGGAATTTGAGGGGGTCACGAAGGAAGAAGACCGGCGTGTTGTTGCCGACGATGTCGTAGTTNNACCGGCGTGTTGTTGCCGACCAGGTCCCAGTTCCCTTCCTCAGTGTAGAACTTCATCGCAAAGCCTCGGATATCACGCTCAGCATCAGCAGCTCCGCGTTCGCCAGCCACGGTAGAAAAGCGGAGGAAAAGCTCAGTTTTCTTGCCTACCCGGGAGAATATCTTTGCCCTGGTGTATTTGGTTGTGGCCTGGGTGACGGTGAAAGTGCCGTATGCGCCGGAACCCTTGGCGTGCATGCGCCGCTCGGGGATTACCTCGCGGTCAAAATGGGCCAGTTTCTCCAAAAACCATACATCCTGTAGAAGGGCTGGTCCGCGCTTGCCGGCGGTCATAATGTTCTGGTTGTCGACAACTGGAGCGCCGTTTCTGGTAGTGAGTTTTTTCTTTTCCGCCATAATAATCTCCTTTCTTCGTTTTAGCTCCGGACAAAGAAGCCGTTGTTATGTTTATTTCACCGGGGCAGGGAAGCCTACCCAAACCTGCTGACTGAATACAGGAATTATTCCAAAATAGTTATTTAGAACAACGTTACTGTTTTTTCCTTCGCCTGCACTTTTTATAAAAGCCGTAATATTCGAACCGCATGCCCTCAGGCCGAAACCCGGTTTGCTCTTCTATCATTTGAGAAGAAAAGGGCGCTGTCTCCATAAAGTCTCCAATCTTTCCGCACTTCCTGCAAATAAGATTGACATGGTTCGAAACGTTGACATCATATCGGTTGCCCCTATCGTAAAATTCAAGTTCCAGTATCAGGCCCTCTTTATTCAGCATATCGAGTGTGTAATGAACCGTTGACAGAACTCCTTCCCGACTCTTTTCAGGATAGCAGGGGCTGAAGCGACGTCCCCTGCCAACATATGAATGATCTCAAGCCTCTGCGATGTGAGCTTATATCCTCTCTCCTTCAGCTGCTTTAGCAGAAGTGTTTTTTCTTTCGTACCGTGGAATGTCGCATATTCAAAATGATTCCTAATTAAAAATTACCTCCTATTATTTGCTCTGTCAAGGCCCGCAAATACAATTGCTTGTCAAAAGTATTACAATTCAACTTCCAGTTGCATATTCGTGGCCACTTCCTCTTGTGTCTCGAGGAAACTCATCTCCACTTGATCTTTCCCTTTTTTCTGTAAAAGGATATTCCCCGGTATAGGTCGGCGCAGCACAACTACCCGGCGACTACGACTCCACCCAAATAACTTCAGCTCTGATTCCATCCCATAATATCCGGCACCGGCCTTTACCCATTCTTCCATCTCAAAAAGTCTCTCTATTAATCTTTTGACATTCTTCGTAATCTTCAGCTTTGCGACATAATGTATTCCCCGTGCTTCCGCCTCTGACAACACTCCTTCTACCCCAAAAGCCACATCACCTCGGATGAAGGCCGGCCGATTATTTCGGGTATGCTCTCTATCAATTCCCACAATCCAGCCATGCTATGACTTGACGCCGTCTCATTGCCCGGCTTTACTTCTACTTTTAACGCCAAGCGTGTGTTTGCCATGAAATAACTGTGGTAACTGTGTGAGGGCCTTCCAGGCTTCTTCGGATTGTATCCAACAACTGCTCCTTCTTGTTTGCCATACAGACACTTTACCGTCGTATCTGTATCAAGTATCCAGGAGGAGCCTGATACTGCTGATAATACAGGCATCGTACAACGGGCAAGCTCTGCTTCAAGCCATTGTATCCCTGCCCCTTCTTCTATCTGCAATAAGGCCCGACGCGCTGCATCTTCACTGATTATTTTATCCATCCCCAATAACTCCGGATTCACTCCGTCACTGCATTATTGCTGCTATATGTGCATATCGCTTATGTCCTGCTAGTATTGAAAGCATGAGGGTACCTAATACGTTGCGCTTCTTCGGTGCATTCGGGCTGTTATAGGAAAGGGGGCACTCTTGCACAAAGGCATCAAACAATCCGCTGACTTTTAGAAATTCTATGAAAAATGGCAACTGCCCTAATGGTGTTACAGCTGCATCAGGATCCCATTCTACATGTATCTTCCCAGCATATGTATCAATTCCTACAGAGCTGCTTTTTCTTGCTAATGCACGCTGTTTTGCCTCACCCATTAGGTGAACCCTCCTGTGTCTCTTTTTCTGTTTATTATTGCATGCTTTGTATCTTATGGGTATCCCCTGCTGCATCCCCTGCTGCTTTTCTTAGGATGATAGGACTTTTTTGCATCACAAAAGATTATAAAATAAGGACTTAGAGTAAAAGGTCGCAATGTT
Source organism: Nitrospiraceae bacterium (assembly GCA_003153275.1). Classification (GTDB taxonomy): domain Bacteria; phylum Nitrospirota; class Thermodesulfovibrionia; order Thermodesulfovibrionales; family UBA6898; genus PALSA-1316. The sequence goes on along the minus strand of PLXX01000070.1, from coordinate 10,562 downwards.
ATCTTTGTCGGCGGGACCGGCACAGGCAAGCCCCACTTGGCAATAGCCATAGCCTGCAGGGCCTTGGGGGTTGCTACCACTTGTTCAAAAAAACTCAATACCAAATCTGGGTTCGCACTCCGCTGCATCCACGCGTCCGACATGTCCTTACGGTTTCTAAGAGCCTGTCTTTTTTTATGCTGCGGCGCATAGTGCGTCTTTCTCGCGTAAATTGGCCTCGAAAATGTCCATCCATTGGAGTCTACCTGTGATATACTGTTTATCACAGATTTGTTTTAGATAAAGTTTAATACTCAGTTAGGTAAACCTTATCTAATATTGTTATTGTTTAGGGGATGTTCTAATAAGAACAGCACGTTTCTCCATGACTTGGATGGCATATCTATTGCCAAAATGATAAAACGGACATGACAGAGAAAGGATCGCTATGCAACTACTGATTTTGTTAATCTGGCTCTCAGCAATTTTCGTTATTTTCTTTGCCTTTTATAAAGCATTGACCCTGACAAAGAAGATTCCAGGGGGGCTCGTCAGGCAATCCTGGAAGCTTCTTTATTACCTTATAGGCCTTTTAGCAGTGGGATACCTCACTATTCCATTGTTCCCGAGGTTGCCTGAAACATCCAGAGACTTCATCGTTGGCGTTATTTCACTTGCAGGGGCTATCTTTATAGTTAAAGTTATTAATCTCTTCTTTAAGATAATTAAAGATGTAGGGTTGTAAATCAGGCGACATGAGTATCAAAAAAGATTTTAAACAAATTATTAGCGAACGTCTTGCCAATGTTGCCAGTCCTATTTTTATAGATAGGGCCTTCGACATAATGGATCAATCAGCTGATAATAAAGAGAGTTATTTGGCTGCTGCTGACATGATCAGAAAAAGGATCGCCTTATTTATTGACGAGGATATGGCAACGGAAGTATTTGATATTCTGAAGAAAGAGATTGAGCACCGGGAGTTGACCCTCGGAGCGAGAAGGAAGCATGTAAGAGTTACCTTTTTGAAAAGAGTACAAGTAACTTATAGTGGAACGTCCCATGAACTTCAAGCCAGGAACCTCTCTGAAGGAGGAATATTTATTGAAATAAAAGAACCTTTCCCTTTAGGCTCAGAAGTAAAAATATCGTTGCCACTGGAAGCAGAAACTAATATACAGCTGGACGGGTTTGTAGTACATACAAATCTTGACTATGGCAAACATCCGCGCGGCATGGGAATAAAGTTCAAAGAAGTCATGGAAAATGAACTCAGGACATTGCGAGAAGTTGTAAAGTAAGCAGCGCAAGGCAGTCTGCATAGCCAGGAAGACATCTATTTCATTTTAATTAATCCTAACCTTGATGGACTCGTAAAAAAGTACAAAAAGAGCATAACTATCTGGAAACAAATCATAATTACCTTGCATTAAGCCTGTAATCGGGGGTCGTCATGTTGATTGTAGGGGTTTATTCGTTATTTATTGGTTTTGCTTATTGATCTGCCCTAAAGCGTAAGCAGTTCATCCGTCATGGTTTTGGTGATACAGTCTGGGTCAATATCCTCGCTTTATGTAGTATACTTGAGTAACTACTAAACAAGGAGGCTGTGGATGAAGAAAGTTATGTTTGCATTGATGTGTGCAGTAATGCTGTTCAGTATGATAGCGATAGGCAATTCCGAACGAGAGGATTATCGTGGGGGCATACGCACCAGGATTCAGGCCGCAAAGCAAAGGATTGAGCAAGGGATTAAAAATCGATCACTCACAAGTAGTGAAGCGAAGAAGCTTAAGGGAGAGCTGGACGGTATTCTCCACAAAATCGACCGCATGAAAGACGATAAACAGATTAATCAGAGTGAACGGGAGAAGATAAATAGTGACCTGGATAGATTAGATCGTGATATTGCCAAAGAGAAGCGTGACGATGATCACGGACACAGGTGATGATTCAAAACATTGATAGGCTCTGTTGGTAAGTTCCACACATACGGCAGGGGGCTTGATAAGCCCCCTGTTATCAGAAAAAATGATTTAACATAAACTTACTTTACAGCGTCCTTGAAACCCTTTCCCGCCTTGAACTTAGGTGCCTTGGAAGCCTTAATCTTGATGACTGCTCCTGTCTGTGGATTCCTGCCCGTCCTTGCAGCCCTTTTGCCAACAGAGAAAGTACCAAAGCCCACAAGAGTTACCTTGTTGCCCTTCTTCAAAGTCTGCTTGATACCGTCCATGAAGGAATTAAGAGCCTTGTCAGCTGCTGCCTTAGAGATGTCTGCATCATTTGCCATTTTTTCGAAAAGTTCCTGCTTGGTCATGCTGAATACCCCCTTGTGAATTTATAATGGGCATTATACAAGATCGGGAGGGGAAAGAGAATACCGCTGATAGGACGTATAAAGTTAGATCAAACAGAGTTTCCTGCTATAATCTGAATCATACAGTTTCTTAAGATTTCAGGAGAATTGTGAGGGCATCACTATATCTGACACACTGCACTTATTATGTATCTCCTCTACAGTACAATCCCTATTCATGTGACCAACTTCGGCTTGAGTATATGCGAATAAGCAATAGTCTTGTTGAAGTTTCAGGCAAACAGGATAGTGCCGTAAAAAGAGATGGAGTCGCCATGGGAGTCGGGTTGGTTCTTTTCTGGCCGGCTTTGTTTTTATTGGCTGGCAATAAAGGAAAGCCTGATGAACTTGCACGGCTCAAGGGTGAATGCGATGCTATAGAAATATGCGCAATAGAGAAAAACTGGCTCTACTGGATAAAGGGGGGTAAAAAAGGCTGGATAACTAATATAGAGTCATGAATGATACTAAATTATATGACGAGATGTCAGGTTTGAAGGATCCCTGGTATGTAGCGGCAATATGGTTAGAGGTGGGCGAAAGGTGAGGTAGAAATAAAGGTACGGTATAAGGCCGCTGAGTGGGCATGTTCTGTTTGGCAGGGTCGAATGCATATTCATGAATATACGGAGCGGCGCTGGCGGCACCTTGACAGTTGTCAATTTAAGACAATAATCGTGTGCCAGGTTCCGCGAGTGCAGTGCAGGGAGCACGGATCGCAGGCGGTGCAAGTTCCATGGGCGGAGAAGCAGGGACGTTTCACGAAGCTTTTCGAGCGCTTTGCGATAGCTGTATTAGGAGAGTGCTCGATATCGGGGGCCTGCGGATTGTTAGGAATTAGTTGGGATGAAGCGGACGGGATAAAGCAGCGAGCGGTAAAGAGGGGGCCTGCTCCGAAATTAGCAGGCGTGCAAGCAGGGCAGACGACCGTAGAGTATGTTGGAGACGGCAAGGACAAAGAGAGTCTGGACGGCTATTGGAATAAGTTTGGAAGGGAAGCACTGATGGGTATAGAGGCAATCAGCATGGATATGTCGGCAGCATATCGGCAGTCTGTGCTTGATAATGTTCCTGAGGCGCTGGAAAAATTGGTGTTCGACAGATTTCACATCATGCAGCATATAAATAAATCCGTCAATGCGGTAAGAAAGGCAGAACATAGGGTATTAAGCAGGAGGGGTGACACGACATTAACAGGGACACGGATGACATGGCTGTATGCAGAGGAGAATGTGCCGGAGCGATACAGCAACCTTTTGGGAAGAAGATATGAGGAAAATTAAGACTTTTGAGGTGAACTACAATGACTTTAACAATTGAAATGTCTGACAGGGAAGTTAAGTTCCTCAATAAGATGGTAAGCGACATGGAAAGCTATCAGAAAATCAGCAGCATGGAGGAAGCCGTTAGGGAATGCATTCGAATGGCAATGTATGAGGAAAGCGAGCATATGGCTGCTGGTTGATGTAGTGCCCATAATTCGTGATAACTTTTACTATTAAGTGCCTGTTGCATTGCAATAGGGGGATCACTATTATGATGGATCAACAAATCCTCAATCAGTTAGCAGTGTTTTATCTTAGAAGGGGACCTTTGACTTTATTTAAAATCATGCGGGCACTGCCTAACCACTTTTTCTCTACAACTCTACACAGAGTGACTAGCAACAACATAAGACATTATTTCCCGACAGTTAGGGGGATTGCACCCTAATGAAACATATTGACGCTAAACTGCTCGAACGCTTTAAAAGGCTTGTATCTGACCAAAATGGGTTCAGCAAAACACAATAGTGAGGAGTACAAGAAAATAGCTGATGGTAGCCGAAGCCTTGTCGCCAGAGACACTCCAGAGACGTAATAATATGGTGCCGAAGGGGGGACTCGAACCCCCACAGCGTTTCCACCGCCAGAACCTGAATCTGGTGCGTCTGCCAATTCCGCCACTTCGGCAATCTTTAAATTTCAGATAATAACTTCAATAAAAAAATCCTGTCAATAAACAGGATTTTTTTATTGAAAAAGCCTATCGTACAACCTATTTTTTATCGACAGCTTCTATGATCTTGTCTGCGTCTATAGCACCGGGAATCTGTTTGCCGTTAGCAAAGATGATGTTTGGCGTACCATTAATCCCCAGTTTTTCACCAAGCTTTATGTTTTCATCAATAACCTTGGTATCGCACTTTGGGTCTTCTATCTTTTTCTTTGCAAAGGCATCATCAAGCAGGGCTAACGAATTCTCGCACATAATTGTCTTTGACTTTCTCGCCGCATCCGGATGCATAGGCAGCGGGAAGAGCTTGATGAAGAAAACAATATCTTTTCTCTTTTCAAGCACTTTCTTCATATTCTCATGCAGCTTCACGCAGAATGGGCAATCGGGATCAGAGAAAACGATCACCTTGTTTTTGGCATTCTTGTCGCCCATGACCAGTGCATTATCAAGAGGGATAGCCGCGACATCAATCTTGTTGATCTTCTCGTGACTGATCTGGGTATAGTTTATTGGCGGTTTTGATTTTATCCCAAAGATATTGCCGGCAATCACATTTGTTTTTGAATAATCAAGGTACAATATGCTTTTTTTGCCTGCCGCCTCCAGGCTTATTTCCCAGAGACCGCTGACCGGGCCCTTCTGGACATCAAGAATCTTGACGTCAGGGACGAGCTCTTTCAGAACGTCTTTTGCCTGATCGGCAGTCAGGGTGTGACATTTCATACAATCCTGTTCGCCTTTGGTCTTATCATAGGCGGACGCATACTGGTAACCGGCGGTAACTGCTAATCCTATTGTCAGAGCTGTTATAATTGATTTTTTCATGATGAATTTTACCATCAATCGGAGGAAAAAGTAAAGAAACCGAATCAAGCCATCTATCAAGCCATCTATAATGTAACTATAGAGGCAATCATTGCGACATTAGAAATGTAATCCCGTTAAGTTAAAGAAAGAAGGGCAAAAGAAAGGGGTTACGAGATGAGCAAAAAAACGATAAAAGAGTATTTGAAACAAGTATATGGGCGGTACCGGAAGGCTTCAAAGAGAATGAAGCAAATGATCCTGAATGAGTCCTGCGTTAATACGGGCTACAATCGCAAATATGTAATTCGAACATTGAATGGTCCCCTTCCATTTGATAAAGTTGAAGGACGCAGACGGAAACGAGGCAGCGTGTATGGGGCAAAGATTATTTCTGTTTTGCTGCTATTTGGACGACTGCGGGCTATCCATGTTCAGCTACGTTAAAGGCGTTATTGCCTCACTGGCCGCCCTGGGTCAGAGATCGTTTTCGAATTGGTTCTCCAGTGGAACAACAGCTTCAAGCGATCAGTGCTAGACAAATCGATCGAAGGCTGAAGGCCATGAAAGCAAGGATTGGTCATCGGATATATGGGAGAACCAAGCCCGGGATCTTGCTGAAGCATCAAATCCCAATTAAAACAGACAACTGGGACGTTAAGCATCCGGGTGGACTGAAATTGATACGGTGTCACATTCCGGCAACAATGCTGAGGGTGTATTTGCATATACAGACAATCAAACCGATATTCTGACACAATGGGTGTAGGGTCTAACATATCAAACAAATAATGCTATTATTAGACATAGTTACTAGGATTATTGGAAGCTTTAGGTGAGTCTTACAAAAAAACGTTTAAACTATATAGCAATATCAAATGGTTAGGTCGCGGCGGGGCGGTTATCCCTTAAATTCCTGCTTAAGAAAGAACGAATCGGCTCAAAAGAAAACTTCAGCAATCGGAACATTGGCCAATAAAAGGCAGAGTCCAAGGACCTTAGAAACGCAACACAAGCAGGTTCATGATAAACCACTGACAAAGTCGGAAATGACAACACTGCAATCTCTGGCTCAAATATTTCCGGCACTGGCCAGCAACACCATTCAGCCCAGTAATCTAAGGGCCATTTCTGCAAAGAATAACGCTTTACGTAAAAACTCCCGAAAAACAAGGTCCATAACTCCCCAAGTACAACACGGCAGTTACCTACAGCAGAGAGAAAGAAAACGGAGAAGCAAAAAGACTCAATCTGATCACCTATGTAAAAGTAGAGACTGCGCACGAGAGCGATACAAACGCACTGATGCCGGCGATACAATCTGTCATGGAAAGGGGCCTTGAGCCGAAAGAAATCCTGGCGGACAGTCTTTATGGAAGTGACCATAACAAGGAAGCGGCAAAGGCAGAAGGCATCGAAGTGGTATCCCCGACGATGGGACAGACAACAGGGGAGGGACTGAGCATATCTGATTTTGAGAAAACAGAGACTGGGATGGTAAGTAAATGTCCCGAGAGGCATATACCTTAAAAAACGAAAATAAAAGGGAGCAAGCATATCGCAGTCTTTGATCTGAGACATTGCGGCTGTTGTCTGCGAGCGGAGATCTGTCCGGCCAAGAAAGGGAAGAGGCATTATTATCTGCGTTATGATGAAAAGCAGCTCAGGCTTGCGGAGCGCAGGGAATATGAAGCTACCGACGAGTTCATAGATCGATACCGATACCGGGCGGGGTAGAAGCAGCGATGTCCTCTTATGACAGGGTGACCGGAGTAAAGTGCCTGAGAGTTCGGGGACTAAAAGCGGTGAGGTTCTGCGCGACCTTGAAGGCCTTGGGCGTGAACATATTAAGGGCTGTCGCTTTCAGAAGAAGAGAAATGAGGACAAAAGCTGCTGCTGAAGGCGGTCTATCCGTTGCTTCGCGTATTGTCTTGGGTTTCTGCGGGTTCTTGAAAGCGGATCTCCGGCATATGCGCCGGATTTTGAGCTACAACCCGGCCAATAACGAATTTGCACTTCGGATGGCTGCATGACTTTTTACGAAGGCATCAATGTTACCTTTTTAAATGGCTTGACGGGGAAACCCGGGCCCCGGCCAACTTAATCCGGGAGTCAGAATCAAGCGAATGATCCCCCTTGCAAATATGGCGGCGCATTATGGTTTGTTTGCAAAATTGAATCCTTTTTTGTGCTTCTGATATAATTCAAAAAATTTCCCAGAGGGCCATTTATGGAATTTACGCAGGAAAAACTCCGCGGATACAACCGCCAGATGATGAGGGAGGGCTGGGGACAGGAGACCCAGGAGAAGGTAAAGCGCTCGACGGTTTTCATCGCCGGTGCTGGCGGGCTTGGTTTGCCTGTCTCGATTTATCTCGCTGTTGCTGGTGTGGGCAATATCAGGATATGTGATTTCGATTCGTCTGACCGGTCAAACCTGAACCGCCAGATACTGAACAACCATAACAAAATTGGCACGAACAAGGCGGTTTCTGCCAGGCAGACGCTGATTGAGCTAAACCCGCATATACATATCGAAGTATTGACTGACAAAATCGTTGCCGAGAATGTCGATGAGCTTGTCGGCAATGCAGATCTGATACTCGACTGCATGGATAATTTCTCAACCCGGTATCTTTTGAACGAATCGGCCATCAGAAAAAATATTTCCATTGTCCACGGCAGTATCTGGGGGCTCGACGCCAGACTCACGTTTGTAAAGTCGCCTGAAACGCTCTGTCTGCGATGCTATTTCCCAGAGTCGCCGCCCAAGGAGGTCTTCCCGGTGCTTGGTGCAACTCCGGGTGTTATAGGAACGCTGCAGGCAAGGGAAGCCCTCAAGTATCTTTCCGGTATCGGAAAGCCGCTGAAGGGAAAACTTCTGGTCTGGTCGGGAAATGACATGTGTTTTAAGACGTTCAGAGGGTTTAGGATCCCGACTGTCCGACCTGCGGTAAGAAATAATCTCTGCCGGTGCACAGAGAATGCTTCATCACCAGCCCCTTGCCCCGGCCTCTTACGGAAAATCATCTGCTGATTATTCTGACGGGAAATGCTGTTTGGAACAGTCCTATGTTGACTCAGTGTGACGTGAACGATAGTTTGTCACCTTCAGGAAGCATAGTTTGTCGTTTTGGACGGTTTTTTGTGCCTCTAAAACGTAATTGTTGGCTCTATAGGAATGATAGTTTGTCGCACCGTGCAAAATTGGAACCATAGTCTGTCGCACCGTGCAAAGAATTGCCATACAGAAATATGTCAATAATTCTTTCCGGGGGAATCAGGATTTGCCTAGTCAGGGATATTTGATAGGCATTTGCTGACACTATTGAGCAAGTATGCTGACCAGCAAACATGTTGCATGATATTTCTTGAGTCCAAAATTTACGATAATGAGGTTTTATCGTGTGACAGCTGGGACATATATCAGACTGCTGGCGGGTATCCCCCGCCTTTATGGTATAAGTATCATCAGTTATTGAGTATGTCCATTTACAAAGTACAGTTCCACTATGATGCCCCAAACTAAAGAGTAAGCGCCTGAATATGTTTGTGAACGCATTCGCTAATAGCCTTTTTCCACAATGGGGCTTCGAAGGTGTGACAGCTCGCGATACAGAGATCAAGCAGTGCCTTAACGTGAGTGTTGTCCACCTTACCATGCTGAAAAAGCGCGACGAAAAAGTCATGAAACTGACTAAGGGTAAGAGGAATAACATTTAAATGCATCTTTACATCGTTTTCGCCATACCAAATGCCTAACCGAAAAGTTTCGACGGTATTAATGTCAATCCTCTTGGCCGCAAACAGCCCATACACGGGTTTTGTCTTATACTGGCTGACCAATTGAGCAATATGTCTACGCACGGATTCACCTTCAAGCGCTTCCTGCCGTGAATTTTCCGTAAGCGTAACTTCGACACCAAGCACAAATGTGTCAAATTCGAAAATTAAGTCCGATCCACCGCCACGGGCAGTAGACACGGGTAAGAAATCCTGATCCACCTTGAAACGACGTGCCTCATGAGGCGGGTTTATCAATTTATTGATTGCAAGGAATGCGCGCCAAATAATCCATTCGAAATAAGCTGGTGCTTCCGACTTTGGAATCCCGATTTCTTCCCCGGTGGGTAGAGTAGTCGAGAACTTGCCAGTGGCGAGCAGGCGTATAAAAGCCGCGATCTCTTTCCATTCGGCCACCTGACGTTTAGCAAAGTCGGCTTCGTTCAGCTTCGCCAAGATGTCTTCCGCATCATGCCGGACAGCACCAATGCTTTGTGGTGTGTCAAGTGATCGTCCTTTCAGGTCAATTGTCACCCCTCGCTGTGCAAGTTGAGTCACCAAATCGTTAAAGACCAGTAATGCAGGCTCCTTTTTGTCGGTTGGAAGAGTGGCCCCCTTGCACAAAGTGGCAAGCTGAATCTGATCGTTGGTGGGTACTGAAGTATCTTTTACCAACTCCACGGCCAACATGTGTTTTTCTGGGGCAAGTGTGATACCTTTCCCCTTGGTCAACACCAAGCCGGTAGCCTTNNGTGTTTTTGAGCAGCGGCATTATACTTAAGGGTATCGAAGGGGCGTTTGTAGGGTGCGGTTTCACGCGCAGTTCGTAATGCAAGCACTTGTGACACCACATTATCCACATCGTCCGCCGCACTCGTGAACTGCACTATAAGTGCCATTTCGATGAAATTTAAACGGCTTTCGCCTGTTACAATTTCTAATTTCAACATCACGTTCAAAACATGGCGAAGTGGCGAGAACGTGGCGTAGTCTTTGGCGTAAGCGACTTCTAACACCGATGGTATGTAATACGCAGCCATTGCCCGCAGGAAACATTCTTGCCACGCGGCTACAGAATCTGCATTGACTAGCTGCCAGCCATTCTCAGTAATGCAGTCGACAGGTCCAACCCAAGACTGGTCAGCCCCTTTGACTTTACTAAGTTCCGGGGTCAAAAAACCCATTTTAACCAGCGCATTACGCCACTTGCGCCCTACTGAATAGGTTTTGTCAGTACCAAGTGCAACGATCCCGTGTTCGCCCAGGAGATTGCGAAACGCGACCTCTTGGGCTTTTCCTCGAAGATTCCCCTGAAGAGAGGATGTGCTTAAGACTACTAAACCCTCACGCAGGCGGAAGGGAGAGCGAACTGTGGTATTGCCAAGTTGCCAAGGACGCATCAGTGCCCTATGAATAAATACTCTTGCACATCGTTCTTGTTATTGCCAACCTTATGCCCTTGAGTCCCAAATGAATATTTGTAATCAACCGGTAAAACATCAACATGCCGCTTGTACTTCGCCATGATGGCAACCATTTCGTCCATTGTTGGCTGACTGTTGGACGAATAAGAAACCAATAGAATATTCTCCCTGAATCGCCTGAAAAGCAGATCAAAAGCCTCCGCTGCACCTTTCCT
>PLXX01000022.1 GCA_003153275.1 Nitrospiraceae bacterium | reverse complement strand
TAAAATTATTATTGCGTAATCGCTGGCCACACACTTTGCCATAACCGACCGGATGCAGTGACGGCCAAGAGTGCGTATTTAATTAGTCAAAGGTATATGATAAAATTTTTGTATGGGCAACGTTGAAATCAAAGTCTCAGGCAGCATACTGATATACAGGATCTTTGATATAGCCTGGGACATAGACCTGCGCAAGCTCGCAGGAGTCCAGGCGTCAGAACATTGATAGGAAACGCTTCAGCAAGGCCTTTGAATTTGCAAATCCTCCTTTATCACTCAAACTCAGGTCTTTCGAAAGAAAACTGCACACAGGGCTCTACACGGTCAAAGCCTATGCAAAGGCATATGACTATGGGGTGCTCAGTATTATTTACGAAATCCTTCTGGAAGATTATGAGGATAGAGGAATTCCTGGGCGTAGCAAACAATATTGAGGAGGCGTTCAGGGAAGACTTTCGCGCAGAACTTGACCGCCTTGTCCCTGATTGGGAGACGCCCTCCACCAGGTGAACCAAAGCAGGATTGAAGAAGACTATACCATCTATTACCTCAGGCAGCTGGACCCGGTGATGACTTCCGGTGAGTTGCTTGAAGCCTGCGACATCGGGAGTCTCCTGCTGTATGAGGAAGGGGAAAGTCCTCCGAGCGGTGTAACGAAGAGAGAGCTGCTAGCAGCGAGCTTCTCCTACTCGGACAATGACCTGGTTATCCTGAGCTGGGACAAGGCCTTTGTGCTTGAACCGGGGGGGGAGCATGGATATACCTGACCTTCTTGAGTTTGCCAACACCCAGCTGCTTGAGCTCAGAGTGTACGACGATATAGTTGACAAAGAGCTGGACAGCATCAGCGAGCGTATCGTTTCAGAAGTTTCCCCATCCATATGGAAGATAAAACGGTATGAAGCACTGGCAGCCCGGGCGATGCATACGGTTATGGACCTGACAGGGATAACGGAAAGATAGACAATTCACTGAAGGTGACCGAGGATGTCTATTATGCAAGGGTGTATGCCTATGCCCTGTCTCTTTTCAAGGTCCACCAGTGGGGGAAAAGCATAGAGAGAAAAATAAACATAGCGTCCCGGATTTATGACATGCTTTACCGCGAGATAGCAAACAAGAGGACGGAACTGCTTGAAGTTATTATCGTCATCCTTATCGCTATAGAAATCGTATTGTTTATCATAGGAAAGGGATAATCGCAATATATTGCTTGACCTGCTTTGGGGAAGTACGAAATATCCCGAGCAGTCCGTAGTTATCCGTATGGATATGAAATAAACCGATACAGAACGGATTGCCTTTTTCTTGACATGGAATTCAGGTTCGTCGTATGATTGGAAGCATTATGACAAAGAATCTGTTTTCAGTGCTCACTCGCAGACGTTCATCGCGTGAGGCCATGGCTGGTGGAGATTCTATTAACTGTTAGCGGATATTTAATAAGAAACTCGAAGGCCACGGCATAATAACCGTGGCTTTTTTATGTGGAGAACTATCAGGTGAGTAATGCAAAAGACAAGCGAAACAAGGCCGGCATTATCATGGCCCTGCTTTCTCTCTATGTGGTATGGGGATCAACATATCTCGCGATCCGCATAGCGCTGGCCGGGTTCCCTCCGTTTCTCATGGCAGGGCTGCGGTATATAATTGCTGGGAGCGGTCTTTATCTGTTCCTGAGGATGCGGGGGGCGCCTTTTCCCGGGAAAAAGGAATGGGCCGGGGCTGGCGTTGTGGGCGGCTTGTTACTGCTGGGCGGCAACGGAGGAGTTGCTGTTGCAGAACAATGGGTGGCTTCGGGTATTGCAGCCCTTGTCATAGCTACAACACCTCTCTGGACGGTTTTGTTTGCAGGTATATGGAAACGCTGGCCTACTCGTGCCGAATGGGCTGGGATAATCCTCGGCCTGGCGGGCGTGGTAATTTTGAATAAGGGAGGCGAGCTCAAGGCCCATCCTGCGGGGGCCGTAGCATTGCTGTTGGCTGCGATGTTCTGGGCATTGGGTTCAGCATGGAGCCGTCACCTTTTACTACCGCAGGGAATGATGGCCAGTGCCGCGGAGATGATTGCAGGAGGTATAGTGCTGTTGCTGTCCGGTCTGCTGACCGGAGAGCGGATTGAAACCCTGCCGGACCTGAGGGCCGTGGGTGCTCTTGGTTATCTGATCGTTTTCGGCTCACTGGTGGGGTTCAGTTCATACGTATATCTCCTGGGTAAGGTGAGGCCTGCTTTGGCAACAAGTTATGCCTATGTGAACCCGATAATAGCAGTGGGGCTGGGTGTCGTGCTTGCAGGAGAACATATAACTGGCACGGAGATTATTGCGGTGCCGGTTATTCTTTCGGGCGTTGTTCTGGTAATATTAGGGAATAAAAAGAAAAGGGGGCTGCAATGAAAAGAGTGATTTTGGCTGTGTTATTGTTATGCGGAGTTGCAGCAGCAGGTTAGGGTGTTATGGGACAGGAAGCGCCGGTTCAACAGGGATTGACGAAAATTGCAGAAGGCGTATACGCCTATGTAGATAAGAAAAATCCAATCCCTGCACGGAGCTTCGGCGCTAACGCCGGTATCATTATTGGCAAGGATGGAATAGTTGTCGTAGACACGCTTATATCCTCAAAAGAGGCGCAGCGGTTTATCAGGGATATAGAAGCTGTTTCCGATAGGCCGATCAAATACGTTGTCAATACCCATTATCACCTTGATCACGCTCTCGGCAACACAGACTTCATCAAACTCGGCGCAACCGTTGTCTCTCACATGAATTGCAAAAGGAACATCAAGGCCAATGAAGGTACGCTCCTTCAGAGGGCCAAACCCTACGGGCTTACTGATGAGATGATGGAGGGCACAAAGGTCTCTGCCCCATCTCTCACTTTCGACAATAAGCATGGAGATAGACCTCGGAGACCGCACGGTGGAATTGATCTATTTTGGGGATTCGCACACCGACGGAAGTATAGTGGTATATCTCCCTGACACAAAGACAATTTTTGCAGGAGACATCCTGTGTAGCGGTTTTCACCCGAACATGAGGGACGGTGATATCCAAAGCTGGATCAGTGTCGTTGGTTATATTTCGGCGATGGACGTTTCAGCCGTAATCCCCGGGCAGGCCCGCTCGCGACAAAAAAAGACATCAATGGGATGAAGGATAAGCTCATAACCTGCGACGAGATAGGCCCTGAGCTGGCCGCGCAGGGCGAAAACGCAAAATGCATTGCCGCTGCGATACGGAAGGCCGTTCCGAAAAGACAGTATTTCGAGATGTTCGTTGCCGGCAATGTTTCTGAAAAATAGCTCAAGGGTAAATAATTCGCGAATAACAAAAGGAGGATTACTATGGGTCTATTTAATGTCGATTCAGAAAAATGTAAACGAGACGGCATCTGTGTGACGGAATGCCCGATGCGCATCCTTGAAATGAAAGGAGCGTCCTCTGCACCGTCTCCCGTGGAAGGAGCTGAAGAATTATGTATCAGGTGCGGCCATTGTGTTGCCGTCTGCCCGCATGATGCTTTTTCCCTTGCTGACATGAAAACTGAAGACTGCCCCCATATACAAAAGGATATGGCGCTGAACACTGAACAGGTTGAGCATTTTCTGAGGTCAAGACGTTCTATACGTGCTTATCTAGATAAGGAGATCGAGCGCGAGAAACTCGACAAACTCATCGACATCGCCCATTATGCACCAACGGGTTCCAACAGTCAGCAGGTGAAATGGCTTGCGGTCAACTCGCGTGAGGGCGTGCTCGGGATGGCGGGACTGGTTGTGGATCTGATCCGACAGATGATTGAGGCGAAACACGCTATGGCGGAGAGATACCGTCT
>PLXX01000011.1 GCA_003153275.1 Nitrospiraceae bacterium | reverse complement strand
TACTGCAATGAGTTTCTTCATTTCTTTTTGAACATCTCGTTAATGATAATCATGCCCCTCCTGGCTCCTGAAGCTATAGCCTGAGTAGACTTGTCTGTACCTGCTGGAGCAATTATGTCGCTTCCCGTCTTGAAGGAGTCTGTTGCCTTCTTTCCCTCGAACTGCTTGAGGAAAGCCTGCTGAGTAATCTTTGAGGATTCCTTGTTCTCAAAGATCAGTATGTTCATGAGATCACCCTTACCGCTTACTACTATACCAATCTCAATTTTTCCGCCATCGCCATGGGCATCGATAAACATTATGGCCCCAGCCTTACGCGGGGGAGTATCAGGCGTACTTCTCACAACCGCAAAATATATCGAGGGTTTCAGGTCCTCTTCAGGAAGCCTCACTCCCAATGCCTTCTCAATATTCATACGCTGCACATCAGTGACATACAGGTTCTTCTGCTCAAACGATTCAGCATGAGGAAACAGTGCTTTTAGTTTTTCGCCCGGCCAAGTGAGATCATGACCAAAAGCAGGAGAACCGATAATCGCAAAACCGAAAACAAGCACCACTAATGCAACAAATTTATTCATAATAAATCTCCTGCACACAATACGGCTTGCCTCGCATTGTGTCGATTAGCACACAACCCTATTTCGCATCCACGGTAAATTTTATCGAGGATGTTTTTCCGCCTTTTGTTAGCTTCACGGCAACATTCCATGAGCCGGCCATCGAAAGATTTATCGTTGCCTTATACTCATTACCTTTCAGTTCCGCATCTGCTTTATAGTTCATCGCGGGCATTCCGGGCATGGCAGGCATTGAATAATCAACGATAACCTTTGCATCAGTAACATATTTGCCCGATGCGTCTTTAATCTGAATTGCTAAATTATTATCACCAGTAATCGGAGGGTTTTTATCAATTGTCACTGCAACTTCAAACTCACCAGCTTTCTTCTTTACCTCGTAGTCCTTCGCATAGGCTATGCCTGCTACAAAAACAACGATCAAAGTAAATAGTGCAAGTCTCTTCATGTCTAGTCTCCTTATCTTTTATATTCTTTTTCTACGGTATCCCGTATCTGTTTTACGGAATATCCTTTTTTATAAAGCTCGAAGGCCCGAAGGGCCTCCCCCAAACAAATATCTCAAGTAGAAGCATGATTATCAACGTAGCAGCTTAAGAGGCTTTTGTGTCTGAATGCGGGTGACTCTTCGCACTGGCAATAGCAATAGATGCTGTCCAATACCCAGGGGATTTCTTTTGCTGCCTTATACGCCTCTTTCACACGGGCATCGTTAAATTGTTCGGGGGAAAGCGTTCCCCTTGTCTCACCCCTGCGCATTGATTCGTCTTTAGAAACAGCATCGTGTTTCTGAGCTGCCTCAGCTCCGACAGCAAAACATACAAGAAGCAGTGGCAAAACAAAAAGTCTCAGTACGGATATTTTCATAGTCAGTCAGCTCCTTAACTTATACGCTCATAATAAACCTTAATATTGAATAAATGATGAACGTTAGGTAAGAGTCATAGTTTCGTCCGCTTCAGTCGCAGGGCATTACCAACAACCGACACTGAACTGAAACTCATGGCAGCGGCCGCAAAGATAGGACTCAGGAGTATGCCAGTAAATGGATAAAGCACGCCGGCGGCGATAGGAACACCGAGTGAGTTATAGGCAAAGGCCCAGAAGAGGTTCTGCTTGATATTACGCATTGTAGCCCTGCTCAACCTCCTGGCTCGGACGATCCCGCGCAGATCTCCCTTAATCAGAGTCACTCCGGCGCTCTGCATGGCAACATCCGTCCCGGTCCCCATGGCGATGCCGACTTGAGCCTGTGCCAGGGCCGGTGCGTCGTTGATGCCGTCTCCAGCCATTGCCACAATCTTTCCCTGCGCCTGAAGCTTTTTGATTATCTCCGCCTTTTGGTCGGGCAGTACTTCGGCGATCACCTCATCTATGCCCAGTTTTTTTCCGACGGCTTCAGCAGTGGTCTTGCTGTCGCCAGTGAGCATAACGACCCTGATTCCTTCCTCGTGAAGCTTCTCTATCGCCTCGGCCGTAGTGGACTTGATCGGGTCTGCCACACCAAGGAGTCCTGCAGCCTTTCCGTCTACTGCCACGAACATGGCGGTCTGTCCCTCCCTGCGCATGGCCTCTGCTTTGTCAGAGAGCTCTCCCGGTGCAATGCCGAGTTCTTCAAGAAGCTTGCGATTACCCAGGGCGATCTTCCGTCCGTCAAGCATACTTGTCACCCCACGGCCGGTAAGGGACTCAAAGGATTCAACCTTTGAAGGCAGGATATCCTTCTCCTTTGCACCGGAGACGATCGCCGCAGCCAGAGGGTGCTCGCTTCCCATCTCGATGCTTGCAGCAAGGTGGAGTAAAGTCTTCTCGTCGAAACCTTCTGCAGGCACTACGTTAACCAGCTTCGGCTTTCCTTCAGTGAGAGTGCCGGTCTTGTCCGTAACAAGTGTGTCCACCGACTTCATCACCTCGATAGCCTCGGCGTTCTTAAAGAGCACACCTCCTGTTGCTCCCTTGCCCATTGCGACCATGATCGACATCGGCGTTGCGAGACCAAGGGCACAGGGACAGGCGATGATCAGTACTGCCACAGCGTTCACAAGGGCATAGGCCATTCGCGGTTCAGGCCCGATCCATGCCCAGATGACGAAGGTGAGAACTGCGATACTGACTACGATCTGGACAAAATATCCGGCAACGCTGTCAGCCAACTTCTGGATCGGGGCACGGCTCCTTTGCGCCTCCGCGACCATATGTACGATCTGGGCCAGAAGCGTCTCCGCTCCGACCTTTTCAGCCTTCATGACCAGTGTGCCTGTGCCATTAACGGTAGCGCCGATCACCCGCTCACCTGACTGCTTTGAAAC
>PLXX01000083.1 GCA_003153275.1 Nitrospiraceae bacterium | reverse complement strand
GGCGATACAGGTCGAGATGCCGGCGAACGAGGTTTTAAGACAACGGACAGGCGATGCTATAGAGGGCGCCGACCTGGGCATAAGCGCCGCAGTGGTGCTATCTACAGGGGAGAAGATACAGTCACCAAAGCCTCTCGCTGGTGCGCTCTGCAGGGTGAAGATCAGGGGGAGAAGCGTATCCCGTAAGCTGGAAGCCTCAAAGGTTAAGGCAGGCATCAAGCCAGGCACAAAGATACCTAAAGGCATCAGGCTGCCGGTTTCCAATAACCGTAAAAAGTCCTCGATGGCGCTCGCCAAGACACATTACCGTATTGGCAATATAAGGACGGATTTTACACATAAACTCACGACTCGGCTCTGCTGCGAAAACCAAGCACTGGGGCTGGAAGATTTAAACGTCAAGGGTATGTTGGCTAACCACAGACTGGCGCTTGCTATCTCCGATGTCGGATTTGGGGAGATCAAACGGCAGGCAAAGTACAAGTCGGTGCTGTATGGGACAAAGATTGTAGAAGCAGACCAGTGGTTCCCGTCATCAAAGATGTGTTCAATATGCGACTATGTAAACAAGGCTTTACAATTATCAGAACGTGAATGGATATGTCCGAACTGCGNNCAGCATTTGGCGGGAAAGTTACGTCCGTCAGTTACGAGCACCGTCCTCAAGAGGACTCGGGCCAGAAAGAAAGGTGTGAGCACTTTTGCTCACAATTGGAATAGCAGGTCTATATTTTTCATGAGCAATAAGGAGATAGTCTTAAGCGGCATGCAGGCAAGCGGCAGAGTGCATCTCGGCAACCTCGTCGGTGCTCTTCAAAACTGGGTGCGTCTTCAGGACATATACGACTGTTATTATTTCGTTGCAGACTGGCATGCCCTTACGACCGGATATGCAAATCCGGAGGTGATGCGCGAGTCCGTCAACGACCTGGCGATCAATTTTCTCGCCGCCGGCCTCGACCCGGACAAATGCACGATCTTCATCCAGTCGCAAATCCTCGAGCATGCTGAGTTGCACCTGCTGCTCTCGATGATTACGCCGCTAGGTTGGCTTGAGCGCGTCCCAACGTACAAGGAAAAACAGCAGGAACTCAGAGACCGGGACCTTTCGACATACGGATTCCTTGGTTACCCGGTCCTGATGACGGCTGATATTATCATCTATCGGGCAAAGTACGTCCCGGTCGGTGTCGACCAGGTGCCCCACCTCGAGATATCACGAGAGATTGCTCGCCGTTTCAACGGTCTCTACAACAGGGAAATCTTCCCTGAACCTGAGGCCCTTCTGACCGCATTTCCGAAGGTGCCGGGAGTCGACGGCAGAAAGATGTCAAAGAGTTACGGCAACGCAATTTATCTCTCCGACAGCCGCGCAGACGTCGAGCAGAAGATCAGGACAATGACCACAGACCCTGCCCGCATCAAACGGACGGATATTGGCAATCCCGAGCTTTCCCCGGTCTTTCAGCTCCACAAAGTCTTCTCCTCAAAAGAAGAGCAGGGGGCTGTAGCTGAGGGCTGCCGCACCGCAGGCATCGGCTGCATCGACTGCAAAAAGATCCTGATAAAAAATGTCTTTGCTATCCTCGAGCCGATATGGTCGAAACGAGAGGAATTGAAGAGCAATCCGGACCGTGTGAGACAAATTATCGAGATGGGCACGCAAAAGGCACAAAAAAAGGCGAGGGAAACAATGGTCCTCGTCCGGGATGCGATGGGATTGTATTAGCTCCTGCTGAAGAAATCCGGGGGCTTAAAGAAAATCCTTTAGCCCCCGGTACCGGTCCAAACAACAAACAAGAATAAATCAGTCCAGCTGCTTCATGAGTTTCTCGGATACCTCACCAATGGACGGTGCCCCGTCAACCGTAATTACCTTCTGGCCGGGAATCTTTTTGAAATAGTTCACCGCAGCCATGGTACCGGTTGTCGTATCATAGTAGATATCATGCCTCTTGCTGATCGCTGTCGCGTCCTGATCATCCGCACGGGTCTTCAGCTCTCCACCACATACCCTGCATACCAACTTGCCGTCTTTCTCCACAGGCTTGATCGCATCGATGTGGATATGGTTCGGATGGTTATTGTCATTCACGCAAAGCCGACGACCCATGATCCGGTCAGCAGCAATCTTCCGGTCGAGCGAAATCTCGACAACAAAGTCCAGTTTTATGTTCGCTTCCTGAAGAGCCTTATGGAGCGTCTCGGCCTGAACAACATTGCGCGGGAAGCCGTCAAGAAGCCAGCCTTTTTTGCAGTCGTCTTCCTTGATTCTGTCGAGGATCATCGGGATGGTTATGTCATCGGGCACCAGGTCCCCCCGGTCAATAAACTCCTTTGCCTTCTTGCCAAGCTCAGTCCCGCCGCTGATATTCTTCCTGAATATAGCCCCGGACTCAACGTGCGCAACGCCATACTTTTTCTGAATTATCGCTCCCTGTGTTCCCTTGCCACTTCCATTTGGACCAAAAATCAAGATGTTCATGCCTGTCTCCTTTTCGATATATGTTTTTACCTCTGATAACCTGAGGCCCTTGTAAAAAAAGCGGGTATGGAAATATACCAGAAAGGCTCATGTAATTTCGAGTATTATTGACAACAGTGCCGACCGGGAAACGCAGGAGCGTTCAATGTGTTAAAATAATTGCCAGATTTATTGTCTGAATCATGTACTAAGCTATCTATTATTTTAGTAACAACAGGAGGCACGAGGGAATTGAAGAATAAGGTGATTATCGGCACACGGTCCAGCAAGCTGGCTCTCTGGCAGGCCGAATGGGTCAAGTCAGAACTCCAGCGTATGAATCCGGGACTTGAGGTCGAACTGAACAAGATCAAAACAACCGGAGACAAGATACTGGATGTTCCGCTGGCGCAGGTTGGCGGCAAAGGCCTATTTGTCAAGGAAATCGAAGAGGCCCTGCTGAAAGGTGAGGCAGACCTCGCTGTCCACAGCATGAAGGATGTGCCGACAGAATTCCCTGACGGACTGCACCTGCCGGTAATATGCAAAAGAGAAGACCCGAGAGATGCATTCATCTCAGGCAGAGCGGGGAGCGGATTTAACATCAAGAGTTATCGGGACCTGCCTCAGGGAGCGTCGATAGGCACAAGCAGTCTCAGGCGCGCCTGCCAGTTGCTGAGTAGCAGGCCTGACCTCAAAATCATGCAGCTCAGGGGGAACCTAGACACACGCCTCAGGAAGCTGGACGAGGGGCAGTTTGATGCGATCATCCTTGCTGCAGCCGGGGTCAAGAGGCTTGGATGGTCCGACAGAATAACGGAATTGATACCTGCTGAGTTCAGCCTCCCGGCGATCGGCCAGGGGGCGATCGGTATCGAGTGCCGGATCGGTGATGACGCCATCAATAACCTTGTAAAACCACTGAACGACAATGCAACGGCGCTGTGCGTCAGGGCAGAACGAGCGTGCCTGAAAAAGCTTGAGGGAGGATGCCAGGTGCCAATTGCAGCCCATGCCCTCATCGCGGACGGACGGATAATAATTGACGGACTGGTAGGGAGCGTATCAGGCGACAAGATCATCAGGGCTCACCGCGAGGGAGACAGCAGCGAGCCCGAAGCACTCGGTACAGCACTCGGTCAGGAGCTCCTGTCCAAGGGAGCTGACAAGATTCTTTCTGAAGTCTACGGGAAAAACATCGGCCAAGTTGGTCTTCACTAGGGTGTAATAAATTAACAAAATAAAAAAGCCCCGCACGGTAAAGTGCGGGGCTTTTTTTGTCATGTACAAAGGTAATTACTCTACATCCTGGCGAGAGATCGCCTCTATCTGCTCCTTGTTTTCCTTACAGCTTATACAAAGGGTTGCAGTCGGCATAACCCCGAGTCTTTTCGCGCTTATCTCTTCGCCGCAGTCCTCACAGATTCCGTAGGTACCTTCTTGTATCTTCCGGAGGGCCTCATCAATATCAAGCATCAACTTCCGGTGTGCATCAAGCCGCATGAGATTGATGTCCTCTGAAATATCAATAACTGCCCAATCACCTTCATCAACAGCAGTATCGACAAGCTGCTTGTTTTCACCGCTTATGTATTTGGCGATTTCAGCCTTCGCCTCTTTGACAATCGCCTCACGCTTCTCCAGAAGGGCGATTTTCAGATCCCTCATCCTGACCTGCGATGACTCTTCCTTTTTTATATCTTTCTTTTTTATATCTTTTTTCATAACCTTTGAGGGCGCAACAGTCCCCTTCCCTATCTTTTTCTTCTTGATCGCAGAAGCTTTAACGACTACCGGCTTCACTGCCTTTTTGTTCAGCCCGGATTTCACTGCTGTTTTTTTCGACAAAGGGGCCGCTTTTGGAACAGTAGGCTTCTTGCGGGCTGCAGCCGGAACAGCCTTCCTGGTCTGGGGTGACTTTTTAATCTTTTTACCCGCCGCCATTACTTGGATTCTTCCTTCGCGGTCTCTTCTTTATACACTTCGATAATACTCCTGATCTTGATCCCGGCCTGCTGAAGGGCCTTCTGGACATCCGGCAGTTTTGCGTCTTCCACCTTGACCATAAAGTTGCTGTTCATACCCCTAAACCTCCATTATTTCTTTTTCCTTGTGCTCGAGGACCTCATCGATTTTCCTGATAAACGCATCGGTCAGCTTCTGGATTTCATCATGCTCTTTTTTGGCGTCATCCTCACTCAGATGTTTCTCTTTCTCAAGCTTCTTCAGGTCGTCATTGGCATCCCTGCGGATATTTCGGACAGCGACCTTCCCCTCCTCTGCCCTCTTTTTGACAACCTTGACCAGTTGCCTCCTCCGCTCTTCGGTCAGGGTAGGGATATTGATCCGAATCACCTTGCCGTCGTTCATCGGCGTCAGGCCAAGGTCTGATTTCATGATCGCTTTCTCGACATCGGGGATTATCTTCTGCTCCCACGGCTGAATAACTATCTGGCGGGATTCGGGGACACTCAGGTTCGCAAGTTGTTGTATCGGGGTCATGGTGCCGTAATAATCAATGGCAATGCCGTCAAGAAGAGCTAGCGAAGCCCGGCCTGTCCTGACGCCGGAGAACTCCTTCCTTAGCGCATCAATAGCGCCGTTCATCCGGTCATTTACTTTTTTTCTGTGCTCCTGGATCATCATGCCCCCTTACAAGTGTTCCGACCTTCTTGCCTTCGACCACTTTCCTGATATTGCCCCTGCCTCTTAAATTAAATACCACAATCGGAAGGTCGTTGTCCATACATAATGACACTGCCGTCGAATCCATCACCCCGAGACCACGTTTAAGGACCTCCATATAGGTAAGCTCGGAAAACTTTTTTGCCTTCGGGTCCTTCAGCGGGTCCGACGAATATACGCCGTCAACCTTCGTACCCTTGAGTATGATATCTGCTCCTATCTCCATGGCCCGCAGTGCTGCAGCAGTATCTGTCGTAAAATAGGGATTTCCGGTGCCGGCGGCGAAAATAACAATCCGGCCCTTTTCGAGGTGGCGGACTGCTTTGCGCCTTATATACGGCTCGGCAAGTTCCTGCATCCCGATCGCAGACTGGACTCGCGTCGGCAACTGGTATTTTTCAAGTGCATTCTGAAGTGCGAGAGCATTGATGACGGTTGCGAGCATGCCCATGTAGTCGGCAGACGCCCTTTCCATGCCCTCAAGACTTGCCTGGACCCCGCGAAAGATATTACCGCCGCCGATCACGATCGAGATCTGGATGCCCAGAGATGCAACATCCTTAAGCTCTCTTGCGAGAAAATCGACTGTCCCGGCGTCTATGCCATACCCCTTGTTTCCCATGAGTGCTTCGCCGCTGACCTTCAGCAGTATGCGAGTATATTTAAGACGCATCTATCTCCTAGCAGCTTTTCGGCTCGGCGGGCAATCCTTCTCCGAGCTGAAAGCGTACAAACTGCACTAGTGAAATGTTTCCTCCCAGTGCCTTTGCAGCCTCGGCAACAACAGTATGTATCTTTTTCTTGCCTTCGGGGTCCTTTACAAAGATCTGATCGACAAGGCAGACATCTGAATAAAACTTCTCGATTTTACCTTCGACAATCTTCTCGACGATCTGCGCCGGCTTGTTCGTCACCTGTCCGCGGTATATGTCCTTCTCCCGATCAAGCACATTCTGGGGGACTTTCTCACGGGACAGAAAAGATGGACTTGCTGCTGCCACATGCATTGCAATATCTTTCAGAAGAACCTTCGTGACCTCACTGGAGGAATGTCCCGGCTGCTCACAGGAGGCCTCAACCATAACCCCTATCTTGTCCATGTGTATATATGAGCCTACGGCGCCGGTCTTGCCTGACATATCAAACCGCTCAAAACGCCTGAAGACGATATTCTCACCCAGTTTTGCTATTTTCTTCTTAACAAGCTCCGCGATCTTTGAATCATCGACCGTGACAGCCACAGCAGAGAGGAGGTGGGCATTTATGTCTGCTACAAGCTCCTTGAAATCATCTGTTCTGGCCACAAAATCGGTCTCACAATTGACCTCGGACATAACACTTGCGCTGTCTGACGATGCAACCGTGATCAGCCCCTGGGATGCGTTGCGGGAGGCTTTCTTTGCTGCCGATGCAAGTCCCTTTTGTCTAAGGATGTCTATTGCTTTTTCGAAATCTCCGGCGGCATCAGTAAGCGCTTTCTTGCACTCCATCATGCCTGCCCCGGTCTTTTCCCTGAGGTCCTTTACAGCGACGGCCGAAATCTCTGTCATCCTGCCACCTCTGCCGCCTCTGAGCTCTGGACCTTCTCCTCTATCTTGGCGGCCTCTGCCGTCTGCTGGGCTTCTTTCGCCAGCGTCTCTCGGCCCTCGATCACGGCATTCGACATCTTGGCTGAGAGAAGCTTTATCGCCCGGATGGCATCATCATTGCCGGGGATAACATAGTCGATCTCGTCAGGATCGCAGTTCGTGTCGACAACCGCAACGATCGGGATGGAGAGCTTCCTGGCTTCTGCAATCGTGATCCTCTCCTTCTTCGGGTCTATGATAAAAATGGCACCCGGCAGCGCCTTCATATTCTTGATCCCGGACAGATTCTTATCAAGCTTTGTCCGTTCTTTCTCAAGCAGGGACCCTTCGCGCTTCGGCAGAAGATTCATGGTCCCGTCTTCTTTCATGGCCTCGATCTTTTTCAGCCGCTCGATGCTTTTCTTTACCGTCAGAAAGTTGGTCAGCATGCCGCCAAGCCATCTCTGGTTGACGAAGTAGGAGGCCGAACGTCCCGCCTCTTCCATGACCGCGTCCTGAGCCTGCTTCTTTGTACCGACAAAAAGCACCGATTGGCCGGATGCAGATACGCTCCGCACAAAATTATAGGCCTCTTCAAGCCCCTTCATCGTCTTCTGCAGATCAATGATATAGATCCCGTTTCTCTCCCCGAAGATATACTTTTTCATCTTCGGGTTCCAGCGTTTCACCTGATGACCGAAATGAACACCGGCCTCAAGAAGTTCCTTCATTGTAGCTACCATGATACTCCTCCTCTGGTTTTTTCCTCCGCCTGTCCTGACGCACCCTTTCGGGACCAAAGGTCAGGACTGTAGCAGGCGTGCGATTTTATGTCCTGTAAAAACAGGTACTTTGGGTCTTACAGATTAACACAGTCCATTTTTTTTTGCAATATTCTATGGAAAGAGGTACTGGGACAATTTCTTCAGCGCACGGCCCCGATGGCTCAGGGAATCTTTCTCCGAAGCGTCCATCTCGGCAAAAGTCCTGTTGCGACCTTCAGGATAAAAGACCGGATCATAGCCAAAACCATTGTCTCCTCTTTTCTTTGTCCCAATCCTTCCGGTGACGTATCCGGAGAAGGTCTTATGATGTCCGTCAGGAAGCACAAAAGCCATGCAGCAGACAAACCGGGCAGCCCGATCGCCAGCCTTGAACCCTCTCATATCCCGAAGCAGCTTTTTCAGGTTTTTTTCGTCTGTTGCTCCTTCGCCGGCATAGCGGGCTGAATAGACGCCAGGGGCATTATGCAGCGACGGCACCTCGAGTCCTGAATCATCAGCAAGTGCAGGATGCACGGTAAAGCAAGCGACAGCACGTGCCTTCTTCAGGGCATTTGACCTGAAGGTTTTGCCGTCCTCTTCAACATCAGGGTACCCCGGAAAAGCATCGAGCGTGAGGAACCGGATGGCATTCCCTGCAAAAATCCGGTTCATCTCAGCAGCCTTTTTTTTGTTTGTCGTCGCCAGCACGATATCCATAACTCCTCCTTTTATAAGGTTTTTAACTATACCGGGCAGCCCGTGCCTTTGTCAAAGCTGGGTGAAAACGACAGCTACACTTATTCCCGTTCCAATACTGCCGCCAAACCGGATCTTAAGGCACCAGCGCAACAGGCCTCTGAATCGGCTGGCTTGGCGTTCTCACGCAACTCTTTGGATATCAAGGTCGATTTAGTATTGAAGCGGACACGAGAGTGAATTACTCACCACTTAACCGCGGAGGGTTGAAGTGGGAGCTTCGCGATTCACAGACACCAGCGTAAAGCGGGTATTGCCCACATTGCGGCTTAGGGTAGTCTCCTGACCAGTAGCAGCTGGTCCATCCATAGTAAAGCAAGCCATGGACGCGCGCTTTGATTCGGGCAATCCCTGCCCTATTTGAGAATTATCGTTTGACCTGAGCCCTTTCCGGAACCTGACAGACTTCTTCTGTTTTAACTGAATTGTGCCATCTAATAACGCT
>PLXX01000014.1 GCA_003153275.1 Nitrospiraceae bacterium | reverse complement strand
CGACTGAAGTCTCACCTCAGTCGTGCGTAGTTCACCTTCCTGACCTACAAAGCGGAAGAAGCTGGTAGGACTGTGATTAAAGTTCCACCCGTAACACCAGTCAGATCTGCTCCGGCTGTGGTGAGAAAGTCCCTAAACCGTTGTCTGTGCGCATTCACAAATGCCCTTTTTGTAGCCTTGTCTTAGATAGAGACCTCAATGCGTCTCTGAATATTAAAGTCCTCGGTCAGAGGTTCAGGCGTCAACGCCGGCTTTAGCTGACGTTGCCTGAGAATCCCTCGGATTTATCCGTGGGGAGTGTCAATTCTCTTATTCTACAGGATAATATATCATCAAGTCTGCTGGCCCAAAGAGAAGCTTTCCAGTCTTAGGATACCCTTAGATGAGGGACCGGAATTCCTGGGATTGTGTTTCGGACGGATACCATCCGAACGTGCTAAAATATAATTGGACGCAGGCGATGAAATGACCGCACGCGTCAGGGAGGCGGATCAGATGTCACATTCTTTTACTGTTGCTGTTTCCGAGGAGCTTGCTGAAAGACTGAAGAAGACGAAGTCCGAGATTACGGAAAGCGGGGGTAGTTTTGAGGGCAACATGGAGGCGGGGAAATTCTCGGGTAATTCATTCCTTGGTCCGGTAAAAGGCGAATACTGCCGTATTTCGGCCTGCGAGATAAAGGTTACCATCACGGACAAGCCGTTTGTCGTACCCTACGGCCTGATTGAGGATCAGATACGCAATTACTTTGGTTGACCGCAGATAACTAAGGCCGGAGAGATACCGTAACGATTTATCCTGGTGTTTCTTTTCCCACTAGCTGTGTGCCGGCCATATATATACCGCCAATATTCTTGATCCACATCACAACTCCATGGCAATGCTGAAAGACCTGAGACTTGAATGCGAGAACATGGCCGGACTTAAGGGGATATCTCGTTATAAAACAGAAACCGCTCCGGGATTTATTGATGATTTTTCCGGTCAGGTCCAAGAATCTGGGTTTCCCATTATTGAAGACGACGATGGTATACTCTACCAATTCGTGGCAGGAGCTTCTGTCAGAGTTTCTCTCGCTAGTCATTGCACCTCCGGTTGATATTCTGAACAATTGTGCAGCTCAACGGATCTGCCGTGGGTTCTCGTTTCATTCTAAGCGCTGAAGAGCACGACATCAACTTAAATTATTTTCATAAATATATTTGATAGTTCGGGGCCGTCGGATGTGTGACCTATATTGGGAAATTCTACCCTCAAAACGGTAGAATAATCATAGAGGCGACGGGTATTCTCCATATGCCAGAAACTGAAAAACTATGACAAAGACATCGAGCAGAGCAGGCATTTCAGCGTATATTACCCCTGAGGGGCGGGCGCGTTTGCGCGATGAGATGTCATATCTCTGGAAGGTCAAGCGCCCTCAGGTCACCCAGGCCGTTGCTGAAGCTGCCGCAATGGGGGACCGCTCTGAAAATGCAGAGTATATATATGGCAAGAAGCAGTTGCGACAGATTGATTCGCGTTTGCGTTTTCTGTCAAAGAGACTGGACGAACTGGTTGTCGTAGACCGGATACCGGATGATACATCCAGAGTTTATTTTGGTGCATGGGTTGATGTCGAGGATGATGAAGGGAACGTGCACCGGTACCGGATTGTCGGCCCCGATGAGACTGATGCCACGAAAAACTTTATCAGCATCGATTCCCCTATGGCAAAGGCATTGTTGCGCGCGGCAGAGGGGGATGAAGTTGTGGTGAGCAGACCCAACGGCCCAGCGACGTTCGTTGTGGTGTTGGTCAACTACTCTGCTCTCTTGATTTTATGAGAAGAGCAGAATGCTGCAGGCATACCTTCCGAAAAAGTTTAACAGTTAAAATTTAACTGTGCGACGTCACACAGAAAATAAATTCGAGGTGATAGGTGGCATTGGTGAGTTTGCAGGGGGTGAGCCTGGCGTTCGGCGGGCCGGAGGTGATTGACGGGGTCACACTGCAGATTGAGCGCGGTGAGCGTATCTGTCTGGTCGGCAGAAACGGAGAGGGCAAATCAACCCTACTGAAAATCATCAGCGGTGAGATTATGCCTGACGCCGGAGAGGTTATTCGACCGCAGGGAGTGCGCATAGCCTCGCTTGCGCAGGAGGTCCCGAAGGACCTATCCGGAACGGTTTTTGATGCTGTTTCCGGTGGTCTTGGCAATATGATGGGCCTTCTTTCAGAATATCATGCCATAAGCAGTCGTCTGGCACATGAGGACAACCCCGGAACGCTGGCCGAACTGCAACGGGTACACCACGCTATCGATTCGGCAGGAGGGTGGCAGATTCATCAAAGGGTGGAGACCGTGCTTTCCCATCTCGGCCTGAATCCCGATATCCCTGCTGCTGACCTCTCTGGCGGGTATACCCGGAGGCTCCTGATCGCCAGAGCGCTTGTCAGCGAGCCTGATCTACTGCTTCTTGACGAACCGACAAACCATCTCGACCTCGAATCTATCGGCTGGCTTGAGGAATTTCTCCTTGAGTTCGGCGGTGCCTTACTTTTTATCACTCACGACCGGAGGTTTCTGACGACCCTTGCGACGCGCATCATCGAGATTGACCGCGGCAGAGNNGATGCCGAGGCCACGCATAACGCGCTCTTCGACAAGAAGCTCAGTCAGGAAGAGGCGTGGATACGGCAGGGCATCCGGGCTCGGCGCACCCGGAATGAGGGCCGCGTGAGGGCGCTGAAGGAATTGAGGCGGGAGCGGAAGGCAAGACGAGAGAAGACAGGAAGTGCTGCGATGAAGCTGAACGAGGCCGAGAGGTCCGGCAGGCTGGTCCTGGAGGCCGAAGGGATTTCATATGCGTACGAGGGCCGCCCCCTGATACGCGATTTCTCGACAACGATCATGCGTGGTGACAAGATCGGTATTATTGGCCCGAACGGATCAGGCAAGACAACGTTGCTAAAGATCCTGCTGGGAGCGATGCAGCCGCAGAGCGGCTCAGTGCGCATGGGGACCCGCCTTGAGATCGCATATTTCGACCAGCACCGTGCGCAGCTCGACGACAGCAAATCCGTTGTGGAAAATGTGGCAGACGGATACGAGCATGTCACCGTCAACGGTCGTACCCGCCATATTATCGGGTATCTCGGAGACTTCCTTTTCCCGCCGGAGCGGGCGCGGTCCCCGGTAAAGGTGCTGTCGGGCGGAGAGAGAAACCGGGCGCTCCTGGCCAGGCTTTTTACGAAGCCCTCGAACGTGCTGGTGATGGACGAACCGACCAATGATCTCGACGCCGACACTCTGGAACTTCTCGAAGAGATGCTAATGGAATATGAGGGTACTGTCCTTCTCGTGAGTCATGACCGGGAGTTTCTCAATAACATAGTTACCAGCACCATCGTGTTCGAAGGTGACGGAAGACTGGTCGAATATGTCGGAGGGTACGATGACTGGCTGAGGCAGCGTAGTCCCGCAGCAGCGCCACCGGTCGGGAAGGCAGCGAAATCGACAGCTGCAGGAAAAGCTGAAAGGCCCCGGCCCAGGACGGAGCGCCCGCGCGTCCTCAATTTTAACGAGAAAAAGGAGCTTGAATTGCTGCCGGCTCTTATCGAATCTCTGGAAGAAGAACGCGACAGACTCTTTAATACTCTCTCAGACCCTGATTTTTACCGCAAAGAGGGCAACAGGATTCCTGAGACCAAGGCAAGGATTGCAGAAATAGAAAAAGAAATTGCCTCGGGTTATGAACGATGGGAGGTCCTGGAGCTGATCCGTCAGGGAGCAGATTGATCGGACGAAAAAACTATCTTGACGAAGCACATGAGAACGTGCTATTGTACTAATAGAATTTTAGAAGTTTTTACGAGTACACAAGGCCACTAGGACTT
>PLXX01000094.1 GCA_003153275.1 Nitrospiraceae bacterium | reverse complement strand
ACTGACGAATGGTATTCAACAGGAATGGAAGAGTTAAAAATTCAGGCTCTTCCTCCGCACGCGCATGCCCGCGCAATAGTAACGGGGGGCAGAGTCGGGGATAGGGAGACCTATGCATGCTGCTTCATGAGTGATATAATGCAATTGATGAAAAAGATTGCGGGCGTCGGAGATGTCGGGTACACACAGCAGAGTNNCGTATCCCGAATAGTTTCAGGATTATTACGGACACAAGCGAGTTTATCAGGATCGACTATGACGACATTGTGATCCTGGATAACAGCCCGTTTCTCATTCGGCATAACCAGAAGGAGGGTCGTTTCGGCATGGACGATCAGCCGAAATTCTGGGTCAAGAGCGCCATTGATCTCTCGGACGGGTCAAAAAAAATAATCAAGCTCGTTTTTCATGAGCGGTTCCAGGCCAGCATAGGAGACCTCCTTTTTGATTGCGTACGCAGCCCCTCAAAAGAGGCTCGAATACTAAATCTGGTCCGGGAGCATATCAATTTCATGCAGGGGTACTCGGTACAGGACAGCGCCTCCAATCTTGTCAGAGTTATCGATTTCATCCCCGCAGAGACAATGGCCGACTATGCCTCCACTGAAGGAATGGAACATGAGGAGTACTTCACGACCTCTTTCCCTGCCATCCTGCAGGAATATATCGAGGCAGTACGGGCGATTCTCTTTCTCCACAGGCACAATGAAATCCACGGCGATATCAGACGTGATCATCTCCTGAGGGACATGACTTCAAACCGTCTCCGGTGGATCGATTTCGATTACGCCCACGGCCTTAACGAAAATAAGTTCGTCCACGACCTCTTCGGCCTCGGGAATATCGTCATGTACATCGCGGGCGGTCGTGACATTACGATGCACGTTCTGAAGGACGAAATGCCTCATATACATTCGATCATTACAGGGGATGATTTCAACATTATTTTCCACAACCGGATAGCGAATCTCAGAAAGGTCTTTCCCTATATCCCTGAAGCGCTGAACCGGATTTTCCTGCACTTTTCGATGGGAACAACATTCTACTATGAAAACACTGAACAGTTGCTTGACGACCTTATCCGTGCAGCCGATGCTGTCGGAGCTTAAAAGGGAGGGACTATGAAAAATCGTGAAGGCGTACCGAAGCTGAAAGGCAAGCACATCCTGATCGCGGTCGACGAGTCGGAAAATGCGAAAGCCGCGCTCCTTTTTGTGGCGGGATTTATCGGAGGCTTTCGCGGTATTCGTGCGACAATCCTCAGTGTAGTAGCCGCCCCGGACAGAGACTTGTTTGACTCTGACGCGGAAAGACAGAAATGGATAACGGATAAAAGAGAGTCTCTGTTAGTCGTGCTGGAACGCTACCGTCAGATCCTTATCCAATCAGGGTTTCCGAAGAGCAAGATCGGGACGGAACTCGTTGTTGGTGATGGCAGACCGGTCTCCTCCATTATTCTCGAGAAACAGAAAGAAGTTTCTTCCTGCGCACTTGTTGTTGGAAGAAGAGGGATATCCAAATCCGAAGAATTCCTCTTCGGCAGTGTTTCCAATGCTCTTGTCCGCAGCGCGAACAACTGCTCAGTCTGGATAATCGAGCCGACCTGTGGGATTACGTAGCTGCTCAGAACTGCCTCATATGTTCCTGCCCCATCGCAGAGGCAGGAGTCTCTAACGTCTGATTATTAATTCTTTAAAAAACAGGAGTAGGCACTGTTCCCCATCCCGTATCCTGTGGGAGTTCTTTAAAATCGAGAACAGTCATGTTGTGTATCTCCACATCCAGCATGATCACCGGCACCCGTCTTGCATTGATAGATAGAAGATCTGATGGTTTATTAATTGTTACGTTTTCGATCCTCAAAAAGAGGAGTCTCCTGACAACGCCGTTTTCCATACTGTGCCCTGAATGTTCAGCCATCTGACTATGTGCGTGATGTCCTTCGGTCAGATGACTGAAGGGGTGGAATATCCAGTCTGTGATCATACTAAGCGTGTGATGCTGCTTATAGAGTTTCCAGTCTCCGCCTGTATCGGCAATCAGCCCCTGCATGATATAATTCGCCGGCAGAAAATAGACAAGATAATGCTTTCCTTCCTTAAGGTGTGCTCTGACTTCCTCCAGGCTGAGGATATCGGGCATGCGATGTTCCATTTTCTGCATGTCTTCAGGAATAATCGCGAGCGCGGAGATGTTTGCATCTGTCCAGAGGGGAAGATGATTCACTGTATAGTTTCTGAGGAAAAAGGCACCTCCAATGGAAATTGCGGCAAGTACCATAAAGAGCAGCGCTTTTCCACTTACGCTGGAGGAAGCACACCGTCCCTCGATCTTCTTCGGAAAAAACATACCGGTCTTTTCCATATAGACCCTGTATGTTTCCGGGTAGTCCTTAAGCATCCTCCGTTCCTCATCCTTCGACAGAAAATAATAGAGCAGTACCATCACAAGCCAAAGAACGACAACGAGTAATCTGGGCCAGAGGATCGAGAGGCCGACACCTGAGATGCTGAGCATTACATACTGGGGATGCCTGATGACCGCATAAAGACCCTTCAGTGCCGTGCCTTTTTTCAGGAACTTGTTTGCATAAACCTGAAGCGCACAGATAAGGAATCCGGCCATGCCGAAAACAAACAGAACTGACCCCATGACCCTCACGGTTTTCAGAAAATCATCAGGGGGCACCACCATGTGCGGCAGGAAGAAGGAACTGAGCCATCTTGTGGCCGGATATTTTGCTGTTTCAAGGAGAAAGGGATTGAACACCGAGTAGAAAAACCCGGCAAAGGGGCTTATCATGATCATGATCTCAAGTCCTATGACGAAGTAAAGCACGATTGCGCTATTACCTATCGCTTTAGTCGTATTCATTTATTTACCTCCTATTGACTTATTCCGGGAATACGCTGCCTCCGGACCACTGTCCAGAGCATCCTGAGCGATCAAAAGGAAACGGCTCGCAATCGCTCAGCAGCAATCAGCCAGGCATGGGAATGAAATCTCCATGCGGCCGATTTTCTGTCATTCATTCAGTTAAACAAGTCGTGCGAATATCGGAGGTCTGAAAAGAGGGTCTGCGAATATTTCTTTGAGGTCGAGTAAATCAACGACAATTGGTCCGTTTGTCAGGATAGGCAACTGAAGGATATTTTCAGGCATGACGATGTTCAGTACGAAAGTCTGTTTTACTTGAGAGATATCTTTCTTGGTGTCTGTCTGATCTTCCGTCTTTGGGGGGTTGTGTTCCTTCATGGGGCAGTGAGTCCCCCGACAGGTTACAAAGGCTGTCTTTGCGGCCCTACCGTGGGGACAGGTATTTTGTATACCGATTGCGGTCGTAAGCACAAGAATCAAAACACGCATCCACATAAATCTATTTTAACGATTCCTGTGAATAAAATATGAATTCAACAGACCCTCTCTAAAAAATACTGGCACCTTCATATAGGAAATCGGCATGCTTGAACAGGCCAGAAAATTCAGGTTTCTTAATGGATACGTCATTCCGTACTCGGAAACTCCTTGCCCTCTTTGATGCCGAAGAACATAGCCCTGGCTGGCACTGTGATCGTTGAAACTACCTCCATTTTGCCTACATCGATCTTTGCCAGCACCTTGTCATCGGAAGCCACGGCATAGAAGAATTTGCCGTCGGGTGTGAAATAGGAGGCATGCGCCTGTTTGGTTCCAGTGCCGATGCGGATATCCTTGATGTTTTCCTGTTTTGCGATGTCAACCACAGAGATTACGCCGTCATTGTGGTGCACGATGAAGAAATACTTTCCATCACGGGAGAGAGACGGATGCCCCGGCCCCTTGCCGGTCTTGATCGTCTTAACCCACTCCCTTTTTGCCGTATCCAGGACCGCTATATGGTACCCACCCTCATTGCAAAAGAAGAAATAGCGGCTGTCAGGGCTGAAGGCGCCGTGATGCCCTAACCCTTTTTCACCTTCGGCCAGAGGGAAAGGTATATCGTTGGTAATAGTATCCGTTCCGGCATCGATAAGGGTCAGGCTGGTCCCGTTCTTTGTCTTTTCGTTGACCGAATAGAGGACCTTGCCGTCGGGTGAGGGATGCAGGTAATGGCTGCCACCCGGAAGCGTTATCACTTTCTCGATGCTGCCCTGTGAGACATTGACCTTTACGATGGTACCATTAACTAAGTCGGGAGCATAAACGAACTTCCCGTCCGGACTCCAATACGGGTGTTTTACCATCGGTGCCTTGAATTCGCCCGTCACTTTGCCGAGATCGATCGTCCTGGTGATTGTATTGCTTGCCGTGTCGATAAGAGACAACTTCAGGGCGTCTTTGTAAGCAACAGCCAGTGTCTTTCCATCCGGTGACATGGCGAGTTGGAAAGAAGTCGCAGGCAGGGCGATAGTCTCGGCAACCGTCCAGCCGTCAGCCTGAATAATCGTGATGTCTTTGCTTCCCCGATTGTTTACATAAATACGGCCGCCAGGCGTTGTTGCCATCGCGTGAGAGACCGCTCCGGTCGGCAGTGTCTTGATCACTTTTTCTGTGTTCAAGTTTATGACTGTAACATTATTCGCACCCTCGCTCGAAATAAAGGCTAACCGCTCTTCTGAAGCCCCGACTACACTGGTAATGGACAATAACAATACAAGAACAAACAATAATGCTGCTGTCTTTCGCATTTCCCCCCCCCATTAATNNTCCTCAGGAAGATTTTAGTTTCGGTAAATCCCTCTGTCGCAATCCCAGAAAGAGACATGAATTTACGACAATCTTCTTTTAAGCATTTCATAGAAACTCAGATTTGACCTTGGGGTGATATGTGTCCCTATAAGACATCCTTGAATGCTTCCTCTCTTGTCAGAGGTTTTACCTTTTTCGACTTAATATCTTTTATACGTCTGACAATCTCGCGCGCCTCTCCTGACAATAAAAGGGTCAGCAATTCCTTGTCAGCCTTGTTCAGCTTCCTTATGGAATTTGCAAGCTGTTCAACTTCTAATTCGACCATAACACCAACGCCCATTGTTTACCTCCTTTCGTTTATTTCTTATTTTACTCGCCAGTTCCACTTTTTGGAACTGCTTTCTTCCTGGAACGGTGGCATTTCTTTTGTTTGACTGGCTTCTCCGGCGATGTCGATTTCGGCGCCTGCACCCCCCACATCTTCGGCAAAACTTTTCGCATATTACTTTTTGCTTTCTATTAGCCCGGTTATTTCTCTGAGGACTTCTTCAAAAGAGGGCCGCTTAGCAGGCAGTAATTCTTCAGTGGTATGTCTATGTTCTGGATAGGTTGATAAATTTATTGCTTGTGGGTCTAAGGCATTGTCATATCTAAAGATAAGGGTATTGTCTTTTGATAAGAAGTTATAGCCATACTTTAAGGATATTAACACCTTCGGATTTAAAGACTACAAATTCCTTAAAGTGCAGTTTAGCGCTATTGGTAAAAATAATTACGCCGGTTATAAATGCTGCATTGCGGGAGCGTTCTTCAAAGGCAAGGTTTTGGGATTCTACAAAAGGATTAGCTGAGAGGACATCAAGAATTTCATTCAGGTAGTCTTTTATTTGCATATCTCGACTGATTCAAGTTCCTTTAATTCAGCTTCGATATGTTTTGAAATCTCTATCTCACCTTCAAGCTCGATAAGCTGCATATCCTGAGCTTCAGAATGTTCAACCTCTCCTCTCATGAGTTTATCAACATTAACACCAAGTTGTTCTGCCATTCTGCTGATCTTTTCTCTGGTTATTCTCAAAGTTTCTACGAGAATGCGCTTTTCCCGGTCTATTGCATTCTTTAAAAGTGGAATAACCATATCAGGCGAATTGCTCTTTAAAGATATAGTCTGCATGGCTGACGCCTCCTTTTCTGGTTTTTTACCATAGAAAGATTTTATTCAACCCTTTTTATCAAGCTGTTCAGGCCGGAGGTTATCTTATTCTCAATCTCCTCCACATCTGCAATATTATCCTTCGGCTCTGGATATTTGACACTTTCCTTGTAATTTTCATCCGTCTCCCAATTTAAAGGATTATTGGCAATGTATTCACGTGTTCTGTATAATTCTTCTTCTTTGCGAATTATGTGTTCGTAATAATTACGTTGCCATAATTTGCCGTTAAAACACGCCCAACCGTTTTGTTTAACTTCTACAATGTATTCATTCGTGGTCATTGTTTTAAACCATTGTATTACGCGATGTAGGGGCGAACCTATGTGTTTGCCCTTTTTATTGATTTTGGTATTGGCATCCCTGGTGGAGGCCCGAATGTTGTTTTTCCGTAGGGGCGAACCTGTGTGTTCGCCCTTATCTGTGATGCCGTTGTTTTTACCAGGGCAGACACGCAGGTCTGCCCCTACATACCGCGCTCCATCTATTACCCTCAAATTTACATTTATAACTTTTTTCTCTTGCGTCTCTTGGACATTTCCGGTGACGGCAGCAGGCTTGTGTATTTATGGTATAACTCAAAAAGGAACGCGACCCGTTCGGCGTCTGATGCAAAACTTTTTCTCCCGTAGGCAGCGTCAACGGCCTTATCAAGCGTCTAGTGAGCGCGTCTCAGGTCCGGGGGCATGGCGATTGGATCGTAGAGGTCGGCCAGTGATGATTCAGGATGCGCAGCGCGCGCGTCGAGGACTGATTGTGCTGCATGTTCAATGGCTTCGTGCTGTTTATCAGTAGGTTCAGATGGCCAGGGGAAGTTGTTGTAGACAATCGTATTGGAATAGCGATAGTCGCTTTTGATTCGTCCGCAAACATTGCGTACCCATGCCATATGAATCATTTAACAGGGTCCTGGGCCGTAATCTGTTGCGTGGTATAGCCAGCAATAAACCCGAATAGTTTGATATGGCGATAAAGGTCTTTGAGCTTGAACTCAACGTGAGTGCCTGCGGGCTGTATCAAGATCATAAAGCCGAAGGAGGGCGAAATCAGAGACGATGACGTACTTGGGAAGATCGCGTTCCGGCAGGCCTGAGAAGTAACTGAGCGCCTGTTTATACGCTGAGTCCAGATCGAGACCAACCGACTTGTGCTCGGCGATCAGGTCCCGCGCCAGAAGAGGTCTATGCGGCCGCCTTTTACCGGTTGGTCATCGAAAAGAGGCAATGACTTGACCGGCGCTTCGAAGGAAGCAGTCCGCCGCCGTGAAATTCCGAAGACATTGAAGAACTCGTTCCAGAATGTTTGGGCCTCTGCGCGCTCTGCCTTTTCGCCTTCCCATTCGCGCGAGAAGGCAAGGGCGCGGTCTTTGATCTCATTCAGCGATAACGGTATTAGC
>PLXX01000097.1 GCA_003153275.1 Nitrospiraceae bacterium | reverse complement strand
TGACGGAGAACTCGGTACTCTCAAGCTGTTAAGTAAGTAGTGCGAATATCGGAGGTCTGAAAAGAGGGTCTGAGAATATTTCTTTAAGGTCGGGTAAATCATTGACTATTGATCCGTTTTTCTGGGTAGGTATCTGAAGGGTATTTTCAGGCATAACGATATTCAGTACGAAAGTTTGCTTTACATTAGATATCCTTCTTGGCGTCTGTCTGATCTTTCGTCTTTGAGGGGTTGTGTTCCTTCATGGCGGTGAAACGTATGGCAGGTTACAAACGCCGTTTTTGCAGCCCATCCCTGGGGACAGGTATTTTGAATACCGATTGCGATCGCAAGCATAAGAATCAGAACACGCATCCACATGCAACTATTTCAATGATTCCTGCGAATAAAATATGAATTCAACAGACCCTCTCTCAAAGTGGTGACATAACATCGCAACAGTCTACCGACCGAAGAGATTACCGTGATTTCCGCTAACGATTGTATTTTCCCGAAGCCGGAACTGCGCGCTTATAGGCCCAGGCGTCGATGCTTTTTATCTGTTCAGCCATGGTCACAGAAAGAGGGACAGTCCTACTCAGAGCTACTAAGAAATCCTGTTCGACTACTGGACGCTTATCGGCAAGGGCCTCGAAAGCCGCTGATTTAACCACCTGCTCAATTTCGGCCCCCGAAAGACGTTTGGGCGTTGACGCCAGCATCGGGAGATCAATACCGGAAGGATTGATGTTCTGTTTCTTCATATGAATGCGGAATATCTCTTCACGCGCTTTTTCATCGGGAAGTCCGACATAAAATATCTCATCGAAACGTCCCTTGCGCAGCACTTCCGCGGGAAGCAGCTCGATGGCGTTGGCGGTAGCAGCGAGAAAAACAGGCGCCTTTTTTTCCTGCATCCATGTCAGAAAAGACCCGAGGACCCTTGAAGCGGCGCCTCCTTCGGCCTTGAACCCCTGAGATGAAATACCGGCCTCGATCTCGTCTATCCAGAGTACACAGGGTGCAATCGCCTCTGCTGTCCTGAACGCCTTGCGTAGGCTGGACTCCGGGGAACCGAACGATCCTCCATACACAACCGCCATATCCAGACGGATAAGGGGGAGGTGCCACTGAGCGGCAATCACCTTGACGAATAGCGATTTGCCACAGCCGGATATCCCCATGACCAACATCCCTTTTGGCATCTTTGCACCACTGGAAATGTTATCCAGTCCGAATGCCTTTTCACGGCGCTCCAGCCAGTACTTAAGGTTTTCCATCCCGCCCAGCTGGTCCAAATCGGCGTCATTGGCGACAAAGTCCATGATGCCGCTCTTTCTGATGATTTGCTGTTTGGTTTCGAAGAGCACCTGAATGATTTCTTTGCCACTAACGACCTGAGACTGATTGAACGCACGGATGGTACGCTCGACGTCCGGAAGATAAAGCCCCTGAGTAGCCACCACCAACCTCCCCAATAGCTCCGAATCAGCAGCACAGGACCGTGCAAGTGACGGAACAAGCGTTTTCAGAGACTCCAGGTGCGCTTTGATCTCAGCTATGGCAGGAAGTCCTTGGTAGAGAATGACGAAGTCTTCTCTCAACCTGTCCGGCAGAGCCTCCTCTTCACCAATGACAATAAGGCTCTTTAATTTGGCCCCTGCGGCAAATGCTTTCAGTTTTCTGATAATAAACGGATTATTTTCCCAAAAACTGGAAAGGTCCTTAAAAAGAAAAATAATGGGCCCCGGCTGCGCGATGGCGAAATCGAGCGCCACCAAAGGATCTACCGTCTCTTTAAACGACACTCCCTCCCGGATGAAACCTCGGTGCAGGTCCATATATAGAGACTACCCGCTCCCTTCACAATTGCGGCGGCCTGAGCCACGATTCCTTCTGTGCTCCGCTCGTTATCGGTAACTATATAAATTAAACTGTTTTCTGACCCGATTATTCTCAGCAAATCCTGGACATTCAGGTTTTCCATTATCCTCCCGTTAAAGCCACGCTCACTACGGCATTACTTTCCAGTTGTACTATCTTCCATTATATCAGGTTTCAAGTGTCAGGTTTCAAGGGTGTCAAGCCCAGAAAGATAGTGATGTAGCCCGGTTGCTTCCGCTCATGTGCGGATAACGACATG
The DNA here is from genome assembly GCA_003153275.1 of Nitrospiraceae bacterium. Taxonomy (GTDB): domain Bacteria; phylum Nitrospirota; class Thermodesulfovibrionia; order Thermodesulfovibrionales; family UBA6898; genus PALSA-1316. Next base: position 16,267 of record PLXX01000097.1, on the reverse strand, counting down.
AAGACTACAGAATTGATTAGCGGCCTTGGTGAGAGGATTAGAAATAGTAATTATTGCTGTAGTGGAATGTCCACCGTACACTACTCAAAATGTCCGTCTGAGTATGGGGCAAAACATACCGTGCTAAATTATCTAGGGGGTAAGTAGAATATACTATATATTCCATTTTAGCCCTACTTGCTTTCTTTGAAGGGTTCCCTTTTTAAAAAAGTTACTGGCTTATAGGGAATAGTATTTGTACCTTAAGATGAGTAAAGACAACAAGGACACTGCGATTGTTAAAATAGTCTCTAGTTAAAGATCTTCAACGGACTTCCCCTGCTTTGAATCCGGCAATAACAGGACAAGTTATTAAGCCATTTCGATCAATGCAAAACATTTTGTCGATAAAGTTTTAAATCTAAAGCACGACTCATTTATGATCTTAAAAATATCACTTGGTCGCTGAAACAAGAGTTCTAACGTCTTTTGAGAGGTCTCCTATCCCGCTCGTAGTCTTCACATAGTTTCGTTCGCCTGAAACTATCGATTGGTCAGTACACTACTCAAAATAGCCCTGAGTAGATATGAGCGTTGTCATCCTTGTGATAGGCCCTGCTGCGGGTAAACTGCACAGGATGTTTCCTGTCGGCAAAGTGTCTCAGTAGGTGATAGTTTAGGAACTCAGAGCCATTGTCGCTGTCAAACCCCCGTAATGGAAACGGCAAGGCTACCTCGATATCTTTGATCTCCGCTACTACATCGGTTTCGCCTTTCCCCCAGACAGCCCTTTGTTCTGTCCAGCCGGTGGCGATATCCACACAGTCGAGGGTAAACGCAGAGGCAAAATGGCGCATATGATGGACATGAGGCCTCTGTGCAACACTTCCTTCCCGAAGCATTACATTTTGAGATAGCCGCCATGATTGCATCTTATTATCGCATGTCAACCTTATTGTATAAACTTATTGTATAGAATCTGTTGTCATGGAATCTATACATGTGGAATCTATACATGTATACAACACCTTCTAATAGAGATATAATTTCATCAAAGGCAGCACATATTGACAGATTACCATAAAGGAGGAAGAATCCATGAAGCGCTCAATAATCATTTTATTTACAATGTTGGCAGTCCTAGCGGGTTGCATTCAGGCGATCGATACGTATAGCATTCGTGACATTAATTCAATACCACAAATAGAGTATACCGCATACCTTTATAGCTCAGGAGAAGGTGAAGTCTTAAGGGCTGTTTTTCTGACAAATCCTGACAGCGGCATAGAGGTCATTCCATATTCGATTCAGATAACAACCGCCAAGGGTACACCGGCGGACGCCCTTAAATTTATGGAAAAAAGCAGTTCTTCCAGACAGATTGAATGCCAGGGCGTTAACTATAAAGGCAAACTGATCGGTTATTTGTTGACCCACGGATACCACAGTTTCTCAAGAGATTCGATCGGAATAAATCTCCACGAACGTGAGGGTAAGGTTTACTTTTCAGTCTGGGAAAAAAGATACGATGATTAATTTATCCTGAATAACATTTAATTGTCAGCTATAAGAGTCAAGATTACCTTTGGTCTCGCGGGATCATTGGAAAAGACTTCAACCGTCTTGACGATGGTCCCTATTACGTAGCCGAAACTGACACTCACTTTTATGAAACTGCTTGCGCCTGGCTTTAGATGGCTGGAACTAGCCGTCGTCGTAGTGCACCCTCACGGGGGTGAGATCCGTTGGATGACAAGTTCGTCAGTTCCCACATTAGTAAAGTCGAATGAGTACTCCAGCCACTCCCCTTGTCCCACATGACCGAAATTATGGGTCTCACTCTCGAATGTGATCACAGGATTGGCGAAAGCAAGGACAGGGAAACAGAGCAGTAAAATGATTACTATTGTTTTCATAATTTATTTTAGCACAATCACCGCACGTTTTATACCGGAGAATCTGAGATTAATAGGCTATTACCGTAAAGAAGGGGACTGATTTTGGACAGCCCCCTTCTTTATTTGTTAAACGACAAACAATAAATAACTATCTTTTCAGGCCTTATTCAGCAGGCACGTCCAGCTGTTCCCTGCTTTCAGGTGCCCCACCAGTATCCGACGCTCCATCATGAGAACCGCCTGCAACATTTTCCGCATCCGCTGCAGTCTGCTTATTACGTCTTCCCCTGCCCCTCCGTCTATACCTGCCACGGGACTTACGTTTCGGCTGTTCCTGTCCGGACGGAATCAGCTGTTCCCCATTCGATAATACCTCTGTCGTACCTTCACCTGACTCCGGTGTTACCACGCTCTCGCCGGAAATAGCAGCCTCAGCCTCATCAGCACTCTCGGCAACAGCCTTCTCCTCCTGGTCCTTCCGGGAAGCTGCCGCACGATTATCTGCCGGGCGCGTCCTGCCGGACGTTGACTTGTCGGCTACCTTAAGCGGGGCCTTCTGTTCAGGCTTGACCTGCCGCTGATCACGCCGTGGATGCTCTCCAGCTTTGTCTTTCAGCTCAGTTCTCAGCTCAGCCGTCTGATCTGGTGTCTGATCTGGTCGCACCCTGTCACCATGAGTCTTTTTCTCTTGTTCCTCTGCTTTTTTCGCTTCCTCAGTTTTTTCGACCTCCAGTTCATACTCGCCCGAAAGCTTCCGGTCAGCCAGCATGGTAATCCTGATGCCATAATCCTTCTCGACGTTCCAGAGTTCCTCATGCTTGTTGTTCAGGATATAATTCAGGCTATCGACAGGCATTTTGCAGGAGATCGATTTGATCCCGCCCCGTGAAGCGCGGGCATGAATATTCCTAAACGCCGTAACCGCAATTGTCTCATCGGACTTGAGAACGCCGGTTCCTCCGCAAGTATCGCACTTTTTATTGATTGCCTCGAGAAACGCCGGACGCATCCGTTCCCTCGTCATCTCGACCAGGCCGAATTTTGAAATGCCACCGATCTCGGTGTGGGCCTTGTCGCCGTCGAGGGAATCCTTCAGCAGCCGTTCGACATCACGACGGTTTTTGGACGATTCCATATCGATAAAGTCTATGACAATCAGTCCACCAATATCCCTGATTCTGAGTTGTCGCGCGATCTCCTCCGCAGCTTCAAGATTCGTCCTCAGCGCCGTCCCCTCGATATGCTCTTCTTTCCGGCTCCTGCCGGAATTCACATCGATCGCTGTCAGGGCCTCCGTCTTGTCAATGACAATATAGCCGCGAGAAGGCAGATACACATGCCGGTCATTAATCTTCGCGATCTGCTCTTCGATGTTGTGCATCGCAAAAATCGGTTTTTTGTCTTTGTACAGCTTTATGTTGATCTTCAGCCAAGGGGTTGTTTTCTTCAGGAATTCCTTCGTGATTTTGCAGGCATCAGGATCGTCGATGAGCACCTCGACAACATCCGATGTCAGGTAGTCCCGTACGGTCCGAACCGCAATGTCCTGCTCCTTGTAGATAAGCGCCGGAGCTTTAGCCTTCTTCGACTCCAGCTTGATCTTGTTCCAAAGCTTGGTCAGGTACTCAAGGTCATGATTCAGCTCCTCGCCCGTCTTATCGCTGCAGGCTGTCCTCAGTATGAAGCCCATGTCCTTTGGCAGCTTCAGCGCGTTAAAGGTCTCCTTCAGCCGGTCGCGGTCTTCGCGCGCTTCAATCTTCCTTGAGATACCCACCTTCTCCTCGCCAGGCATCATCACAATGTACCGGCCGGGGAGTGAGATATAGGTCGTTAGGCTGGCACCTTTCGTATCGCGCTCGTCTTTTTCGACCTGGACGATCAGTTCTTGTCCCTTTGAGATAACGTCCTGTATCCTGTTCCTTTTGCTCTCATCCTTCTGCTTCTGAAAGTACTCTTTCTTGATCTCCCGGAACTGCAGAAAGCCGTGTTTTTTGGGGCCAAAGTCAACAAAAGCCGCTTGAAGCCCCGGCTCGACCCGTACTACAACCCCTTTATAGATATTCCCCCGGAGATGTTCCTTCCCTGAAGACTCCACATAAAAATCTGCAAGAATTTCACCTTCAAGAATAGCAACCCTTTTCTCTTCAGGATGGATCGCGTTGATCAGTATCCTTTTTTTCATCAATCTGATTCCCCTTTTTTCTCTTCGTAGACCATGGTCTCAATCTCCTTGTCCGGTCCCTCCGGATTTTCCGGATCAACATGCACATAGGGCAACGATTCCCTCAGCGGCAGGTCGGGGTATTGCACAAGCGCCTCAATAACCTCCCCGAGGGGAAACACCGCACTACGGCCGTCCGGATACAATATTGTAAAATATTTTCTCTTAAGCAGGAAGCATCGCAAGCTCCTGCCGTCTTTTCCCCGAATGGGAATAATTATATGCTCCAGGTCTTCGTCAAGACCGTATCGTTCAATCAGATCCTTGATTTCTTCCATGATATAGTGCAACTGTCAGCGCACGCAGAAAATACCGAGGGGCTGTAGGCATGATCACGTTCTGTTCTTTTTCGCACAATGTGATATTATACCCCATATACATCATTATAGCTCTAAAATCAACAACATAAAATCAATACATGCAGACCCCCGGAGAAGAGATACTCGAGATCGTCAACAGGCAGGGCATCGTCATCGGGCTGTGCAACCGAACCGTGCTGCACAGCGACCCTGCGCTGATACACCGAGTCGTCCATGTCCTTGTCTTCAATCAAGCTGGTGCGCTGTTGCTTCAGAAACGTTCCATGAATAAAGACATCGCCCCAGGAAAATGGGACACGTCTGTGGGCGGACATATAAACCCCGGAGAAGAAGCCTCTGCGGCTGCCGGCCGCGAGATGTCCGAGGAACTGGGCATAGCGGTTGACGGTATGGAGCTGTTGTATACCTATCTGTTCGCCAACCTTCGGGAGTCTGAACTGGTTACCACCTTCAGATGCTCCTGGGACGGGCATATTGATTTCAACAGGGACGAGATTGATGAAGTGCGTTATTGGGATGTATCAAAAATACAGGCCGGCATTGGAAAGAATATTTTCAGCGGCCACTTTGAGCAGGAGATCCGAAAGTATCTGGAACTAATGGGGAGTTAAAGCATCTCGTACTGATATTCAGTTTTCACTCACTCTTCTGTCTTCGCTTCAAAAAAAGGCTTCCCTTCAGCGTTACCGGACACGCCCAGGCCTTCAAAAGTGTATACATAAAAAGGACTTGCAGCGTAATACGTGTAATGTCGGGGGCTTCAGTGTTTTTGTCTTTGTTCATCAAACGTTTCTCCACATGCGATTCATGATCCAGTCAAAAGTATAGCGTAAAGATGAGATGTCTGCCAGCCGAACTTTTGCATAGTATTACGAGAGGAGACCAGTTCATCCCCGATTGAATTCCGGCGGGCGTTATGCCCGCCGGAACACTGCAGTCTTATGTGTCTTCCTCTGACAGAATGCCTTTGAGATGAGGGAACTTGTCAAACATATGCGGGAACTGCATGGCCTCTCCGAAGCGATCGTTGAAATCTTCTTCAAGGGCCAGCTCCACATATTCGACTTTGCGAGCTATGATGTTCGCATCCCTGCGTTCATCCGTACTGAGGAGCGCAATGCGTGCACCGTCTCCAGCTGCATTGCCGATATATTCGACCTTTTTAAGATCGCAGTCGGGAAACATCCCGATCACCATGGCAGCAACCTTATCGATGTGACTGCCGAAAGCTCCTGCAACGGCAAGCCGGTCGAATTTTTTGATGCCGAGTTTGCGCAGCATGATGAGGCAGCCGGAATAGAGCGCTCCCTTGGCCAGCTGAATGGCACGGACGTCCTTCTGATTGACGACAATATCAGCATCTATGGCCGTCTCATGCCTCCAGGCGAGAACATATTCGCTGAGGCCCTTATCGTTTTTCCGTATCCTTTTCGAGGCATGATCATGATTGATCTGGCCGTTCTTTTTGAGAATCCGTGCCCTGTACATCTCGGCGATAACATCGATGATTGCAGAGCCGCAGATACCTTTGGCCAACATATTCGTCTCTCCGTTACTCCAGCGGTTGTTGCCGATGACCTTGTACGTGGCCTCAAGTGTCTCAGGGTCAATCTTCACTCGCTCAATGGCCCCCGGAGAAGCCCTCATACCGAATTCGATCTGTGCACCCTCAAGCGCCGGGCCAGTTGCACAGGAACAGGAGATCAGTTTTTCCTTGTTGCCGAGTACCAGCTCGCCGTTGGTGCCGATATCGATGAGAAGCGTCATCTCCTTTCTCTTGTGTGGTTTGTCCGCAACAAGGCAACCAACGTTGTCTGCACCGACAAAACCCGCTTCAATCGGGAGAATGTGTATATTTCCGGCTGGCAGTATATGTATGCCGAACCGCTCAGCTTTGATATCCAATGAATGGTGCAGCGCCGGGGTAAAGGGAGCAACACCCATATATTCTGGATTGATGCCAAGCAGAATATGGTGCATGGCAGTGTTGCAGACTAGAGCCATTTCACTGATATCCTCGGTCGAGATCCCTGCCTTATGCGCCGCCTGTTTCGCGATTGTATTGAGCCCTTCAATAATAGTGTCCTGGAGCTCTTTCAGTCCGGTCTCTTCGTTGAACATGCAGTAGCTGATCCGGGACATGACGTCTTCACCGTAGCGCACCTGCGGGTTCATCATCGACTCAGTGACCAGTACCTCACCGGTATTGAGGTCCGTGAGATATCCTGCAACCGAGGTCGTACCGATATCAACAGCCAGACCAATACTGGTCTCGACCTGGCCAGGTTCAATACGTATGATTTCAGCATCGTTCCAGACCGTGGCAGTCACCTTCCAGTCTGACTTTCTCAAAACGTCCGGAAGCTTCTGGAGTGCCCGATAATCTATGGTAAGCTTCTTCATTTTCGGATTGTTTTTATACAGCGTTTCCTCGAGCCGCTCGAAATCACCAAGCGGGTCGTCAAGGTTCGGCTCAGGCAGCTCCACGTAATATTTCCTTACTGCCGGTTTCAGTTTCACTTTGATTACCCCGGCAGCCTTGCTGACCACTTGTTTGCCGGTACGGCTGGCTTCGGGAACAAAAACCAGGACATCTCCGAGAATTTTTGTGCAGCAGGCAAGACGAATATTCTCGTCTGAATCCTTTCGCAGCAGAACCTTCTCCTCCTTCTCGTCAAGTGGACTGAGGTTATTCATGGACGAGAAGATATCTTCCTTCTGAAATTTACCTTCCATAATTTTGACACGGCACTTTCCGCAGACAATTAACTCCCCGCAGACAGCTTCTATATCAACGCCAATTTTCCGGGCTGCTTCAAGTATGGTAGTTCCCTCCTCGACCTGGCCACGCCTGCCGGAAGGCTGAAAAATAATTGTATGTTGCATTGACTGTGAAACCTCCTTTAACATGGTGCAGAAAAGGCAGGAGGTTTCCCCCCTGCCCGCAGCTGCATAAACTACATTTTTCCTTTTCTGAGTGCTTCGAGCATTTTCATGGCTTCTTTGAGTGCATTGGGAGCATTGTCCGCTGTAACGTCAGCACCATACTCTGAAACTGTCTTGTCCGTTATCGGCGCACCGCCGATCATGATCTTAACCTTCGGATTTTTCTCCTTGATCATCGGAATCAGTTTCTTGATGCCGACCATCGAGGTGGTCATCATGGCAGAGAGCATGACAATATCAGAATCGGTCTTCATTTGCTCCTCGACAAACTTCTTCAACGGAACGTCGCGTCCGAGGTCATGGACTGTCCAGCCGGAGGCCTCAAAAATCGCTTTGATGATATTCTTTCCAAGGTCATGCACGTCGCCTTGCATAACACCAAGCACCACCTGTCCGCGAACGCTGCCTTCCTGAACCTTTATGTATGGCTTCAGAAGGTCCAGCGCAGCGTACAGTGCCTTTGCGCACAGCAGAGTCTCAGGCACGAAATATTCGTGGCTGTCGAACTTCTCGGCGACAACCTCCATACCACCGGCAAGCCCTTCCATGGTCATTTTATAGGCATCTGCTCCTTCGGCAATTGCTTCTTCTGCCGCTTTCTTTGCATCAGCTGGCTTGTAATTAATAACAGCCTCCTGCAGTCTCTTGATTAACTCCTGTTCTCTTTCTTTTGTCATCATTCTGCTCCTCCGTTAGTTAATATAGTATGTAAATAATGTACGTTTACTGGTTGTTACTTGCTGTATACGCCATGCTTCTTTGCACAGTCGACAATATGCTTTGCATTCCAGAGCGGTGCGTTCGGCGGAAACTCGCAGCCGGTCGAGAGGATGAATCCGCCACCCTTTGCCATGACATTGATTTCGGATTTGACCTCTTCTTCGATCTCCTCTGGTGTTCCGAGCATCGCCACCGGACCGGGTGCCATCCAACCGATAGTCGTAATTTTGCCCCATTTGGCTTTCTGCTCTTCCCAGCTAGTCACATCATCTGCCAGATACGCGTGGGAGATGGCGACAGGGTTTGACCACTTTTCGCTCATGTCGAAGTAGATACCGTTGCCGCAATTATGCAGAGAGACAAGAGCACCGGCACCGCGTATTGCGTCCGTGATCTTTTTGAGCGACGGTCCTTCGAACTTCTCCCACAGGGACTTGCTCAAGATGCTCTGAGAGCAATAAAGGTGGTCGACACAGACAGTGTGCGCCCCTGCCTCTGCCTGGGCCTTTGCATAGTCGATGAGCACATCGTCGACGACCTCGATGGCAGCCATGACTTCGTCGGGATATTCCATCAGGTCCATAAAGAAATTCTCAGGTCCACGCATCATGCTGAGTATGCCGATGGAACCATAGACAAAGCCGACGATCGCGTGGGTGCCACCTACCTGCTTGGACAGTCCGCCTACCATATCGATAACGGTCTTCATCCTGCCGCCCTTTCTCGGGTTGATTCTCTGGATCTTCTTGTAGTCCTGCGGTCCCTTCAGAAAGGGTGCGTCATAGTTGGGGTGGGCGGTGTCGTTCGGCGGAAAAATGACCTCCATACCGAAGTCTCCGGCTTCAACCGACAGGTCGATCAACATTACGAACCCATCGTGGTCGATCAGTTTTGCGGTGTCCAGATGCCCCTGGACCATCGCTTCAACATTCTCGCCCCGGGCCCACTCTTCATAGGAAATCCCTGCTACGCGGTGGGTCGCTCCGCAGACCAGTGGTGCTACCGGCACCCTGTCTGCCTCTTTTTGCTGCAGTGCTGTCGCTACTCGCTCAAGACCGTTCATGTGTTATCCTCCCTCTCTTAAAAAAGTTAATACGGTTCATAAGAACCACTGCTGCCAAGCCCTTCTTGTCTTGATCAAAACTACGTTACCAATAAATCTGAATCAGTCGACCAGAATCAGGCCGGTCCAGACGATCTCTGAAACAGGCGGCATATCAAAAGGCAAGCCTGCATTCCTGCTCGTTGAGATAACGTCAACACCGAGTCCTTCTATCGCAGGCCTCGACTCATAAGGTCGCCTGCAGGGAGAACCAACCCCGGTGCAACTGCTGCAGAGCATGCAGTCGCCGCCAATAAGTCCCAAAGAGTAATAAAACCCGAGTGACATCGCCTTCAGTTCGGTTTCATTGATGATCTTATGCAGCTTCACTGCAGCAAAACGCGTGTTATCGAAATCCTTGCGACGGTCCTTCTCTTCACCCTCCTCCATATTGTTGTTCGATTTTCCAGATAGTGCTTCCTTACCCTTAAAAAAATCCAGGACTTCCTTCCGTTCATAGCTATTCATCTCAACGCCAATCGGACTTACCGTCTGTATCAGCAGTGCGCTGGTATATAACGCCAGCGAACGCCTGAACTCATCGACCGTGGGCACATTCGGCGGACAGTTCAGACCGATACCATAATGTGGACACCGAGGTATCTGGCACTTCATCCTGACCCGGTCGTCTACGACGACCTTCCTGGCTGAAAATATCTTTGCCCGTCCGGCGCCTTTTTCTATAGCAAAGGCCTCTAAACTCTTCAGCGTCTTTGTTCGGTCGGCTGGTGATTTTTTTGCCGCACCCAAACTCATGTTACTTCCCGTAGACGTACGTCTTCGACTTATGCTGCTTGACGTCGACCATGTCCTGAGTCAATTTCACCTGCTTATTCTTCCAGCACGACGGGCACATTTGACGAGATTTAAACCCGCGGTCCGGGCCGGAATACCTCTGTTCCATATGAGACTTGCAGTACTTCTTTCCACAGTCAGGGCAGATAAAATCCGCCTGTCCTCCACATTTATCACACTTTTCCATCAGCGCCTCCTTTCAGGTTGTCAGTCTCTTATAAATAAGCGGAAGGGTCACCGGCAGGGCATCAACATTGTTGATGACCGTATAGTGGGACTCCCCGTACATATGCGGCAAATACTCGTGAGATTTTTTGTCAACCGTAATACAGAACGAATTAATGCCCTGCCGGCGGCCCTCCCAGAGCGCAGCCCGCGTATCCTCGACAGCATAATCAGAATCACCATAATCCACGTCATACGGCCTTCCGTCAGAGAGAAGGATCAGGAGCCTGATCACCGAATCCTGCTTTACCAGGATACTGTTTGCATGACGTATTGCCGCCCCAAGCCTGGTCATCGCAATCGGCCGTATCCCCTCGAAGCGGCGCTTCACCGCGTCCCCGAATGCCTCCTGAAAGTCCTTGACCACGAGGAAGTCTACTTTGTCGCGGTAGTCACTCGAAAACCCATAGACAGCCCAGCTGTCGCCGATGCTTTCGAGCGCCTCGGCCATGAGCGTCAACCCTTCGCGTTCGACGTCGACGATCCGTTTCCCGGAGGGAAGAACATCGCTGGTCGAAAAGCTCATGTCTGCAAGAAAGGCAACAGAGACGTCCCTCTGCCGCTTGTCCCTTCTGATATAGATTCGGTCCGAAGGTGCGACCCCGGCGTGACGTTCAACCATGGTCTCGACCAGGGCATCAAAATCAAGGTCATCCCCGCGCTCTTCCCTGAATATGCGACGCACGCGGTCGGGCCGAAGTAGCCCGAACTGGCGTTTGAGACCGTTTACCATTCCGTGATATTCACGTATGACCTCATTATAAGAATTGATCGAGCCTTCAGGCATATCCATTTCCCTGACCCTGCACCATTCCTTTTTGTAATCGTCCATCCTGAAATCCCATTCGTCGTAGAAGACCGCCCTTCTGAACCTGGACTCCTCTTCCATCTCATCTATGGCGGTCTGCACCTTCTCGAAGAGCTCCTCAAGCGCTTCTTCGTTCATGGTACGATAAACAAGTTCCTCTGTTTCAAGACCTTTGGCCTCTTCTATCCTTATGAACGCAGCCTCAATACGGTCCTGATCAATAGTCCTTCCATTGTCAGCAAACCGCTCTATCAGCCGTTTTACCAGTGCTGCTGTTGTGCTCTTTGCCTCTGCTACGAGACCGAAGTCAAGAGCGCCGCGGTAAAAGACTGCATACCGGTCATCTCCGCCGGATATCATATTCATCTCGCCGTCTGAAAGGAGACGTGTTGCCAGTTCGGCAGCAATCGGGACCACTTCACTGGCCGTCGTGCCTGCAGTTCTGACCCGGGATCTCCCATCCTGCATGAGTCGTTCAAATAGCGACATGTTCTCAATAGGCCCACTCTCTGCAGTAAAGGAGACTTGTTCACAACTCGTTATCGCCTCTCCCCGTGCCTTGGCACCTTTGAGATACTCTGCGATAAGAGCAAGACGATCCTTCTCAAGCCCGGGATAGTCAAGTCCGGTGAGGTAGTCGATCCGTTCGTCTTCGAGGAAAGTAAATATTTTTAGGGCAGTCTGATTCGGATACTGCAGTAAAACTGCTCGTTCGTCGTCTGTCAACAGGAAAGTCCCATATTCAATATGCCCCAGCTCATGCGTCAGAAACCATTTATATGCCTTGCTGTTAAGGCTGTCATCTTCAAAGAGCGAAATCCGCGACGGCAGGAATATCCTCGTACCGTCCGTGACCGCAAAGAACCTTCCTAGTCCGGGTAGGTCACGGTAGAACATGGCCGAAGACCGGATGGGTATAATCCGGTCAAAGAGCGCCGAAGAATAGGCCGAAAGCATTGAATGAATATTCTTAAGTTCAAGCCCTTTAATAAGCCTCTCCATGGTCTTGCGGCTTTCACCCGTCTTCATCTCAAAAAAGGCCTCGCCTACATTTCCATATGATGTCGCGCCGGAAGGATCAATATTATCGAGTCCCTGTTGAACCCACTCTTCCAGGTTGGCGACCGAGAGACGGGCGAGAGTCTGGGGAGACGATTTGAAATACCGGATCGCCAGGTCCACCGTCTTTCCCTTGCCGGCGGAGGCACCGACAGCATGTATGCTGTGCGGACTGTGCGCCGGCTTCAGACGAGGGCTCTTCTCAACGAGCTGCAGGCCGATGCGCGCCCACCTCCCGATATCAGCCCGGTCGATCCTGCTCACCACTTCAGGACTCACGACAAAGTATTCCCGNNCCGAGCTGTTTATGCATATCCGGGCTCACCTTGAAATAGGCAATGGCCACGTCCTGGTCGATAGCGCCCAGAGATAGCCCCCTTTTGAGCCATTTGATAACGCTGTAATGATCACCGCCATTGGATGTGGCTGTTGCCATGTCCGGCAGGACAGAGAGCGCTGCGGAAGCAGCGCTCCACTTGACACGGCTTAACTCGGCAAGCAGCGAGAGGACTTCTGTCGTGATAACGGGGGAAAGCGATCCGAAAAGGGTATGGCCAGACGTGAGCAGATTCACTGCAGTAGAAGGCTCAAATGCTGCAAAGACCTGCACCATCTTCAGAAATTCAGCAGTGCCTGAATCGCCCGTAAGCTCTTGGATAAGGCAGAGCTTTTGGTCGAGGTCAATGCCGGAGGCCGCAGGCCCAATCCGGTCTCGAATGGACTGAAGCAATGACGGTGCAGTATCGTTCATTAATATGCTCAGAAGATCGACGCCACGATCTCTTCAAGGGCCTTCTGCATCTCACGGTCGTCCGTTATCGGGTTGATGAGTGCAACCGAGCAGGCACGGCGGAGTTCGATGCCCTTAACAATAAGCACACCGGCATAGATCAGAAGCCGGGTGCTGACCCCTTCGTCGAGCCCCCTGCCCTTGAGATTTCTGAATTTGTCAGCGATCTTTCTCAGGTTCACAGCAGTAGCGCGGTCCACCCCGCTCTCGTGGATTACAATCTCCTCTTCAAGTGACGCAGGCGGGTAGTCAAATTCAACCGTGATAAAACGCTGCTTGGTGCTTTGTTTCAGGTCCTTCAGAACGGTCTGATATCCCGGATTATATGAAATGGTCAGCATGAAGGTGTCATCCGCCTCCAGGATGGTGCCCCGCTTTTCGACCGGCAGAATGCGGCGGTCATCCGTCAGGGGATGAATAACAACCGTTGTATCTTTGCGGGCCTCAACGATCTCGTCAAGGTAGCAGATACCGCCGTGCTTCACCGCGAGGCTCAACGGACCGTCCTGCCAGCGGGTCTGGGACCCGTCGAGGAGATAACGGCCTACCAGGTCACTCGCCGTAAGGTCCTCATGGCAGGCGACCGTAATAAGCGGCAATGAAAGCTTGTATGCCATATAGCCGAGGAACCGGGTCTTGCCACAGCCTGTCGGTCCTTTCAGCATCAGCGGAAGCCGGTTTTCATATGCCAGTTCAAAAAGTCTGACTTCATCAGAAATCGGAAGATAGAAAGGCTCTTCCTCAATCCGAAAGTTCTGCATCTCGCTTTCACGCATCACTATATTCTTCCTCTCCTTCTCCTGACTACAGATTGTCATAGTCCGGTGCCTGAAGCAAGTGTTCATGATCATCGGCGTCGTAAAGGTCCTGTTTGACGATCTCCTTCGTCAAGCCACTGGCTGCGCAGACCGCATCAACACCCTCTTCAGTTGCATCCCGTATGTCCGGGGCTTCGAGTTCGACAATAATACTGTTGATGACCAGCTTGATCGTATCAGTCGGATTACCGTCACGGCCCCGCACCATGATGTCCGAGACATCTCCGAGCGTATCGGCATATAAAAATCCATCTCCGCCATATTCGATATGCGCCTTGATATGGCCCACGTCAGTTGCACCCTTCTTCATACAGGCTGCAGCAATCGCCTTCATCAACTCCCGGGCAAATTCCTGGACATCGGCATTATCAAACTTGCGGGCTGCCTTAAACAGATACGTGGCGCAGTACCCATTAATCTCTTCGTGGGTATGGCCTCCCGGGTGGGACTTGCCGTCTCCTGCTTCACTTTGTTTAGGATCGTTCGTCATGGTATCACCATATCCTTCATCACGGCGATCACCTCGGAAACGCCCTCTCCGGTAAATGTCGAGAGGCCGATCACCCTGGCTGAAGGGTTGATCTCATGTGCTGCAGCCTCGGCCTTCATCCGCTGCTCCGCGGAGACAGAATCCACCTTGCTCAGGGCTATGACATCAGCGTCCTTAAGCTGCACTGACACAAGTCTTTTGAGCGTCTCATACGAGAGAAGCTTCTCGAAGCGACCAGTATCGAGCAAAACAATCGTAGGCCCCATCGTGAGGTCCAGCTTGCCCGCAGCAGGTTTCATGACGTCCCGAACAGCATTCGGCACTGCCATCCCGGTCGGTTCAATAATAATAAAGTCCGGCTTAACGCCCATCGAGAGGCCCTTCAGCGTATGGAGCAGATTGCCGGCCACCTGACAGCATATGCAGCCACCGCCAATGTCCTTCACCGTCAGCCCGAATTCCTGTATGACCTTGCCGTCAACCGGGACCTCACCGACCTCGTTCACCAGAATCGCAACCTTATAGCCTGCACTGGATATCTCCCGTCCCAGTGTCACCACCAGGGTTGTCTTTCCGGAACCAAGATATCCTGCAATCTGAACAATTTTCATGCTCTGCCCTTTCTCTTCAGCGCGTTGTTATTATACTTTGAATGCCTTTACCATTGCTTCCATGTTTTCAGCCGACACCTCAGGCCACAGGTCGCAACCAGGCCATACTGCGTCCGCACCATTCTTAATGCATTCGAGAACAGCCGCCCCGACATCAGCAGGATTGCCCTTGTGCAGTACCTTTACGGGATCGAAGTTGCCGAGAATAACAGCCTTCGGCCCAAGCTTTTGCCTTGTTTCGACCAGGTTGTTCTTCTGGTCCACGCTTACGGCATCAGCACCGCAGTCAGCCATATCCTGTATAATTGAGTTAGTGTCGCCGCAGATATGAAGCACAGCCGGTCTGGGCATCTCTGCAATGATCCGGGCAACATGCGGTTTGATCAGACTCCGGAAGCTCTTCGGACTCATGACATCGGAGGTACCGCCCATCTCCCTGAGGGTAAAAAAGTCGGCGCCTGCCTTCTGATAGATCTTGAAGACCTGGATTATGACGTCCGAAAGCCGATCAAGAATCCTGCTGATCTTCTCAGGATCCAGAAAAGACTCCTCATAGAGCTCGTCGAGCTCCATGACCTGTCCTGCCAGGGTGAAAGGCCCGAGGACATAGGCACCCACAGCGACTTTGTCCCCCAGCTCCTGTTTCAGCGCCCTGATCGCTCCAGTGACAACCGGGATCCTACCGGCGTTTTCCAGGTCTGCCGGAATAACGACGTCCTCGGCTACCTTGACGCATTTCTCTTTTACCGTCGGATACAGGAGCCCCTCGACGTCGTCATAATAGTTCATCACTGCGCCGAGGGCCTCTGCCTCAACGCCCAGGTCAAAGGGCACAACAGCAGATTCAAAGCCGAACTCCTTGAAAGAACCTCCTGCCGCCTTTGCCATGAGAGCGGAATCCCGATGTGCCCGGGAAAAGACCACACCATACTTATCGAGGACCGGCACAACAACATTCCCCATCCCGCTGAAAATCGGCGGCCGGTCAACCTTCTCCCCTTTCAACAGCTTCATCACCCGTTCTTTTGACGTCATCGCAATCTCCTTTTATCGTAGTTATCCAAACGTGTTATTTATGGCCCTGCAGAAGAAACCCTGCAGCATCTTCATTAGATTAACCGATAGACGCGACGAGCACAATCAGGCATTTCCTACTTCTTCGTAAGGGAAACCCTTATGGCTAAAACTACAGTTTGAGGTCAGAAGAAATGGTGCAGATTGGTCTGAGGATTACAGAGAGGTAAGTCCTTCACGTATGGCGTATTTGGTAAGTTCGGCAATGCTGTGAATGTTGAGCTTCGACATGAGGTTGATACGATGGGCCTCGACCGTCTTTCCGCTGAGATTGAGATTCGAGGCTATCTCTTTAGTATTCTTTCCCTCTGCCAGCAGCTGAAGGACTTCCCGCTCCCGATCGCTCAGCAGCGAGAAAACAGACTGCTCCGGCTTGCCGTTCTGCTTGATATAGTTTTCCACGACAATGCC
>PLXX01000057.1 GCA_003153275.1 Nitrospiraceae bacterium | reverse complement strand
AAAAGCAACAGATAAAAAGTGCGCCTTGACGAAAAACAGTATTTTGTATACTTTTCATTTTCCTGTCATTTTTCAGCTGCATTCCCCAGTTCCTTTTTCAGGGTCATTCCCCAGGTGTAGCACCCTGTCCTAGATTTTTTAGCATATTGTGTTAAACAGAATCAACCCTATGCCTTTCTTCTTTTCTGGGGGTCTTTTTTTCTTCGGTAGCTTTCCCCCTCCATAACCAGTTGATGGGCATTGTGGGCAAGGCGATCGAGGGCGGAGTTTGCCATGATGGGATCGTCGAAGAGCACCATCCATTCGTGGACGTCGCGGTTGCTGGTGATTACCGTAGAGGTCCTTCCGTACCTCTCAACGACAACCTCGTAGAAGTCATTGGCCTGCTCGGCTGAAAGTCTCTGGAGACCGAAGTCGTCTATGATGAGCAGTTCGGGACTGATCAGCTTTATCAGTTCTCTGCCATGGGAGTTGTCGGCCCTGCTTTGGAGGAGCTTTTTGAACATCGTGCTCGCCCTGAGCATAAGCACTTTATGCCCTCGTCTACACGCGCTGTGGGCGAGGGCATTTGCGATAAAGGTCTTCCCCACGCCGACAGGACCGCATATGAGTATGTTTTCCTTCCGGCTGATAAACTCAAGGCTGAAGAGGTCCTTAAGCCTGTCCCTATCGACGGTGATTGCCGCATCCCAATCGAACCTCTCGAAGGTCTGGTCGAGATCCACTGAGGCGCTCCTCAGCCTTGTGGCGACGTTAGTAGTTTCTCTCCTCTGGATTTCATCGTTGAGGGTGAGTTCAAGGAACTCAGCATAAGAGAGTTTTGTTCCCTTGGCGTAGGCCACCCTGTCCGGCAGAGTGGCCAGCAGCCCTGAGAGCCGCAATCGTTTCAATGTTTGCTTCAGTTCATTCGTTATTTCCAAGATTTTGTTCCTCCTTTTTCTTTGTAAAGTATTCCGCCGGCCGACCGAATCGTGCCGGCACGACAATGCCTCTTTTCTCACCTCCTTTTTCGGCCTCGTTGCCAAAGGCCTGTGTGATGATACGCTCCAGCCTGAAGACATCGATGAGGCTGAAGGACAGGGCACGAACACTTGCCTGCTCTACCCGCGCTGTTCCGTATTTCTCCGAAAGCCGTATCAGCTTTTGCGCCTGCCTGAGCTTGCTCCAGGGGAAGTCCCCAGAGAGCAGTTGCTCCATGAAGCTGCCGCAATTCGTTCCCACCTCCTTTCCCTTGTTGATGTAGTAATCACAGTTTCTCATCGCATACGGTGTCTTATGAATGGGATAATCTTCATAATCGGTTGATCGCTTGCCTTCGGGCACGACGGGGTGTGTCTTGATGACCGCTCCTTGGTGATATATGCGCGTCAGCTTGCTATCAGCGCGGATCTCGACCTTTTTGCCGATATATTCTGTCGGCAGCGAATAAAGAGCATTGCCAAAGCGGATATGATGATCAGGATGGACGGTGACCGTGCCCCATTTAGGTATATCAAAGCGTTCTTCCCGTGGCGGCAGCAGGAGCGCCTTCTCCTGCCCTTCAAAGACTATCCTTGGCCTCTTCCGTGTCGTGCCATGGATTCTCATCCCCGCCACGTCCGTGCACCACTTCACGGCCTCCCTCCGGACATGCTCGCAGTCGATAAACTGCTCACCCTTGAAGAAGTTCTCCCGCACATAGGGGATTTGTCTTTCTACGGTCGCCTTCCCCTGTGGATGCCGCGCAACAGCCGGGTCGATGATGAAGCCTTGATATTGCGAATACTCCAGAAACGTCCTATTGAATATCGGCTCATACCGGCTCGACTTTACCACCGCGGCCTTCATGTTGTCGATTACAAGACGTCTGGTGACACCACCAAAGAACTCCCACGCCTCCTCTATACCACCTATCAGCGCCGGCAGGTCCTGTTTATGCGTGACGTATACATACTGATACCTGCTGAAGACAAGTGTGACTACAAGTGCGTGTAGCGCTCTCATCCGGTTGAGGACGTTGTCAAACAGATACCCCAGCCTGCCGAAATCGACTTCGGCAACTTCCCCAGGCTCAGTCTCCGCCATGCGGACAGTCCCACTGTTGCCGGCCCCAATATGCTCCTGCACAAAACGGTACAGCGAGCTGTAGCTTGTCTCTACCCCACTGCGTATCAGCTTCATATGCACTTTGGTGAGGGTCAGATCCTCCCATTCGAGCATATCGACTATCAAACTCTTGTGTGGCAGCAACATAGCGTCTCTGCTATTGCCATCGTCGGCCTTTTTGCCGCCATTGACTTCCCGGAATACCGCGTGCGCGATATCCTCAATGCGTGAGTCCGTCTCCTTTGTTAGACCGTTTCCTTCGGCAATCCGGATATACTTGCGAACCGTCTTGCGATCCATTCCCGTCGCTCGCGCGATTGCACTGATTTTATCCCCGGCCGCCTGTCTTCTTAAAACATCCACTATCTCAATCACGGTGTACTCCTTGTCTGACATACTACNNTTTGACGCTTAACAAGATTGCTACACCGACCACAAATTGTGGGTGGGGAATGCTCTGAAAAAGGGGTGGGGAATGCTCCTGAAAAACTAGCCCCTTAAACTGGGGAATGCTCGTGAAAAATCACA
>PLXX01000116.1 GCA_003153275.1 Nitrospiraceae bacterium | reverse complement strand
TCGGCCTCGTTTGTCGCGCCGTAGGCGTCGAGGAAGGTTTTGTGGCCCTTCTCGGAAAGGCGGCGTAGCCGCAAGAATTCATAGGAGCACACGGCCACCCATTCGGCGAACTGGTCACGGTCGTCGAGGAGCGGGGTGCCGTCGGCAGCTCCCTCGAGCATGTCGAGCTTGTGGGCGAACTCGTGGTACACCACGTTATGACCTTGTTCGGGGTGGCGCGCCCCGTGGAGTACGGCGTCCCACACAAGTATCACCGGACCATGGGCCAAGGCCTGCCCCAGGATGGGGACGGAGGCCGCTATAGGGCCGTCCACGCGTTCGAATACACCGGGGTGGTGCTCGGGAGGCACTACGGTGGAGGGATAGACGAGTATTGACTCCACATTGCGATAGTAGTCATGGGGGAGTCCCAGTTGCAGCAAACATGCCTGGGCCGCAATGGTGACACGGATCTCGTCGGTGAGGTCGAGGCCACCACACCCCTCCCAGTTTTTTTCATCCAGGAAAACCTGCATAGTTGCATGCAACTCAGTTCGCTCGGCGTCGTCCAGCATGCAGTAGTGGGCCAGGTTCGCATGCATGAAGATCTCCCACTCGGGGGGAAACGGACGCCTTCGCACCTCATTGCGTCGATAGTCGCGAAACCAGTGAAACATGGAATAGTCTCCTTTAGGGGTAGTCTAACACACTCCCTCCGCAGGTCCGTTTCCACGGACAAACCGCTACCGAAATCCAATTGCTCCTTAATCGGAGGATGTTACGGATGGGCAACCATTAAGGAATAAGAAGAATACCTGATATATCAGGAATCTCCTGATATATCAGAAACCGGCACTTTTCAAAGTATCTTCCCCCATCACCGATTTGGGAGAATTCCCTGCTATTTCAAAGATTTGGATAACCTTTCTTTTCAATATTGCTATGGCATACAGTTTGCTCCTGTACGAAAAGACAGGAAGGCATGTCCTTTTTGCCAATATATCTCAAAGGAGAGTAAGAAGATGGATTTGAAATTGACTAATACAGAGGCGGTAGCGGTACTGACCGCTGTGCAACATTACCTGAAGGAAGTAGAAAAAATGAAAGATGAAAAGGGTGTCCAGATTGAGAAAAAGACACTCAAGGGTCTCATCAGCAAATTGGAGTCCATGCCCGCAGGTGAAGTTCAGTAGACAACAGTGGAAGGCTGGATGACGAGGTGATGTGAAGTGACTGTAATGTTCATGCTTTCACCTTGCCGTAGTAATAGACTGACCGGTTTATCGGTCTATTTCTACTATCCAGCGCACATATACTCTGCTAATTTTTGAGAATAACAGGGGCTCCAGTTTCTCAGCATGCTGGATTCCTTGCCTGTTTTGCAGGCCAAGAAGAGCTTTTTGCAAGCGACCAATAATTATATGTCAGGCCGCATGGAAGCAGCCAGGGCAGACATCAAAGAGGCGGAGGCATATCTGGTTAAAGCAGGCAAAACTGGTGATGCAAAGACCAGAGCAGAAGTCGATAAGCTGTTAAAAGATACTGAGACAATCGAGAATAAAATGGATAAGCTTGACCATGAAACAGGACAGGAACTGAGGAATCTTTATGAGCGCTCCAAGGCGTTTACTTTAGGCACAGCCTCGCGGCAGGCATTGCCGAAAGAATGAAAATAAATCAATTTCACCAATTTCAACCATAAGGAGGTCAGTCATGGAAGATGTAAAAAGGATTCTCGTTGTGAGTAGGGACACGCAATACTGCAGAAAAGCCGTTCAATATGGGTTCTCTCTGGCAAGACACTATGGAGCAAAACTCTACGTAATTCATGCAATTCATGATCCCTTCAGCCTTGAGGGATGGAATTTGCCGATACCATCTTTGGCGAAGGAGTATAAGAGGCTTCTCCGGGATACGAGAGAGGAACTCGCTGTTTTGATAAATTCGGAGAGAAAGAAGGGCATAAAAGTGAAGCAGTTGGTTACGGAAGGAGATCCTGGAAAGGAAGTCTTCAAAACGGTCAGAAATGAAAAGATAGACCTCATCATCATGCTTGCACATGAGGAGGGGCATCTGGAGCACTTCCTTTTCGGACGAAGCAATGAAGAGATTATTCGTATGATGCCCTGCTCAGTTCTCCTGGTAAAAAAAGAACCTGAAGCATTATAGGGGGGCTAGGAAAAGCAGAGGAAGGTGCTATTTTATAATTTGTCAACCTAAAGTAAGGATAGTCCATGAAACGGGAATGAAAAGGAGGCCTTATGATTTCAAAGATTCTAGTCCCGACAGACGGCTCGAAAGTGGCAAGAAAGGCGGCGAGGTATGCGGTTGACCTCGCAAAACAATTGAAAGCCTCGATAATTATCCTTAGCGTTATGGATAAAAGCTCACTTATGGGCCAGACAATTCAGGCATCGGATACTGCAAGGCATGTAATAGAACCGATTGAGGATTATCTGCGCGAGGCTGCTGAAAGCTGTGTTGGAGAAATAAAGAATCTCTGCGATAAAGAAGGAGTTAAATCAAAGACTGTCATAACGGCAGGTCACCCTGTTGAGGAGGTTGTGAGAAAGGCTGAGAGGGAAAAGGTAAATCTGATTATTATGGGTTCTCATGGCCGCAGCGCGTTAGCCGCTATGGTTCTCGGCAGTGTTGCCTATGGTGTGATCCATAAGGATACAAAAATACCGGTCCTTTTTGTTAAAAGGTGAAGCGTGTTTTACGCGAGGGTGCCGGGATATGTGAAAGACGGCGAACTGAGGTTGAGGCGCCTGAGAATATTCGACGGTCCATGGATAAAAAAGACGTTCATTGATGATGACACGTTGAAGTCTTCTGGATTGAGCAAGCCAATATCTACGCCATGGTTTTTTGTCTGGTGGTGGATTAATAAAACATTTGAGCTTGCCTACTGTGTAGAGCTTGATTCAAAGCAAATAGGATTTATCGGCCTTTATAACCTGGAGCTCGGGAAATCTGCAGAGATGACTCTGGTCATATCTGAGAAAGGTAAGAGACGAATGGGTTATGGGACCAGGACATTCCATCTTTTTGCACAAACTATCAGGAGATATAAACTAATAGAAAGGATAGCAGTTAACGTTAGAGAAGATAACTATGCATCAATATCATTCTGGTCAGGACTTGGGTTTGTGCATAGGCGTGGCCTTGATGGGATAAAGGTAATGTCTGTAGATTTATA
>PLXX01000136.1 GCA_003153275.1 Nitrospiraceae bacterium | reverse complement strand
AAGGGCGGGAGGAGCATGTCAGGGTGAGGTTAGAGGAGCGGGAAGACGGGCTCTGGGCAATACCGGTCATCAGCAAATCAGGGCTCATCACGACCATGGTAAAAACAGAGGGGACCATCGTCATACCGCTCAGTCAGAACGGGATCGAACAGGGACAAATGGTCGACGTCAGACTCTTTAGATAACCGACCGCGACCTTCTAAACCGCTGGTTGACAAGGGGGACCTCCNNACGGTAGAGGTCCCCGGTTCGAAACCGGGCGGGCCTACCATTAAAAATAATGGGCCACCGTCGGTACACCCGGCTGTGGCCCATTCAACGTGATATACTCATGAAGATCGTCCCGCTTTTCATGAGTATATTGTTCTATGCTTCCGCTTAAGACTCTGTCATATTTTTCAACCAGGGCTGATTATCTTCACAATCTATTCAAAAACCTGTGGTACGGTATGGTCGACGTAATAGGCGCGGTGGCAGTTGCTTTTACACTGGTATGTTGAGCTATCTATATACACATTTGGAGCTGAAATGAACGCGAGGAGTTCTGACCCTAAACTAATGAACAAATTGACGCGGGTAACGGAGTATTTTGAAAATAAGTCAAAGTCATTCATCATTGCAGTCAATATCGCTCTGCTTATCGGCATAGGGCTTGTTGATTATATAACAGGCTATGAAATAGGTATATCTTTTTTTTACCTGATACCTATAAGCTTTGCCGTGTGGTTCGGTATCGGAGCACAGGGTATTATTTTCTCGCTCCTCAGCGCCTTGACAACAGTATCGGCGGATTCTATGGCCGGCAAAGAATTCCCCCATCTGTTTGTTGAGGTCTGGAATCTTTTAATGCATCTCGGCTTCTTCATTGCCTATGCTGTCATGCTTTCTATAGTAAAGGGCGATTTTGATAAGCGCGGGAGACAGTTCTAACTGCCTTTACCTCATGAGGCGTCGCCCCGGACCGAACAGTCCTCTTGTCCTGCAGCCCCCGAATGTAGTAAATTATCACTATCGGATTCTTGTATACCGGTTCTGGACGTATCTTTACTAAATTGAAAAGGAGACAGGAAAACCCATGGCGAAAGCAACGAAGAAGGCCCCCCTGAAGAAAGCAGCAGCACCCTCGGTGAAACCGGCAGCGAAAGCGGCCCCGTCTAAAAAGTCTACAGCGCCTTTATATTCAGCCAGACCGGGGAAGGAGATCACAGCGACCTTCATAGACAGTATGGGGCTGACCGCAAAGGTGGCTTCAGCTCTTGCAGCGGCGAACGTGAATATTCTTGCCGGCACCGGCTACTCGGCGAGCGGCACTCGTCGCAAGGCAATCTTTACCCTGATCGTGGACGACCTCGTCAAGGCAGAGAAGGCCCTCGAAAAAATCGGCGCTGATGACATACAGGATTCATCAATCATTTTGGTAGAAACGGCAAATCGGGTAGGTTCGCTGGAGAAAATATCACGGGCCATTGCCGATGCAGGGATCAACATCTACTATTTTTACTCAACAACCAGTTCCGGGAAAACGGCCACCTGCGTATTCAAGACAGCTGACGATAAGAAAGCTATCAAGGTGCTGGGCAAGGCATAGAAGCCGAGGCCCATGGCGTGCATCCGTGCGTACAGAGCCTGCTCGTGCCCCGGAAACTCTCGGTTATGAGAAAAGTGTCTGCCAGTCGGAATATGGTTGCCTGGTACCAGACAGTGATCGTCTTGGCAGTCCTGCTGCAGTTACTGTTAACTTCGTGGTGTTAGCCAAAGTCTAATCAGGCCCTTGTCAACCGGGATTTCGGCGTGTTCGGTCCTGTAGAGGTTGTCAGGTACGAGACACCCGGCATCATGAAGTCATCAGGAACGGAAACTGGCATAGCCGCTCTTATCACTATCGCTGCCTCAGGCGGTTCTGCACTTCTCTTCGTGGGTAACGCATACGACAAGGCACCTGGGGTCGAAACTCAGAATATAATCCCGGACTTTGGATCTGTGGTCATGAAGAAGTTTCTTGAAGGCATCAACCAGTCAGTACCGGCCTTGAGCGCGGGCTGGACAAGGGCGTGGTTGTCGACGGGTTTCTGTCGAAAACAGTCGTCACCATGAAGGACCCCAAGGGCGAAGTGCTCTGGCAGAAAAGCTATCTGTATCTCTCCAAAGATTATGGCAGGGAAAAGTCGCTCGTTCAGCTTGAAGCAGACAACTGCTCGCTTCTTGAAAGAGGAACTTTTGTTCGCCGCAGAAAAAACAGCACAGGACTTCATAAGCCACTTGAACGGAAGTATTAACTGAGACAGGAAAAGAAAAAAATAGATCGTCGTTGAAGAATCTACTCGTGACGAAGTCTCCGGGCAGCATAACAATCATTTTTTCTGCAGTATAAGATTCTCCCCTTCCTTTAGGGTAAACGTCTTCAGTTTGCCTTCTATATCTATCGTATATTCCCCGGGAGGCAGCGCCACGGTCGGCGTCGTATGGCTGACGGTATCGATCAGATCTCCACGCATAGTCCTGATATGGTGTCCCTGAGCACTCGCTCCCCTGAGCGTCACCAATCCCGGATTGAGCGTTATCTTCGCCCCCTGCACAGCATGCACATGCCAGGCAGCATTACCAAAAAAAACCTCATAGTCTCCCGGCATGAGCAGGATACTGTCCTTTGCCGGGATGAGGGAGCCGAACTCCTCGCCGGTTTCTATCTCGATAACCTTGTGGCCCCGGACACTGGCGTGTTCAACCCGTAGCATGACAGGCTTGAGAACAGTGACTGCACCCGGCGTCACCTCCACACTCTTCCATGTCATCTTGCCTATGCCGACATTATAGATACCTGCCGGAAGTTTTATGATTGACTGGGTCTGACTGATCATCCCAACCCTGTCTCCGGTCTCCGCGTTCGTGACAACATGACCGGCAAGGTCTGCGCCTTCGATGCTCAACATGCCATCACCAATTTTTCTGACAATCATGCCACGTGTTGCAGCGGCAGCATTCACCAAAGCCTTTACAAGCTGCCCGGCATCATCAGCCAGGTAATATTTTCCACCGGTTGTTTTTGCCATGCATTCGAGCTGATGCCTGGCTGCTGAATCAGCACCAAACCCGATGGTATGGACAACCAGTCGGCCCTTCTCCTTTGCAAGGTCCTGCGCGAGTACACACGGGTCACCTTTGCAGGTTTCACGGCCGTCGCTGATAAGGACAATCACCATATCTCCCCGGTAATCCGCAGGAAAATCTTTCACTGCCTCCGAGAGTACATAGGTAATAGGGCTATACCCCATCGCTTTGAGGGCATAGACGTTTGTATGTATTTGGTCCCTGTTAGCCACAAGAGAGCCGAACCCGGACAATATTTTTGTATCGAAACAGTCATGTTTGTCTTTGGACGACTGATGACCATAGGCCCGCAAAGCAAAAATTGTCCCCGGATCGAGCGTGCGAACAAGCTCATCCACCGACTTCTTTGCCGCATCAAGTTTCGTCTCTCCGCTCTTTAACTTTCCGTTCATACTGCCTGAGGCATCGAGAATAACCTCGACCATTTTGCCTTCCCCGGCACCGCATTCCGCTATACCGAGACCAAATACAGCAAATAGAAGAAGAATCAGCAAACAGCTCTTCTCAGTTAATACAGGTACGATATATCTTATAATTCTAAACCAGCTCATTCTGGATTGTTTCACGGTATACTCCTTATATCCAATTAACCTGCACAGTGCGCAGATATTGCAACATCCTCTATTTATACCATTTATACCATGCAGCCGCAAAGCTGTAAACGTAGAAATGCATCGTAATTATTTTTTTCTTGACAGAGTAATTCATTCAGGATAAACTTCATCTTGTATATGGAAATCACCCAGGAAACAGATTACGCAGTCCGCTGCATCCTCTTCCTGTCGAAGACTGGCAGCAAAAAGCCGGTCGTGATTGAAACGATCGCCGCAGAGATGTGTATACCCGGAAGCTTTTTGGCCAAGATATTGCAGAAACTGACCAAGGCAGGAATAGCAAAGTCCTTCAGGGGCAACAAAGGAGGCTTTCAGTTAAGCAAGGGACCGAGGCATATCAGCCTCCTCGCAGTTGTCGAAGCGATAGAAGGGCCGATAGCCATGAACCGTTGCACTATTCATCCGGAGCGCTGCAACTTCAGCCGTACATGCCCCGTTCATCCCGTTTGGACGAACCTCAGGAAGATCGTAACCGAGTATCTTGCTGCAATGGATTTCGAAATGATGCTGAAACGACCCCAATAATAAGGAATAACATCAGAATGAGTATTTTCTTGCAACCCACTTCAATAAAGAGGATAGAAACATGAACGATTATTAGAACGATAATCAAACCGTCAAGGGCTTTCTCATCTCTTCTCTCATCTGGGGTGGGTCACTTTTCAATGCCGATTTACATCCTGACTGTGCAATAAAATTATATTATCCTGACATTTTCAAGGAATAGACTGCACAGGCATGTCTTAAGGATTGATATGCCGTTTATGCGAGACAAAACTTCGTAAAGGACTTTCCGGCTGATTAAGAACACAACGGTATGTTTCAAAAACAAGAGAGCGGAAGTAAGAGCTTTTTACTGCCGACCGTCCAGTATTTCTCTTATTTAAGATAATAACTCCTTCGGTTTTGCCGGCTTCCGCTCACCGTCTCCGCCCAGGTGAGCCAGGACTCTGCGAGATACCATCATCGGTCCCGACCCAGGCGACAGGACGTATGGTTTTTGCCTTGTCGTTCTCGGCATACCTCGCCCAAGCCATACGATAACCAGCCTCGTCGCAAATTATTTGGCAAATGTCATTGAGAAGGGTCTGCTCGTCCGTTGCGCGCATCAGGACCTGGTTGCAGTTGCTGATAGCCCGCAGTTCGCGATTCAGCCGACGCAATTCCTCCTCGGCCAGTTTGCGTTCGGTAATATGATGGGTACTGTCTCTCACGGCTATCTCTTCATAGACGTCATCTGGTCCTCAAAGTCGTTATTTAGTGTCTGCGCATTCAGGGTCTACCTGTTCACCGCGCTCATCACGATTGTATCTACGAATAAATCATATCGAGTTATCTGACAACATTCAATGTCAAGAAGGATAACTATGGACACCTGCAGTGAAGATATATTATCCGACCGATTATCCCGCTCGACGATCCTGAAGGGCCGAAATATTGCATTCTCGATGACGAGCTGATAACAGACCGTATCCAGATATGACAGGAAAGCCCTCCGACCTGACTGGGGTATAATTCCCCACCACGATGGGGCATTATTCTACCTTATGTTAATTATAAAGGAGTGTCACGCCTCTAAATCCTTTCCCAGCGTGCATCTCCACATGTGGCATCCCCTTTGCAGACATTAAAAGATATGACAGACGTTCTCTTATGCTCGAACAACCAACTCCTGGCAAAAAGCCTCTACGCCATTCTCCGGGATGAGGGCTATTCGGTCGAAACTGCCGACCACCCTTCCCTAGCCGTTCAGATGGTTCTTCAGAAAGAATATGCCGCGCTGGTCATAGACTTTGAACCGTTCGGCCTCTCGGTCGATGACGCCGTCAGAATTATCAGGTCTGTCAGGCCTGAAATCTTTGTCCTCTTCATCGGTGACGAGACCACATCTGTTGACGGCCTCAGCATTGAGGCCCCTGTTGATCTGGTAAAGTTCAGACAGACGATCCATGAAATGCATCGTCTGAAATATACCCAATAAATCTTTTTAAGGAGGCAGTACAAAATGGAACCACGCAAAATAATCCTCAAGGCCTTTGAAGGAGGCAAACCCGAACGGGTGCCGGTTACACTGTTTGGCGCCGGTATGTGGAGTATCAAGGACTACGGTTCAACGTTTGAGGCGCTGGGCAAGGACGCTGCCAAAATGGCAGATATGTGCATAAAGGAAGCGGAGAGAATTCGAAGTGATGTTATTTATGTCGGCTCTGGTTACAACAACTTTCATGCCTCGTCGCTCGGAACTGCTTTTGGCTGCGGCATAAAATATCGCGAAGTCGGGGCCCCTGACCTCACCTCGCATTTCGTCAGCTCGGAGGAGGACATCGACAAGCTGAATATGGACGACCTTTTCAAAGACCCGGTTATCAAGAATGTCCTCGAGGCCACCCGGTTGGTCAAGGAAGCTATTGGCAACAAATATCTGGTGACCATGACCTGCTGGGGGCCGTTCACTCTGGCCGCCCGTTTCGTCGGAGAAGAAACGTTCATGAAGGCTACGTTCAAAAAACCTGCCTTTGTCGAAAAGATGGTCAACTTCTGCGCGGACCTTCTTATCCATCTCTATGAACCGCTCGTCGCTAACGGGTCGATTGAATGCATCAGTATCGCTGATCCGACCGCCTCAGGGGACCTTATCAATCCGAAGCAGATGGCGAAATTTGCCGTGCCGCCGCTGAAGAAGATGAGCGACTGGGCCAAATCGAAGAACGTCCATACCATCCTGCATATCTGCGGCAACACAAGCGACAGACTGGAACAGTTCATTGATACCGGGTGCAGCAGTATCTTTTTCGACCAGAAGGTCGATATTGCAAAGGCGAAAGAAGTGCTGCACGGCAAGATGTCCTTTGGCGGCAACGTCGCTCCGGTCCACGTGCTTCTGAACAAGACTGCAGCTGAGGTCGAGGCAGCCTGCAAAGAGGTTATAGAGATAGCAGGAAAAGACGGTGGTTTCATCCTTGTACCGGGCTGTGACATACCACCGACAATACCGTACGAGAATCTCAGGATGTTTCACGACACAGCCTTTAACTGGAAATATTAAAAGCCGGACGGTGAGGGAAAAGGAGGTGAGGACGCTTAACAGATACACTGATCCGGGACTCATCAGGAGGTAGAAATGGGATTATTTAATTTTATCAAACAACTTCTGGCCGTAGAGCCGGAAAAAACAACGAGGGAGGAAACAAGAATGGCAGAGAAGATGACACTCGATCAGGTCAATGCGTACATGCAGCAGAAGTGCGGGTTTGTACCCAGGATGTTCAAAATTATCAACACAGTAACCCCCGACCCTGGCAGAACCTTTGCTGATTTTTATGAGAGCATATTCGGCGATGGCGCACTTTCAAGGAAGCACAAGGAACTTATGTTCATGTCGGGCGGCGTTGCCTACTGCTCACCGCGTTGCATCATTCACGCAATACCCGCGGTGAACGCAGGCGCTACTGACGGCGAGGTTTTTGAGGCGGCTGCCGTTGGTATGATCCTGGCAGGTTTTGTCCCTGGCGGACCTGGCATACCGTATGCTTTTGAGTATGCTCTGAAATGCATCGACATCGCGGCAAAGCACCGCAAGGGCGAGTTCGTGGATTACCTGCCCGCACCGAAGTTTGATCACGGAGTATTCTAAAAAATTATTGTAATAAAAAAGGGGCAGCCTGTTCTTGCGGAACAACGGCTGCCCTGAGTTAAACGACAACTAAGTTTACCATATTTCCAGAAAAGGAGTCATGATGTTTAGATTTGAGAAAGAACAGAAAATATTCAACATCGGCGGTATCAGGATCGGTGGACAGCCCGGAGAAAATCCTCCCCTGATGATCGCATCGTTGTTCCATAACAAGGACAGCGTTACCAAAACCGATCGAAAAGGAAACTTCGACCGTGAAAGAACAAAAGAGATGCTGAAGCAAATGGAGCAGATCTCTTCAGCAACCGGAGTACCGGGTATGGTCGCTATGGTCGCCAACACCCCTGACGAGGCGAAGCTGTATATCGACTTTTATCTTGAGAACACATCAATGCCCTTCGGGATCGACATGTGGGTGGCAGACCAGAGGGCAAAGGCAACGGAATATGTTTCGAAACTGGGAGTACAGGACAAATTCCTATACAACAGCATCACACCTTGGGACAAGGATATTTCCGGCCAGGTAAAGCGGTTGAAAGACCTGGGAATAAAACATGTTGTTGTACAGGCGTTTGATGACCAGGACCAGTCGCCAGCAGGCAGACTGAAATCTCTTGAATCCATTCTCGCTCAGGGTGCGGATTCTTTCGATACGGTCATAGTGGACACCTCTGTCATGAACATGCCATCAACCTCTTTTTCTCTCGTGGCAAACCGGATGATAAAGGAAAAACATGGACTGCCATGCGGAGGGGCATATTCGAACGGCACCCATATGTGGAAGGAATGCAAGGAAGCTTGGGGACTGGACGGATTCAAAGCCATGGACGCGGTTGTTCAGGGTATGTCGTCCGCGCTCTGGTCCGACTTCAACTTCTGCGGTCCGGCAGTGACGGCACCGCGCGTCTTTCCGGCCGTAGCAAGTGCGAACATACTGCTTTCAACTCTCGTCTATGCTGAGACAGGTGTCATGTTCGATTCACCCGAATTGCCGATACGTAAAATGTTCCCAGATTTTCTGAACAAGCTCCTGGAGGGCGGTTCACGTAAAAAAAGTAAATAATCCAAGCAATTTTAGAAAGGAGAATCACTACTCATGAATTCACGTGAAAGAGTATTAAAACTTTTCAAGAAGGAACCGATCGACCGGGTGCCCTGCTTCAGCGGCATGGGCAATATCACCGAGACCGGCATTAATAAACTCGGCTACCGTTTTGCAGGTATCCATCTCGATGCAAAGCAGATGGCGGAAACGGCCGCCTCGACGTATAAACTTTTTGGCTACGAATGCGGTGTCGTCCCGGTCGACCTTTGCGTCGAGGCTGAGGCCATGGGCTGCCAGATCAATGTGTATCCGAAAGCCGAGGGCATTCTCTATCCCACGATCAAGGAGAAGCTCGTCCATAACGAGGCGGACATGGATACGGTCAAGTTCCCGGCCAATATTGCTGAACTCGGAAGGGTCCCCCTGATGCGTGAGGCTATTAAACTGCTTAAGGCCGATATAGGCAAAGACGTTGCAGTCGGTTCATATGTCCTGGGCCCTTTCACTCTCGCCGGTCAGATCATGGAGTTGAACGATCTTTTAAAGCTCTCATTTAAAAAGGGCGACAAGGTAGCAAAACTTCTCGATCTGTGTGCCGATGCGATTATCATCATCGCCAAAGAATATGAGAAGGCAGGTGTCGATTACATAACCGTCAGGGAGATGGGCGCTACCAGCGATGTCCTGAGTCCGCGGGTATTCAAGAATCTTATCGCTCCGCCACTTCATAAGGTGATCAAAGAACTCTCAGTCTTCTCGGTGCTACATGTCTGCGGCAAGACCAACGATATTGTTACGACCATGCTCGAAACAGGGCCTACCGCCATAAGCGTCGAGCAGAAGAACGATATAGCAGAGTCCCGGAAGAAACTCGGCGACGACGCCCTCATATTCGGCAACTTCGATGCATACAATGTTCTTGTCGCCGGCAGCGAGGAGCTCGTCCGCTCGACAATACGGAAATGCGTTGATGACGGCGTTAATGCCGTATGGCCCGGCTGTGATATATGGCCGACCGTACCGGTGGCAAATATGGAAGCTATGATGGACGAAATAAATAAATACGGAGGTAAAAAGTAATGGCAGATGAAGCACGCAAAAAAGAGATTTACGAGAAACTGAGAAATGGTGTTATCCAGTATGATGAAGATGCCTGCAGAGAGGGCGCCAACGAGGCGCTTGAAGCAGGTCTTGATGCCAACGAGGCGATCTTTGACGGACTGGTGTCCGGTATGGAGAAGGTCGGCAGGCTCTTCGAAGCCCAGGAATATTTTGTGCCGGAGATACTGATGTGCGCTGATGCGCTCTATGCGGGTCTTGACGTGCTCAAACCTCATTGCAAACAGATGGACCTCGGCGTCAGGGGCTCGGTCGTCATCGGCACGGTCGAAGGCGATGTCCATGACATTGGCAAGAACCTCGTCAAGATGATGTTCGACGTCGCGGGCTTTCATGTGTACGACCTTGGCAGGGACGTTCCGCTCGATAAATTCGTTGACGAACAGCTCAAGACCGATTCTGAACTGGTCTGTCTCTCTGCAATGATGACGACCTCCATGGTCGGCATGCCGACCGTCATCGAGAAGATCAAGGCAAAGAACCCTGACTGCATGATCATGATCGGCGGAGCGCCGACGTCAAAGGACCTTGCCGACAAATGGGGCGCCGACGGCTACGCAGAAGATGCGAGCAACGC
>PLXX01000066.1 GCA_003153275.1 Nitrospiraceae bacterium | reverse complement strand
ACATACCAGTCGCCGGACGCTGCGGGCTTTACCGTCACCGTCTTGGCGCTGCCCCAATCTATATCTCTATGCAGCCGGATCTTGAGTGCGCCTATGCCGGGCAGGGTTATATATGCCAACTTAATACGGACATTAACTGAGTTCATCCAACAAAGTCCAAAAAGCAATTCATCCCCCACCTTTCAGGCAAGCCTGACGGAAGGGGACTTCTTGCCCAAGATGTTAAATCAGCTGCATATCTCTTGACCGGTTCAGTCCAGCCTCCTGTCAGATGCAATGGAATCTCTGGTCAATCTTATAGGTGCACTGATGGCGCTGGCAATGCTGACCGTTGCTGCCCGACCTGCAGATGACGACCATGCCTATGGTCATGGCAAGGCCTTATGGTGATTACCCATCTCGAGTCACTTGAAGACAGGGGGTACAGAACAGTACCTGACGGCCGTCGGCACTGCATCCCCGACTGATTCAGAAAAATAAAAACCATTAAAAAGGGGCTACTGTTATTATTGATGCTGTTCGAACAGCTCTTCAAACAAGGGAGCTACCTCAACAAAAGCCTTGAGGACCACTGGATCGAAATGCTCCGGCATAGTCCTGCCGTCACCCTCGGTTATGATCTTGAAGGTCTTTGTGTGATCAAACGCCGGTTTGTAGGGTCTTTGGCCCCGCAGGGCGTCATACTGATCCACGAGCATGACGATCCGCCCTTCAAGGGGTGTTTCCTCTCCCTTGAGTTTTCTCGGGTATCCCCCTCCATCCCAGCGTTCGTGATGATTTAATGCAATGGAAGCAGCCATCCGGATATTTGGGAAGGTAGACCCTGACAGTATATGATCACCGATAACCGTATGTGACTTCATGGTTTCAAATTCTTCAGGTGTAAGAGGACCGGGCTTCAGGAGTATGCTGTCAGGAATCCCAATCTTTCCTATATCATGCAGCTGACTTGCAAAGGTTATTTTCTCAATAAAGTCCATAGGCAAGTCCATCGCCTCGGCGATCTTGTTGGAATAGTACCCTATCCTCGAAATGTGGGCGCCGGTGTCCGTATCTCGGAATTCTGCTGCCGCAGTCAGTTTCCGCACCATCTCGTTGCTCATATCGCTGAGGTCCTGCGTCCTTTCCCGCACCTCCCTTTCAAGTATCTCGTTATGCCTGAGCATAAAATCCTCGTATGACTTAATTCTCAGGAGGTTGGTCATGCGGATGATAAGTTCAGTCTTGTCGATGGGTTTGGAAAGAAAATCGTTCGCTCCTGCCTCAAGCCCTTTCAATTTTGATCCCCTGTCGTTAAGCGCCGTCACTATGATTATCGGTATGTTCTTTGTCTCAGGGGCTGCTTTTATCAACTTGCAGGCATCATACCCGTCCATGACAGGCATCATAATGTCAAGGATTATCAGGTCCGGCTTGTAGACCGTGCTCTTCTGCACGGCCTCTTTGCCGTTGGAAGCCATTTCGATGTCATAGCCCGAGGATATAAGCAGAGAACTTAACAACCTCAGGTTGGGCTCCTCATCATCTGCGATAAGCACCTTTTCGTTAGCCATCCGTCACCTTCCTCCCCTTTTTCAGCCGGTTCACTGCATCTGCTTTTTTAACTCTTCCAATTCCTGATAGGCCATCTTCTCGCAGTCCGGACAAAGACCGTGGTTGAATTCAGCCTCTGAATGGTCTCTTACATATTCTTCGAGTCTGGTCCAATATCCTTTGTCGTCTTTTATCTTCTTGCACGAAGCACATATCGGGAGCATTCCGCTCAAGGTCTTCACTTTTGAAAGCGTCTCCCGGAGCTGATGCAGGAGTTTTTCGCGCTCTTCCTCAATCATCATACGTCCAGTAATATCAACGTCTGCTCCTCTAAACCCTGCCAGCATGCCTCTTTCATCCATCAGCGGAACGCCATTTGTAGACATCCAGACGATCTCCCCGTTCTTATGCATGTTTTTGCTTATGAATCCCCGAAGCGGCTGTTTTTTTGCAAATGCCTCAAACGTTTTCCTTTTCATTTCTTCCCGTTCATGAGGAACAAAGAAATCATATATATGCATCTGAAGTATCTCGTCTTTTGTATACCCCAGCATCTTTTCAACGGTAACGTTTGAATACGTATATTTACCCTTGTCGTCGCTTTCCCAGATCCACTCCACAGCATTGTCCGAAAGGTCTCTGAACCGTTTCTCACTCTCCATTAAAGCCACTTCCATGTTCTTGCGCTCCGTAATGTCCTTTGTCATATAAACAACCTGAACAGGAGCACCCTGCGCATCAAATACCGGCACCGCGGTAACTTCCACGTATTGATTTCTGCCGTCTTTCAACTGGTGAAGATGTTCCAGCGTACAGGCAGAGCGTGTCTTCATCATTATGGCAATGGGGCAGGCTTCCCCATAAAAATCACAGGGTGCATTTGTTCCGTGGGTTATCTCATGACACGTCTTCCCAAGAAGCTTCTCTTTCGACAATCCCGTCTGCTCAATGAAAACCCTATTTAGCATCGACGATCACAAGACCGTCCACATTAATAATCGCCATGGCATCATGCATGCTGTTAAAGACAATCTCAACAAATTCCTTGGCTCTTCTGAGTTCTGCTTCACCCAGCCTGATTTGGGAGATATCGGCCACGACCGAAATGATATGAGAGACCCCCTCAATCTCTATCGTTCTGCCGGAAATGAGACAAGGGACGATATTGCCCTGTTTTGTGCGCAAGGTTATTTCAAAACTGTTGACCGAACCTTTTTCTCCCATGAGCCGCCTGAAAACCTTCCTTTCCGCCGGATCAGCCCAGATGTCGAGTTCAGGTACCGTTTCCATTAACATCCTCCCGCATATAACCCAAGAGTCTCAGGAACCGTTCATTCACTTCTACAAATTTGCCGCCATCCGCTTCCGTAATAACAATGCTGTCAGGACTGGACAAGAAGAGCATCGAGAACTTCTCGTTTGAAAGACGCAATGCCTCTTCGCTCTTTCTCAGTTCATTCAAGGTTTCCTGCAATTTTGACGTTCTTAGAGTTACTCTCTTGTGGAGCATATAGTTCCACAGCACAAGGGTGACAGCCAATGCGCCTATCCCTGCCAAGGCATACAGGACGTACCGGGAATTGTCATCCGGGACAACAGTAATGGCCTGAGAGTCCTGTGGTGTGGCGACCTGCTCTGAGCAATAGATGAGAGGAACGAACACTAGGGCCGCACAAACACACGAAAGAGACAGGACCACAATGGTTATTGCCGTGCCCATCGTCTTTAAGCAGGTGGCATGTATGTTATAAAGCATTTTAATGGTTCGACTCATTCAAATCCGTACAAACACCCGTCCTCTCTCGCCTTTCTCTCAGGCATTGTTCCATCAGGCTGCAATCTTTGTTTCCGGCTTTTTTTATTTTACTCCTTTATCGCCTAAACAATCTTTAAAACCATTGGGGGCACCTCAGAGTCTCCTGTAAAAGGCACCAGGTAATGTCGGATGAAAATCTGTCTTCAAAATGTCACCTTCCGGTAAAAGACCTTTTTTGCCGCTTCGGCTGACACAATGTAGAGCGCGACTATTACTCCCATCATTACAAGAAACGATATCGGCAATGGGATAAATCCAAAGAGACGTCCTCCCATTGCGGTAAAAGGCAGTATCAGGGTAATGGTCACAATCACAAGCGTCGCCGTCAACAGATATTTCCCCGGCTTGCTCTTAATAAATGGTCCTCTTGTGCGAACAACCAGAACAATCATCGATGCTGAAATAACCGACTCCACAAACCAACCCGTCCTGAATTCCTCCGGCGAGGCATGGAGAATAAATAACAGGACGCCAAAGGTGAGATAGTCGAAAACGGAACTCACCATGCCAAAGGTAATCATAAATTTGCGGATCGCCTTAATGTCCCAGCGCCGTGGATAATCGATCATTTCCTTGTCCACGTTGTCGGTAGCTATAGTCATCTCCGGGAAATCGGTCATGAGATTGGTAAGCAAAATCTGCTTTGGCAACAGCGGCAGAAACGGCAGAAATAGAGAAGCTCCGGCCATACTGAACATGTTTCCGAAATTGGCACTCGTTGCCATGAACACATACTTCAGCGTGTTGGCAAAGGTCGTCCTGCCTTCACGCACCCCCTGCACCAAAACAGTCAGGTCTTTTTCGAGCAAAACGATATCTGCCGCTTCTTTGGCCACATCTACGGCGCTATCAACTGATATGCCGACGTCGGCGGCATGGAGTGCAGAGGTATCATTGATGCCGTCTCCCATATATCCGACGACATTGCCGGCCTTTCTCAGGGCCACGATGATGCGCTCCTTCTGATTTGGTTCGATTTCAGCAAACACATCCGCTTCACCGACATGCATGAGCAGCGCGCCATCGCTCATCTGCCGAAGTTCCGACCCGGTGATGGTTTTTGTATTGGTCAGACCAATCTGTTGACTGAGATTGGCTGCCACCAGGCGGTTGTCTCCTGTAATTATCTTCAGTGAAACTCCGAGTTTCCTGAGGCTTGTGATGGTCTCGATGATATTGGGCTTCGGCGGATCAAAAAGGACAAGGAACCCCAAAAACGTCATACCTGCCTCATCATTCTTACCAATATGAGTAACAGATCCCATATTCCTGTATGCAATACCCAGCGTACGAAAGCCTTTGCTGCTGTACTCCTCGAAGTGCTGCTGGATTCGTTCCCGGACCGTCGCAATATCAGCGATTATCCCACCTGCAGTTTCAGCAGTTGAACAGGCCGCAAGCACATTTGGCAGCGCCCCCTTGGTCACCATCAAATGCGCATCATCATGTGAGACCAGAATGCTCAGACGCTTGCGAATAAAATCATACGGGATTTCATCCTGCTTCAGGTAGCCGGACAGATCCAACTTCTTATAGGCGCGAATTGCCTCATCGATCGGGTTCGTAAAACCCGTCTCGTAAAAGGCATTGACATAGGCATGAAAAAGGACTTTGTCGCTTGGAGCACCTGCTACATCAAGAGCGGATTGCACATGCACGATCCCTTCGGTCAGGGTGCCGGTTTTATCCGAGCATATCACGTTCATGCTTCCAAAGTTTTCGATCGAAGCAAGACGTTTGACTATTACCTTTTCTTGCGCCATGCGTTTGGCGCCCTGAGCAAGGTTGATGCTGATAATGGCAGGAAGCAGCTGCGGGGTCAGCCCGACTGCAAGCGCCAGGGAAAAGAGAAAAGAGTCTAGTATCGGACGCGCCAGATAGACGTTGATCGCAAAAATTGCTATCACCAGCACCAAGGTAATTTCCATGAGAAAGAAACCGAACTGCCGTATTCCGCGTTCAAATTCAGTCTCCTGAGGCCTTAGTTTCAGCCGTTCGGACACCTTGCCGAACTCGGTTTCTTTGCCCGTGCCTATAACAAGCGCCTGTGCGCTGCCGCTCACCACATGGGTCCCCATCCAGAGAGTGTTTGTCCTTTGCCCCAGAGGTGTCTCTGCCGCCAACACCGCCACGGCCTTTTCTACAGGAAAGGTCTCGCCTGTCAGCATTGCTTCATCTACGAAAAGATCTCTGGATTCATAAAGCAGACAGTCGCCGGGAACGATATCTCCGGCGTTCAGGATGACGATATCGCCAGGGACAATCTGCTCGACAGGAATTTCCCCGGGACTTCCGTCACGCAATACCGCAGCCTTGACCTGCACGATAGCAAGTAACTTTTCTACCGTGTTTGTTGCTCCCCGCTCTTGCCAAAATCCGAGAAGGCCGCTTATGAGTATAATGGCAAAAATAATAAATGCATCGGCAGGATCGTGCAGGAAAAATGATAATCCAGTTGCAAAGAAAAGGATGAGGATGATCGGACTTTTAAACTGAGAAATAAGAAGTGTAAATGTGCCCGACCTTGTTTTAGGCTTAAGAAGATTGGCCCCATATTGTGCCAGGCGCAGATGGGCTTCAACGCTTTTCAGGCCTTCCGGAGCGGTATTCAGCTGCCGGAAAAGTTCTGCTATTGGAATGCTCCAGAATACCCGTTGATTATCCAACATTATTTTTCTCCATGCCGAAGATCATTTTAAAACGATGGGTCGTTGGAGCATCACCTGGTTCTTGTGCTCCGTTGCCTTGAAAGCAAGGTAGTCCTTCTTGTCCATTTCGAAGAGCTGCTTTTTGTAACGGCCCGTTAGATCATACCACATACTGGTCCTCATACTGAAACGACTTTCGTCAGGATAGCGCAACGTGTCCATAAAGGATTGGATCGCAAAATAGTACCGAACAGCATTGCGCTCAAGAGCTGCGCGGGGGCCCCCTATATAAACAGGGTTGCCCTTTTTGTCTGTTCCCGTCACCGTGAACCCCAACTTGCCCCAGCCAAGT
This sequence comes from Nitrospiraceae bacterium, assembly GCA_003153275.1. Lineage (GTDB taxonomy): Bacteria > Nitrospirota > Thermodesulfovibrionia > Thermodesulfovibrionales > UBA6898 > PALSA-1316. The sequence continues at coordinate 3,596 of PLXX01000066.1, read as the reverse complement.
GTCGCAAAGTAGAGCTTTTCCGCAAAGCGAAGTGCAACACTGTCGCTGTATTCATAACTGACATGGACAAAGGTCCTCCCTCCCACGAGAGGCAGGGCCTCGAATCTCATCCTGTGGTCCTTTGTCCCGAAAGGTCCTTCAGCAGCATTGAGAAGGACATCCAGATATCCCTGTCGCTGTTCAACGTTCCGGTAATGGTAAACGACTTGACGTGCGTCTTCAGGAGGTTGATACGTTTTGCGGCCGATGTAGAAGGTCAGTAGCCAGGAGCCGGGCTGTTCCCTATAGGTGCAGACCTTGACATTGGGATGGAGGGATACGATATCGCACCAGTTCGCAGGGACCTTGAGCACATTGATAACGCTGCTGAATGAATGCTCGAAGACCCCAAAAATATCCACATGCACTCTGTCATGACTCTCAATCGACTCCACAAATAGAGGAAGACCGAAGCTGTTTTTCTCCAGCTTGGCCTCAAGTTTGTAATAGGTGTCGAGAAGGATTTCGTCGCCTCGCCGCGGCTGCCGCAGCTCTTCAGCCGCCGACGCAGAACCGGCAGAAAAAAGAACCGCAGTTGCGATCAGAAACAGAAAGATATTCGAAAGGCTTCGTATTCTATGCGTCTGATTCAATTGATATTCTCCCGGACCTGAAGGTCGAGGATTCACAGGGAAGTAGCTCACGCCGCATCCTTACGGATTCCTGCTTCATCGAGAGGCTTTACTGCATCCACCTCTCCACAGGCTAACACGGCATATCCTGCCGCTAAGATATTCCGTGCCCCTACATGATCAGCATTGGCCATATAGTGGCATTGTGTTTTCCGATTGTCTGAGTGAACATGCCCACACGCCGGACATGTCTGGGATGTGTAGTGAGGGGGTACAGCTACCACCAGCCCACCCCTCCACAGTTGCTTATACTCAAGCATCCTCCGAAACTCATCCCAGCCCTGCTCCAGTATCGCCTTGTTAAGTCCAGACTTCTGCGTCACCTGCCGGCCAGGTTGTTCTTTTATTCCCCGTGCCGACATATTGGCTACCTTCAGGTCCTCAAGCACGATCAAAACGTGGTTTTTGCTTATCGTCGTGCTGATCTTATGAAGGTAGTCGCTGCGGGCTCCTGCAATGCAGGTATGTATTTTGTTAACCTTGTCCTTCTGCTTATGCCAGTTTTTTGAAAACTTATCCTTACGGGACAGATCCCTCTGAGACCGTGCCAGTGCCGACTCAAGGGTCTTAAAGCTGTTGAGCGGTTTGTAGAACGTACCGTCTGACAGTGTGGCTAACTGGGTAATCCCCGGGTCGATGGCCGTCTCTTCCTTTGATGGGTGTACAGGGTCCTCACACTCGATCTCGACTTGAATCGCAATATCCCCGTGCGCCCCTTGCCTTGAAACTGTCACGTTCTTTGGGATCCCCTCTATCTCTCTGCTTTTGTAAAACTGTATCCACCCGATCTTCGGCCGGTAGATCACATCGCCGTTAATCTGAAAACCCTGCGGATACCTGAACGAATCGTGGACACCTTTCCTTTTGAAGCTGGGGAATCTCTTGGGGTAGGGCCTATCCAAAGCGTCGTGTATAGCTCTGTGGAGTGCCTTCAGGGTCTGCTGCTGAGGCTGGGAGTGGACCTCGCGCAAGAAAGAGATGTCCTTATCTTTCTTCCACTCAATAAGTAAACCAGCCAGCTCATTATAGGACAGGCAAGGCTGCTTCTTGTCGAGTCGGTCTTTCTGCACCGCAAGGGCTTTGTTCCAGACATACCGGCTACAGCCTGCTGCCCGCCGTAACTTTAGCTCGTGGCTGGGCTTGGTCTTTAGACGGTATTTGTATGCCTTGCGTATCAGCATGGTTTTATTATATGCTTGGTCTATGGGAAATTCAATGCCAACAAGAACAGGCAGACACTGTGTATTTGCCATGCACGTGCACCTGGTGTTCGTCACGAAATATAGACGGTGTGCTTTATGCAATCGGGTGCTAAAAGATATGGAAGAGATCTTTCAGAGCGTCTGTAGGGACTTTGAAGTGGAGCTTGTAGAATTTGATGGGGAGAAGGACCACGTGCATCTATTAGTTAATTATCCTCCAAAAGTCAGCGTCTCGAAATTGGTCAATAGCCTCAAAGGTGTATCGTCAAGGTTACTCAGAAAGCACCATCCCGAACTTCACAAGTACTACTGGAAAGGAATGCTCTGGTCACCCAGCTATTTCGCCGGATCTTGTGGTGGTGCCCCGATCTCCATCATCCGCCAATACATAGAACAGCAAGACACTCTGGACTGACGGCACGCCTGATATCCCCGCCCTGAACGACGGGGGTTTACGGCGCTTTCCGGATAAACTCGTGGTCGTATTATAACCAAAATCCCGGATTGGAGGTTGCAATGATTCCACGTAGTTTCAGGGTTGTCGTACGGAACCGTTATAAAAGACATCACATCTGCCGCCCTGAACAATACGTTTTGCCTTCCGGTAAAGGTTAAAGATCGGGCCGCCGAGGGACTCGAACGCGCTCACCGCTCCTATCCGGGGATTACCGAAGGGACCGCTGATAGCCTGTTTGAATGTTGCGCAACCGTTGTCGAGAAGTGCGACGGTGACATTATCAAATTGTTTGCTGACAAGATTGAGCCTGCCTTTAAGGGCGATCCGATTATGGCGCGTCGCAAGTGCGCAGTCCGCAGCGTCTGCCATACCCTCCCTGAACTTCCAGTGGGAAATGAACTGTGTAATGACGCCCTGCCCTCCCCGGGCCTGATTATAAACGTCCCCATAACGGTACCCCTTAAGCGCAACCGTACTGAGGGGGCCAGCGATAAAAAAAGCGCTGACGTCGACGAGGTTGAACTGCTGGCTCGTCTCATACGATGAGAGGACCTTGTCGAGATCCATCGTATGTATGACGAGATTATAACCACGCAGATAAAACGTACCGTCTATGCTGCTCATCAGATTGCGACTTCCTTTTTCTTTCATTGTCAGCGAGGCAGCAAGATAGCCCTTCCCGCTGATCACCTGCTTTGCGCCGAAGGACTCCTGAAGTGTTTCGAAGTCCAACTGCGATACCTTCAGATTGATTTTATACACAGCGTCCGGTTGAGACTTGTCTGCCGTGGCATCTCCTTCACCCTACGCACCGAAGATAAACATGGTAAGCGGCTTGAGATACATTACTCCCTTCTCCACTTTTACCGGACTCTTGACATTGTCGACCTTGAGGTCTTTTTTCCGCAGCTCCTTGCAGTCCACATTCCCGGTAAATGAGATGTTCCTGATAATAGCTCCTGAGGTATCCACTACCGAACAATCTCTGATAGCCAGATTAATTCCTTTCAGCTCCGTCTTCTCACCCGCCTTCTTGTCAAAGTAGATGAGGGAGCCGATGGCAAAAGGTTCAAAATTGTATACACCCTTGACCGCCGTCACAAAAGCCTTGATATTCTCGATCCTGAAGTCCTTTTGCAGTACCTCCTTGCAGTCGATGCTTCCGTTGAACGAAATGTTCTTTATAATATCCTCCGCAGTATCACCTGTCGAGAGGTCCTTAATTGCCAGAATGACATCCTCCCGCCACCAAACTGCTACGCAGTT
>PLXX01000015.1 GCA_003153275.1 Nitrospiraceae bacterium | reverse complement strand
GAGTTCCAGTTCGTCGTTGAGCTGTTTCAGTTCGCGCTTGGCCGCGGCTCTTGTTTTGTCGGCTTCCATCATATCAAGGGCAAAGGAGATATCATTCGAAAGGGCAAGGAGAAGAGCGATTTCCTCGTCGGAAAAGTAACTCGGTTCGTCTGAGTAAATCGTGAGTGCACCAACAACCTGACCGTCGGCATGAAGTGGAAATGCCGAGGAAGAACGAATGCCGTTGGCACGTGCCTTGTCCCGCCACGGCAATAAAAGAGGGCTTTCCTCGAAGTCCTTGTTAATGACGCAATGGTCCTCATAGACAGCTCTGCCTGTCGGACCCTTTCCTTCCGGAACATCAGCGGCAATAATCCTGATGTCAACCAGATAGGCAGTTTCTCCATAACTTGCAACAGGACGAACCTCCCGGCTTTCAGGATCCAGGATCCCGATCCACACTAGTCTGAATAAACCTACATCTGCTATTATGCGGCAGACCTCGTCAAACAACTCCTGCGGGCTGCGCATGCGGATGATGGTTTCGTTGATTTTAGCGAGTATGGAATAGAAGCGGGTCCGCTCTTCGACCCGTTTTTCAAGGTCTTCATTGAGCCTGCTGAGTTCTTCAGTTAAAACGCTCCGTTCAGAGAGCGACCGGACAAGTTTGATATTACTGTAACTTAACTTCGAAACCATGTCGGTAAACTTCTTGAAATAACCCATGACCGAATCAAGGACAACCCTGCTCAGCCGCGGCACCCTGTCAAGCGCAACGAGGTAAGCATCCTCATCAAAGCCATATTGCGCCGCCTGCGCCCGGAAGAACTCGCGGTCGACTAACTCGTCATCAAAGAAAAATTGCCCGACAAAAATATTACCGACGTGTTGTTCACCGACGATCACCGGTGCTGCAACGTCCCACAAATTGTTTTTGCACTTATACAGTTTGTACCCACCGGGAGGCACCGCCGCAGTGAACTGCGTGTCGCTTTCTAGACAGCCTTTGCAGGTTTCCGGATGGACACGGTGGAACTTCGTACAGATATCCTGCCATCCCACACCAACCAGCACAACACCGTTCAAATCTATAACAGCCATGGGAATATGCGCAAACATATAGAAATCATTCATGAGTGACTGCACTTCATGTACATCGATGATATCAGCAAGCTCCAGGTTCCCCAGGTCACCTTCCGGAAGAAGGACGCTGTCCAACTTCCTCCTGACACGCGCTTCACTTTCGCGCAGCACCTCATCCGCCCGCTTGAGTTCGGTGACATCAAACGCATAAATTCGCACGGCTGAAAACCCGGGAACGACATATATGGATTCATCGAAAACTCTGTCTGCAACAACGACCTCGCGGGCAAAGGTCTCTCCCACTTTTTTATTCAGCTTTCTCAACATGCCGTCAATATCATGGGGAAGAAATACAGTTGAGTCATACCTGTTCAGCCCGAGGCCTTCGAGAACTTTCTGCGTCGCTGCGTTACTGAAGGTGATCGTACCGTCAACATCCACTTCCAGAACGGGGTTCGGGTTCAGATGCGGGAACGAGGCAAGATGTTTGGTTCGCTCTTCTCCCCCCCGTTTCAGTTCAGAGTACGACTCTTCCTGTCTCTCGATCCTGGCCCGGAGCTGAGAGTTCACCGTAATAAGATCTTCGTGCAGGGACTGAATCTCTTCCCTCGTCCGCCGCAGTTCTTCGTTCTGCATTTCGAGTTCTATCTGGTGGACCTGCAATTCGTGAAGGCGTTTTTTGGCCTCCACATCTGTCCGTTTAAGGAGGGGTAACTGTTTTTCCGCGCGTTTGCGCAGCTCAGAGGGATCGTCTGATATACCCTTATTTTTTTTCATGTCGTCATCTCATTCAGGAAGGACAGCGACCGGCTGCCTTGTATCGCCAGGAATAAACTCGATGATATTGGAAAGTATCGCCGGCATCGCTGATATTCTATCACGCGTCTTGCCATAATGAAAAGATGTATGCCGGCTGAGCAAAACCGGACACGTTGCCCCAACATATTGCTTTGTTTCGCCTTAAGTGCTAATAATAATCACCGGTATAATATATGCAATGTGTTGCCCCGTATGACGACGGCATTTTGAAGATGGCCTGATAACTATGGATAACAAAATAGAGATAAAGGTATTACTGGTAGAAGACGATTCTCTTTTTATACGTTTTATCAGAGAAATGTTGCGCAGAGAGAAGTCTCCGGTCCGGCTTCAGTCTGCAAATACTCTTAAGGACGCTTTTGATCTGCTCGACGCCGAGACCTTTGATGTTGTCGTTACAGACCTTGGATTGCCTGATAGCAGCGGTATAGAAACGTTCCTAAGCCTGCACATAAAGTTCCCGCAACTTCCCATTATCGTTCTGTCGGGGGCAGATGATAAACATCTCGCACTTGAAGCAGTACAAAAAGGCGCCCAAGAGTATCTGGTCAAGGGATCTATTAACGCCGACCTGCTTGAGCGCTCTATCCGGTACTCAATCGAGCGTCAGAAGTTATTGCAGGAACTGGAATGCAAACTGGCCGATATCAGCAGGATGCAGCGCGAACGTCAAAATCTGCTCTCCATGTTTGCCCACGACATCAGGAATTCAGTGGTTGGTTCCGGGTGGTTGAGTAACAGGATTATGATCGGAAAGTCGTGCAGCGTGAAAGAAGACCTTTCGATGCTCAAGGAAGAAATGCTGCGCATAGAGTACATGCTGGCAGACTTTATGGAGTTTTCGCGCATAGATGTCACGGAATATATCCCGCAAATGAAAGCCTTCGATATTGCCGCATTAATCGAAAATGAAGTCAGACATGCCAAGGTAAAAGCAGCTCAGAAAAATCAGACCCTCAGGTGTCGGATAGAGGACGCGACGCTTCCGGCCATTAAAGGAGATGCGGCCATGTTGCAAAGGGTCCTTTCCAATCTCCTGGATAATGCACTGAAGTATTCAGGAGATGAGGGGACCGTCAGCATCAAGGTCGATGTCAGGGACGAAGACCTCTGTGTCCATGTATTGGACAACGGCATAGGTATAGACGGCAAACACCTCCCGAACATTTTTGAGGCATTTTATCGCGCCACCTCTGCTTCAAAGGGAGCTGGTCTAGGTCTCTCTATCGCCAGGAAGATAGTTGAAGCACACGGCGGCAGGCTATGGGTGAAAAGCGAACCGGGCAAAGGCAGTACCTTCAGCTTCACCCTGCCGCTTTAATTGTGTTTGGACGTGGCTTCGCAGCTACAGATTAATTTGTATCACTACTGCGGGGTTAACAACTGTTGACAATTAAATAGCCATATATCAAGCAGAAGGTACATAATAACACTGACCCAATAAGTTTTACGGCTGGCACTTTGTTGCCGGACCTGTCCTTCCTTGGCGGCCGCCGGTTTACCCTGCATGAGTTCTGCACCGACATGGGCAAGTTCTATGGCCGCATCAAGAGGACGTTGTTTAAGGAAGTACAGTCTACCGGCAGACCCGCTATATCCTTCAAAAACGAATATCTAAAGGCTTTTTGTATCACCGCGCGGCAGTTCAACGCGATAAGGATTGATCTGCAGGGCAATATCGATAGTGCGCTCGAAGTCCAGACCGGCAGAACAGCAGACCTCGGCAACAGTATCAAGTCAGTAAGGAAATGGCT
>PLXX01000031.1 GCA_003153275.1 Nitrospiraceae bacterium | reverse complement strand
AACCCAAACGGCTGTCTTTGAGACGACTCACAATCATCAAGCCTCCCTCTTTGAGGGAGCGTTATGACTTGCTCTGATTGATTAATAAAAAAAGCCCCTGAGATTTCAGGGGCTTTTTAATATGGCATCGCGGTTGAGAATTTCTTCAGATGCGCGTCAACCAGTGATCATATTTCTTGTTCTTTCCCTTTACAATATCAAAAAAGAGAGTCTGGAGTTTTTTGGTGATTTTTCCTCGTTCTCCTGTGCCGATGGTCCTCCCGTCAACTTCCCTGATCGGCGTCACTTCGGCAGCGGTACCGGTGAAGAACGCCTCATCAGCAATGTACAGCTCGTCACGTGTAAACCGTTCCTCGGAGACCGTGAGTTTGTTATCGCGCGCCATCTGCATAATGCAGTCTCGTGTAATGCCCTCAAGGACAGAGGTCAGCGGCGTTGTTTTTATGGTGTTGCCTCTGACAATAAAAATATTCTCGCCGCTTGCCTCGGATACATACCCTTCGGCATCAAGGAGCAGTGCTTCGTCGAAGCCGCAGTGTATCGCTTCTTTTTTCGCAATTTGCGAGTTGACGTAATAGCCGCAAACTTTGGCTTTTGTCATCGCCGAGTTCACATGATGGCGCGTAAAAGAGGAGACCTTGACCTTAATACCTTTAGCAAGACCTTCATCGCCGAGATATGCGCCCCAGGGCCAGACGGCGATTGCAACACTGACCGGGTTGCCCTTTGGATAAACCCCCATCGCTCCGTAGCCAATATACACCAGCGGCCTGATGTAACATTCTTTGATTTTATTGATTTTGATCGTCTGGACTATTGCATTCCTTACTTCCTTCCGGGAGAAAGGGATTTCGACCATAAATATGTGTGCTGAATTAAACAGACGGTCAACATGTTCATCCAGCCTGAAGATAGCCGGCCCTGAGGTCGTCTTATAGCAGCGGATGCCTTCAAATACGCCGAGTCCGTAATGCAGCGTATGCGTCAGTACATGCACCTTTGCATCGTCCCACGACACAAACTTCCCATCCATCCATATTTTGTCTGTTTTATCAAGCATACGATGTATTTAACCAGTACGGGTTAGCCCCTGTCAACTGTTTTTAACCATTGTAACGAAGGCAGCGCAACTAGATAATGAGTGTCCATTTTGAGTAGGTTGTCAGCCTCTTAATAATTTAAATTAGAATAATTACTTGACAATAATAATTATAATATGGTAAAATTTGCTATGAATTTGGTATTAGAGAAATATAAAGATTCAGGATTCAAAATGACTCCTCAGCGCTTGGCTATACTGGAGTATCTCGAGGGCAATACGGAACATCCCTCTGCTGAAGAAATATATCGATCCGTTATCAGAAAGTTTCCAACAATGTCTTTTGCAACCGTGTATAACACGCTTGAGATGCTGGTCAGCCGTGGCAGGGTGATGGAACTTTCCATTGATGCGGGAAAAAAACGGTTTGATCCTGATATGGTGCCTCATCATCATCTTATATGCAGGAGATGCCGTTGCATTGAGGATGTTTTCGAGGACTTCAGTATTGACGTTTCGAGTGGCACGAAGAGAAATTTCGAGGTAACAGGTCATCACATTGCATTTTACGGCTTCTGTCCGTCATGCCAAGACAAGAATGATAAGGGATGAGTAAAGCTCAGAAAGGGTGGATATCTCATGAATAATGATCATAGAAATAAAAGTGATAAAGAAATGAAAAGTAATGACATTTTTACTGTAACATGCGCTCAGGTACCTGAATATGTTACTTGTCCGAACTGCGGTTTGGAGATTGAGTTTTGGACTGCGGCTGACATAACCAGATGTTTTTTCTGCGGTCATCGGGTATATCTCTACGGATCGACAGTGCATTAATGACTGGCCTCTATACAGCGATCTTAATTCATAGTACTATTTAATAAAAAAAGGAGGAAGAAAAGTATGAGTGACGATTGTATGAATGAGCATTACTGTTGTTTAGGTGTTGGGCAGACTGTCCCGGAATTCAGGATTGATACGTATGAACCATCAAAGGGCGACTTTGGAGAGTTTAGTCTCAACTCGCTCAAGAAGACAAAAAAATGGGGCGTTCTGTTTTTTTATCCTGCTGACTTCACGTTTGTCTGCGCGACGGAGTTTGCTGCTCTTGCAGAACTGCATGGAGAGTTCAAGAAAGCTGGGGCAGAAGTTATCACCATCAGCAATGATACGAAGTTTGTTCATCTTGCCTGGCAGCGTGAAGAGAAGATGCTCGAAAAGGTAAAGTATGCAATGGGTGCAGATCCAACCGGAAATATTGCCCGCATGTTTGGTGTTCAGGATGAGGCAACCGGCCTTGCGCTGCGAGGTGCTTTTATAATCAGTCCGGATGGAAAACTCTTCAACTCAGAGGTTAATTTTTACAATCTTGGCAGGAATATCGACGAATTATTGCGCAAGGTAAAGGCGAATATTTACCTGTCTGCACATGGCGATGAGGCCTGCCCGGTCAACTGGCAGAAAAAAGGAGATACGACCCTTAAGCCCTCCGCAGAACTCGTGGGCAAGGTGTATGAAGCCTATAAGGAAGTAAAAGGTAACTAAAATCAAGGAGACAGAAACAGCATGACAAAAACAGAGAAGAATCTGCAGGATGCATTTGCCGGCGAGTCGCAGGCGAATAGAAAGTACCTGGCCTTTGCCAGCAAGGCAGAGGAAGAAGGCTTCAAACAGATAGCTAAACTATTTCGGGCGGCAGCAGAGGCTGAGACTGTTCATGCGCACAACCATCTGCGCGAGTTAAAAGGCGTCAACAGCACCAGGGAGAATCTCGCGGCTGCTATCAGCGGTGAGATTCATGAGTTTGAGAGCATGTATCCCCGGATGATTGCTGATGCAGAGACCGAAGGCATAAAAGGAGCGCTTCGGAGCTTCCAGTATGCCAACGCTGTTGAGAAGATCCATGCGGACCTTTATCAGAAGGCGCTTGATCTTATAGGAAAGAATCAGGCTGCTGACTACTATGTTTGTCAGATATGCGGCTATACGGTCGAGAACGGGGCGCCTGATGAGTGCCCGATCTGTAAGGCCGCAAAAAAGATGTTCAAGAAGATGGACTAGGAAAAACTTTGGGAGGGGGTCAATATGCCGCATAGAATTATTGACCCCCTTTCATAACGGGGAGTTCCGCGGCTGCACTGCTTCTGGTAATGGTATGTTTTCTGTAATACCAGCTTATAATTTTATCCGACTATGGTGTCCTCTTTTTCCATTCTGAATTCATCGATTTTTAAAGAAAAGTAAATATTCCGCATGCAGGCGAAAGACGGCTGTGCGTGCTCTTTTATAATCTCAGCAAAATGTTATACAATAACAAAAAATTATATCTGAGGAAGGTACTATGCTTGCAGACAGAGTAAAGAAAATTAAGCCGTCCGCGACACTGGCAATAGACTCAAAGGCGAAGGCGATGAAGGCGTCCGGTATCGATGTCATCAGCTTCGGTGTCGGTGAGCCGGATTTCGATACGCCCGAGTATATCAAAGAGGCGGCTGTAAAGGCCATGAAGGACGGTTTTACGAAATATACTGCTGTCGGCGGTATCGATTCGCTCAAGGATGCGATCAGAGAAAAACTGCAGAGGGACAACAATCTGACCTATGCGCGGGAAGAGATTATCGTTTCCTGCGGTGCAAAGCACAGCCTCTATAATATCGCACAAGCGCTCTATGGGCCGGGAGATGAGGTGATTATCCCTTCCCCGTACTGGGTTTCATATCCCGATCAGGTTCTCCTGAACGACGCTACCCCAGTCTTTGTAAAGACGTTCGAGGACGACTCCTTTCTGATAAGGCCGGAGGCCCTGGCCGCGGCGATCACCAAGAAGACAAAGGCTCTGATTCTGAACTCTCCATCGAACCCGACCGGTATGCTCTATGATCGCGCGTCTCTGGAGAAGATTGCTGAGCTTGCGGTAAAACATAATTTTTATGTCGTTTCCGACGAGATCTACGAGAAGCTAGTCTACGATGGGGCTGAGCATATCAGCGTTGCTTCGTTCAACAGCGAGATCAAGGCCCGGTCGATTGTGGTTAATGGTCTTTCGAAATCTTATGCCATGACTGGCTGGCGGATTGGCTATGCCGCGGGTCCTTCAGATGTCATCAAGGCGATGACGAACATCCAGAGCCAGTCGACCTCAAACCCGAACTCGATTGCCCAGAAGGCCTCGGTAGCCGCGCTGACAGGACCTCAGGATTTTATGTCGGCTATGCATGCCGAGTTTGATGCGCGAAGAAAATTTCTGGTCGGGCAGTTAAATACCATAGAAGGCATGACCTGCCGGATGCCTGCCGGCGCCTTTTACGCATTCCCTAATACGTCCGGTATTTACGGGAGGAAGTTCGGGGACAGGATTATTGCCAACTCCAACGATCTTGCCCTCTATCTCCTTGAGGAGGCCAACGTGGCGCTTGTTCATGGTGCGGCCTTTGGTGATGATAACTACATCAGGTTATCGTATGCCACATCTCTGGATGGGATACAACGCGGGGTCGAGAGGATCCGCGAAACGCTCGGCAACCTGAAGGACGGTCGTTAAGTGACCAATACGTTCCGCTCCGGATACGTCTCGATCATCGGCAGACCGAATGTCGGTAAGTCAACGCTTCTGAACAACATTCTGGGTCAGAAGGTTGCGATCGTGACCGAGCGGCCGCAGACGACAAGGAACAAACTGGTCGGCATCAGGACGTTTCCTGATGCACAGATCATCTTTATCGATACGCCCGGCATTCACGAGCCAAAACATCTTCTCGGAAAGCGAATGGTCAGGGCAGCGCAGGAGGTGCTTCAGGAGATCGACATTGTTCTCTTTATGATAGACGCTGAGCGGGCCGTTGCTAAGGACAAAGAGATCATTGCGCTACTGAAGGATACCGGCAGTCCGGTTTTTCTTCTTATTAATAAGATAGACAGCATGAAGAAGACCGATCTGCTGCCGCTCATCGATACCTACCGTGCGCTGTATCCCTTCAGGGAAATCCTGCCAGTGTCTGCGGAGAGCGGTGAAGGGGTGGATATAGTCATAGAAAAAATTAAAGAGACCCTTCCGCCGGGTCCGAAATATTATGCGGACGATATGCTGACTGACCAGATGGAACGGTTTATGGCGACAGAGATCATCAGGGAGAAGATCATGCTGAAGACATCGGAGGAGATCCCTCATTCGGTTGCGGTCGAGGTGCTAGAGTGGAAGGAACGGGAGGACGGGATGGTAGCGATCAGCGCGAATATTTATGTTGAAAGAGAAGGGCAGAAAGGTATTATAATAGGAAAAAACGGGGCATTGCTCAAGATGATCGGAACGAACGCACGACATGATATTGAACGGCTGCTCGGGACAAAGGTCTTTCTCCAGCTTTGGGTCAAGGTGCGGAGCGGGTGGCGTGATGACAATAGTGCCTTGAAGGAATTGGGGTATCCCTGATGCTGGTTGAGATGAAGGTCGAGGGGCTGCTTTTTGATCCCCGGTCGAACATGTATATCCTGTTGCTGAAGGCAGTAGATGTTGCGGGTACCCTGCCGATATGGATCGGGAAGCCCGAGGCGGATTCTATTGCCCTTGCACTTGGTAAGGTAGCTACTCCCCGGCCTTTGACCCATGATCTGATAAAAAATATTGTCGACGGTCTTCAAATGAGGATCACCCGGATTGTCATCACCGAGATTATTGACAACACCTATTATGCGCTTATCCACCTCAGTGATGGGAAAAAAGAAACGCTGATTGATTCGCGTCCTAGTGATGCGGTTGCCGTGGCCCTGCGGAGTCAGGTGCCGATCTATGTCGAAGAGGGCATTATGGGCGCACGTACAGCTGACGAGCTCGATGAGTGGCTGAAGAACCTCAAACCCGAGGACTTCGGCAACATCATGTAATGCTCCGGAGCACCGAGGGCATTGTTCTCAGGACAAACACGTTTGGCGAAGCTGACCTTATCGTAACGTATTTGACCTCTGACCATGGCATTGTCAAGGCTTTCGCGAAAAGTCCCCGCAAAATCAAAAGCCGGTTCGGAAGCAGTCTTGAGCCTCTGACCTGTTCGAAGATCTCATTCTGGGGCAAAGAAGATGCTGCGCTTCCCCGGTTGACCCAGTCAGATATTATCTATTCGTTTGATACAATCAGGTCCAGCCTGCACTGCTACTTGCGCGCATCCGAGGTGGTTGAACTTATCCTCCACCTCCTGCCTGAAAGGGATGTGAGCAGAAATGCGTATGTCCTTTTGATGACCATGTTACGGTCGCTTGAAAAAGAATGCGGAAATCAGCTGCTTATTCTCTATTATAAAATCAAGCTCCTGAAGCTCGCCGGATACCTGCCGAAGCTCGACGGATGCGGCCGCTGCGGCGGGGCAGGGGTATCCTTTTATCTGTCACACGGGACGGTCCTTTGCGACCGCTGTTCTGGCGGCAATGGGGCAGCCTTTCTTCTTTCCTGTGGGGCAATCAGCCTGTTCACGAACCTTCTGGAATGGACCAGTTCCAAGATCGGCCGGATCAGGCCGTCAGAACGCCAGTTGAGTGAATTATCGCGATTGATCGATGAGCATGTCAGGCAGGTGACTGAGCGTGATCTCAGGACAAAGGCCTTCAGAGTTCGGTGAACATGGAAAACAGCTTTGCCGGTGACGTCCGGCGTCTGTGTTTTTGCAACCTGGAGTCCAGGTTCCGCCGGCGAAGGTAAAGCTCCCAAGTCATAACGTTCCCTCAAAGAGGGAGGCTTGACGG
>PLXX01000026.1 GCA_003153275.1 Nitrospiraceae bacterium | reverse complement strand
TCCTTGACAACCACAGAAACATCAGGGTTAAGGTTGAGCACACATACGACGTACAGAAGATACTCAATGCCGTCAAGGATGCCGGGGCCTCGTACCTGGGCCTGGACGTTCGGAAGCCAAATCTTGAAGAGGTTTTCCTGAAACTCACCGGTGAGGCGCTCCGGGAGGCCCCGGACGAAATGGAGGCAGAATGAACCTGCGCATCATCAGTGCAAATCTTGTTGTGAAGCTCATCAGCTTCTACCGTGAGAAGACCACCATGTTCTTCACGTTTGCATTCCCGATAGTTCTGATACTCGTCTTCGGCACAATATTCATGAGCCAGGACAGCATGGAATATCGCCTGTCAGTGCAGGACCTCGACCAGTCGAATGCGTCCGCAGAGTCTGTCAAGGCCCTCGCGCGCAACGGGAAATTCAAGATAACCAGCGTAGACCCAGCTGTTGACGCCGCGAAATACGTCAGGGACAGCAAGGTGAACCTTGTCCTCGTTATTCCAAAAGGTTATGAAAGCTCACTCATGCAGAGGATGATGCTTAAGGACTTCAACGCATCGGTCAATATCACCTATATATACGACCCCAGCTCTTCTTCGGTCATGACAAAGATTCAGATCCTGAACGCAGTGCTGGCCGGGATAAACCAGGGGATAGCCGGGGTTCCGCCTTTCATCCGATCCGCCGAGAGATCGATACTGACCAGGAAATACCGGTTCATCGAGTTNNGAGCTACGCCGTGTTTGATGTCAGCTTGCATATAGACGCCTGGTTCCTTGCATTTGTTTTGCTTGACGTCTTCGCGTTTGTCGGGACCGGAATGATACTTACCCGCTTCGTGAAGGACGCTCAGAGCGCGGCAGCCGCGGCAAATGCCATCAGTTACCCTATGATGTTCCTCTCAGGGAGCTTTTTTCCCATTGAGCTGATGCCGGGGTTACTGCAGAAGATAGCGAGGGCACTGCCTCTTTATTACGTAAACGAGGGTCTCCGTGCATCTATGGTATTTGAAGACAACATGGTTGCGCTGAGGTCCGCCGCAATCATAGGGGTTTATGCAGCTGTGGTCTTTATTCTGGGGGTCATGGCCACCAAATGGGAAGAGAGTAAGTGACAGCAAAGCACTTCTCTGGTGCCATCGCCCGGTTGCGCTATCCCCGTGCTATGAGCGCCTTGCTTTTAGCGACGCTTGCGGTACTCATCGATCTCATAGCGAGGTCCAGCGCATACCGGGACCTATTCCTTCTGCTGCCTGTCGGCGGCATCGTGAAATTCTCAGCCGGACTCGTGCTAGTCTTTCTGCAGGTAGTAGCCCTCTTTTATCTCATAATCCTTCTCCCCAGAATTTTCCGCATGGCGGCCATACTTTTTTCTTTCTTCATTATAGTCGTCCAATGTTCATATTGGCTGACTCTGGACCAGTTCATGACCGGCACCGACCTGCTGTTGGCCCTGACCGTTAGCGGTGAAAACCGGGCAGATGCCATTTCAAGCTTCTTTCAACCGCGCGTCTTCCTGTATTCTTTCCCCTATATACTTGTGCTGTCTGCGCTGGTACTCGTCCGCCCTGTAGCCGCCTTTCGAAAGAACCTCAGTCTTAGCCTTCTCCCGGTGGTCTTTCTCCTCTTTTCCAATTACGCCCTCTTCCTCCACGCACCGGAACGCAGTCTTCATCTGAACCCCCTGATCTCATTTCTCCGTGTAACAATTCATTATCAGCTTGAAAACCTGAGCGCTTATCATGGACCGCTCGACGAACTTCCTCCGTTCTACGCCTCCCATCGACCTTCCGACAGCATCATTTATGTCATCGATGAGTCGGTCAGAGGCAGCAATCTCAGCCTGAACGGATACCCGCGTGCCACTACACCGTTTCTTCAATACCTCGAAACCCGGGGACGCCTGAAAAATCTCGGCATCTGTGTTGCGGCTGGTTCCTTTACTCACATCAGCAATGCCTATCTCATCAGTGGTCACAACTCATTCCCCGACAACGACTTTCGCACCGACAGGAACCCGACCATCTTTGACTACGCAAAGAAGATGGGCTACGAGACACTCTACATAGACATCAATCAGGCCTACCTTCCGCAACTTTTGAAAGCGGCCGGGAATGGTCCCGTGAGGTCCGTGGACCGGTGGATGAATGAGCAGTCGTTTGAAAAACGTCAGATCAACCTTGAAACCACGAAAGACCTGGGGATTGCCCACTTTCTCAGCAGTCTTTTGAATGAACGGGGCGGCTATTTCATTGTCGTCAACAAGAAGGGTCTCCATTTCAACTATCACTACAGATACCCGGACGATCCTGCCTCTACGGTCTGGAGGCCGGTCATGGAAGCATCGGAAGCCATTGACACCAGCTTGGTCGGACGTGAGAAGCTCGTTAATACCTATGACAATGGAATCCGCTTTCAGGTGGATGAATTCTTTCGGGTCTTCGTCTCCGAAACGACGAATCAGAATTATATCCTTCTGTACACTTCGGACCATGGCCAGACCTTGTCTGAGAATGGGCAGGTGTATACCCATATGAAACCTGACAGGGTGATTGTCGATGTACCTGACTTCTTTGTGTCTGGTGAGCGGTATGACAGGAAAGGGCTCCTGGCACTCATTCAACCGCGCATAAAGGTCTCTCATCTCAACAATTTCGCGACCCTTCTCGACTTGATGGCCGCGCCGACTTCTTTGCGGGTCCGTCCTTACGAAAAATCTGTTTTCTCTTTGACCGAAGCTAACAGAGTGCTTAGCTATATGAGCGGATCTCTTCATGGAACCGGCGATTACGTGGTGAAGATGATACCTACATCACCTGATGCGAACTGGACGGTTTCTAAAACATCGGTCAATGGTCTCAAACCTCAATGATCGTGACTGGATATAGGGAACCCGGACATTCAAAGGAATAAGAAGACTGCCTGAAATATCAGGAGTCTCCTGATATTTCAGAAGGTCCAATCTTTCACAGTATCGGTCCCCATCAAAGTCTTCGTTGAAGTTCCAATGATTTCAAGGTGTTAGAGAGCCCTTTCTTTCAATACGGGTCGTGGCACAACTTATGCTGTTAAATAATA
The DNA here is from genome assembly GCA_003153275.1 of Nitrospiraceae bacterium. Classification (GTDB taxonomy): domain Bacteria; phylum Nitrospirota; class Thermodesulfovibrionia; order Thermodesulfovibrionales; family UBA6898; genus PALSA-1316. The sequence continues at coordinate 1,304 of PLXX01000026.1, read as the reverse complement.
TGTAGCAAACGTTTAAAAGGGAATGGAGACGAGTCATGGAAATCATACTTATAATGATTGTTTTTATTATGATTTGGCGGTGGTGGATTCTATTGGACGAGGCGGGGCCGTTAGGCACCCATTAAAAAAGAAGGAGAGAAAATGAGAAAGCTTATTTTTATGGCAATGTTAATGGTTTTCGGATTAGTCTTGTTTTCCGTCCGCGCCTCTTCAGGCGAAACACCGGGTGAATATCCCGACGACTCGGTTATCACTACGGAAATTAATGCGGTACTAGTCAAAGACCCGGATGCTCATAATTTCAAGATCAGTGCAGAGACAATACGAGGAGAGGTTGTTCTCCAGGGTTTCATAAAAAGCAGGCAGGCCGAGCAACGGCTTGTATCGAAGATCAGCGAAATCAGGGGTGTGAAATCCGTGAAGAGCCTCTTGACCGTGGAAGAGAAGAAGTAAACGGAAGGGGTTAAAGACAAATGACCCAGAATAGACGTTGTGGGACATAGAGATGTATCCAAGAATCTATGCAAGACTATAAAAGGAGGAAAGTCTGATGAGGATGGTCAAAATTATATTTGTAGTGCTGATACTTATAGTATTCGGTGTGATTGAGGCAAACGCAACCGATCAATCAATCTGTACTTCGGGGTCTGACGTGGTACTTTATCCCAACGGTTCACTTAAATCGTGCATTCTGAAAGATACTTTTAGCTCAACAGAAATCAAATGCAAAAGCCTGCATCCGGTAATCTTTTACGATAATGGTCAGCTTGCTGACTGTATTCTCGCTGAATCGGCATCGATAGGCGATCAAAAATGCAAAGAATTCGGACCGATAAACTTCTACCCGGATGGTAAATTCAGATCATGTTTAAAAAAGGATTAATCTCGCGAGGGTTAAACAATAAGATTTGGGTGTTCCAAGGAAGGGCTACAGTATCAGCTTCGTTTGCTCTTAGCCGTTTAGTTGAAATTAAAATAGCAAAACGACGTTCAATCAGTGCGACTGGAAGGGAGGCAACCGGTGAACACGATCACGACGAAAGACGGCACGCAGATCTGTAGCAAGGATTGGGGCAGCGGGCAGCCCGTGGTCTTCAGCCATGGCTGGCCACTGAGCGCGGATGCCGAGACATAGATTTACGGTCTCGCCGACTGTAGGATTGAGATGAATCATAAGAGATATTTTATTTAAGGGAGGATGGAATGAACAGGAAAAAGGGTCTACATGATGAGATTGCAAGGGCCGCATACGAATTATATGAAGCAAGAGACAGGGCTCACAGATATGACTTGGATGATTGGGT
>PLXX01000143.1 GCA_003153275.1 Nitrospiraceae bacterium | reverse complement strand
GCCTCGCCAACTCATGAAACACGTCTTTCAGATACTTCCTGATTTTCCCAAAGAGTGTTTTCTTCCTCCCCTTTGGGACAAATACCACGTGATACTTACAATCATACCGAGAGTGTGACAACCGTCAAGCCTATCTGGAGGTTTAGCCTACTTAATGCTTTAAGGTCAAACCTTTTTAAGTCACACTGGTCAAACCAGTGGCTTACCTATCATTGAGTTAGTCGACTAGCAGCCACAATCCACCATCTGAATCCTCTTGCATGCTGTTCTCACACCGTTCTCCGATTCACTGGTAGATTTGATGATGGATTAAGGGTATCTTCTTTATTGGTGAATACCTCTTTTTTGTGTCATAATAAGCCTATGAAACTCAAATATGTTTGTATGTTTACTCTGTTCCTGCTTCTGTCTTCCTGTGCAACCGTGCGTCCCGTGGTTGTGGCTGAAGCCCCGGCTCACCACAAGTTCGAGGCTGATTATTATTATATGCTCGGGTACGAAGCTTTCATCTCGGGTCAGTGGGACCAGAGTCTGACGTATTATAAAAAGGCCCTTGAATTCGACCCTGCATCGCAGTATCTCCAGGTCCAAATAGGCCATTTTCTCTATCGGAAAGGCGATGTTGCAGAGGCGCTTGCAATGGCCGAAGGAGTGCTCAAAGATAACCCTGACAACCTCAAGGCCCTTATGCTTCAAAGCGAGATTTATAACAGCCAGAAGCGGGTGAAGGATACGGTTGCGCTCCTCAACAGGATCAGGAAACTTGCCCCCGATGATGACACGGAAGTCATGGGGTTCCTCGGCAAGCTATATTACAACAACGATATGGCAGATGATGCCCTTGATGTCTTCAGCAAAGTTGTTCAGAAGGACCCGGATGATTTCGTCGCCCTGGACTATCTTGCATCGTTATATCTTGACCGGAAAGACTATGCAAAGGCTGAAGAGTATTTGAACAAAGAGCTTGAGATCAAGCAGCTTGAGAGCGTCTATTTCAGGCTCGGTGTTATCAAAGAGATACGGGAGCAGTATCCTGAGGCAATAGCCGAATATGAGAAGGTGCTACGCATGAATCCTGTCGATAAACAGGCACGGGAAAGGATAGCCCAGATATACGTGAAGCAGAAATCGACGGACAAGGCGATCGACGAATTTCTTGTTCTCAGCAAACAGCAGCCTGACAATGTTGATATGCATGTGAGGCTGGGCATGCTCTACTATGAGGCCAGGGAGTTTGACCGGTCGCTTGACGAGTTCAGGATGGGACTGGCGGGAAGCCCGGAAAATACTGCCATACGGTATTACCTTGCGCTGGTACTTGAGGAGATGGAGCGTTTTGATGAGGCAGAGATTGAGTTCAGAAAAATCATCATCCAGGAACCCAAAAATGTGAACGCCTTTTTGCATCTCGCCATCATCTATACAGGGCAAAAAAAAGATGATGAGGCGATCGCTATGTTTGAGGAGATTCTTGGGTTTGATAAGGAGAAGCCCGAGATCTTTCTTTCTCTTGCCATGGCCTTAGTTCGGAAGAAGAACTATACACGGGCAGAGGAGGTTATGGCCGATGCCATTGCGAGGTTCAAGGACAATGAAGATCTCTATTTTAATCTTGCGATGATTTACGACAAAACCGAACGGTTCGTTGCCATGATCGATGCGCTCAGGAAGACGCTCGAAATCAATCCGAAGAATGCTGAGGCGCTCAATTACTTGGGCTACTACTATGCCGACAAGAATATTAACCTTCAGGAGTCCATGACCCTGATCGAACGGGCTCTTGCACTGAAGCCTGACGATGGGTATATCCTGGATAGTTATGGCTGGGTCCTCTACCGACTGGGGCAGTATGATCTGGCGCTTGAAAAGCTCGAAAGGGCGGTCTCTCTAAGCAGCGAAGACCCGATGCTGTTTGAGCATTTGGGAGACGTCTACCAGGCACTTAAGAAGCCTGAAAAGGCCTTGGAGAACTGGAAAAAAGCACTGAAAAACCATGAAAAAGAAGAAGGGCTGAAGGAGAGAGTCGAAAAAAAGATACAGGAGACTGAAGACCCGAATCGATGATTATTCTGAAAGCCCCGGCAAAGATCAACTGGTTTCTCCAGATTGCCGGCAGGCGGGACGACGGGTATCACGACATCGTAAGTCTTATGCAGAAGGTCAGCTTGTATGACACGCTTTCTTTTGAATCTTCCGGGGAACTTGAGCTGATTTCAACTCTCGATCTGCCAACTGCCGATAACCTGGTGTACCGCGCAGCGCAGCTTCTCCGCGAGGTGAGCGGCTGCCGTCTGGGGGCCAGAATAACTCTGGAGAAAAATATTCCTGCAGCTGCAGGTCTCGGCGGCGGGAGCAGTGATGCGGCAGCGACACTTATTGGTCTGGACAGACTCTGGGGAACGGGGCTGGATGACCGCTCGCTAAGAGAGCTCGGTTTACGGCTTGGTTCTGATATTCCCTTTTTTATTGGGACGCCCCTGACCCTGTGCGAGGGAAGGGGGGAGCGGCTGATTCCCCTACTGGTTTCAGGTCGTTCTTTCCCTCTACTCCTGGTGAAACCTGCTTTAGGCATATCAACGGAATGGGCCTATCGAAACTACAGAGTGTTGACAAAAAAAACAGTCGATATTAGACTATTCTGTCAAGCTCTTGAAATAAGTGATTTTGCGACTTTGAGACAACTGGTTTTTAATGATCTCGAAGAAGTGGTCATCTCCCGATACAGAGTGATCGCTGATATGAAGACGAAACTGATTGAGCAGGGGGCAGAGATCGCCCTAATGAGCGGGAGCGGATCCACGGTTTTTGGTGTCTTCAGGTCGCCGGCCGATGCCCGGAAGGCGGCAGAAGCTTTTGCTGACACCTGGTGTTGTGTCGTTGACACGATCGTCGATGAGAAATAAGATTTTTTATTGGGGCGTCGACAAACGGCAAGTCAGGAGATTTTGGATCTCCCATTTGGAGGTTCGAATCCTCCCGCCCCAGCCATAAATTGACGGACACAGATAGACATGAGACTAAAGCAGAGAGGAGTAGTGAATAACGGTATGCCTCAGGAATTACGGCTTTTTACAGGAACGGCCCATGCTGAACTTGCGCGCGAGGTTTCTGTATATCTTGGCATCAGTCTTGGGGATGCTACTGTTTGCCGCTTCAGCGACGGAGAGATTATGGTCCGGTTGAACGAGAATGTCAGGGGGTCTGATGCGTTTGTCATACAACCTACCAGCACGCCGGTCAATGACAACATCATGGAGCTTTTGCTGATAATCGATGCCCTTAAACGGGCCTCGGCCGCGAGGATAACGGCAGTCATCCCGTATTATGGATATTCCCGCCAGGACAGAAAGGTCCAGCCCCGCGTCCCAATCTCCGCCAAGATGGTGGCGGACCTTGTAACTGCGGTGGGTACGAACCGCGTTCTGACGGTGGACCTGCATGCGGGACAGATCCAGGGTTTTTTCAACATACCCGTCGATAATCTGTATGCGGCCCCGGTCCTGCTCGACTATATTAAAAGCAAATATGATCTGAACAATCTTGTCATTGTCTCCCCTGATGCCGGCGGCGTTGAGCGTGCCCGGTCGTTTGCCAAGCGCCTGAAGTGTTCAATTGCGATCATCGACAAGCGCAGGGAAAAGGCAAATGAATGCGAGATCATGAATGTCATTGGTGATGTAATGGGTTGTGATACGCTCCTCCTCGACGATATGGTGGACACGGCTGGTACGATGGTACAGGCAGCCGCTGCGCTGAAGGGTAAGGGGGCAAGCAGGGTTTCGGCTGCCTGCACGCATGCCATTCTTTCGGGGGCTGCCGTAGAGCGGATCAGCAATTCTGTCATTGAAGAGATGATCGTCACGAACACCATACAGCTTGACAGCAAGAAAGAACAATGCGGGAAATTGACCGTGCTGAGTATCGCATCACTGCTTGGCGAGGCGGTCAAGAGGATCAATGAGGAGTCGTCAATCAGTTCGCTTTTTGTTTAGGCCATTGGCTTAATGAATACTGCACAAGTCCCAGCCTGTTAAAGGCGAGACGAATAAAGAGGAGGCAACATGGAAAAAGTGAGTCTGGCAGCTGAAAAAAGAGAAGAACACGGAAAAGGGGCAGCACGTACTCTGAGAAGGGACGGGATGATCCCGGCTATTGTGTATAGAGAGGGAAAGGCGCAGTCGATCAAGATTAACAGGATAGCGCTGGCTAAGCTTATCAATACGGTGGCCGGCGAGCAGGTGATGGTCGATCTGAATTTCAGTGATGGGGACAGGAAATTGGCTCTGTTGAAGAACTTCCAGGTCGACCCGATCAAGAGGGAACTTCTCCATACGGATTTCTTTGAGGTCTCCCTCACTGAAAAGGTCAGGATAACGGTTCATGTTGCAACGACCGGTGAGCCGATAGGCGTAAAAAGAGATGCGGGTATCCTCCAGCATGTGCTCCGGGAGATCGAGATCGAATGCCTGCCCGATAATATACCAGGGAAGATCGAGGTTGACATATCGAAATATGAAGTCGGCCAGTCTCTTCATGTCGGCGACCTTAAGATGGACGAGGGCATCAAGCTGATTACTGATCCGCATGATGTTATCGTGACGGTTATTGCCCCTGTTGTTGAAGTGGAAGCGACTGCCGAGGCTGCTGCTGAAGTTGCAGTCGAACCAGAGCTTGCCAAGAAGGGCAAAAAAGAAGAGGAAGGCGCAGCCGCAACGAAGAAGGAGAAATAGTTTTTGTGGCTTGTTGCCGGGCTTGGAAACCCGGGAAAGAAATACGCTTGGACCCGCCATAATGTCGGATTCCTTGTCCTTGATGAGATTATCGGCCGCCTTGGTCTTGAATGCAGGGAGCGGCCTGATTATAAGACATGCAGCGGCTCCATCGGAGATGAAAAAACCATCTTTCTGGAGCCGTTGACGTTTATGAACAGAAGCGGCAGTGCAGTAAGGGAACTACTCAGTAAAAATAATATTTCAGTTGAAAACATTATCGTAATACATGACGATCTTGACTTTGATTGCGGACGGCTTAAAATACGGAAAAAGGGGACATCAGGAGGACACCGGGGGGTTGAATCCATCATTCAGAATATTGGAAGCAATGCCTTTATCAGGGTTAAGATCGGTATCGGAAGGGACCAGCGTATGCTGGCTGAGGACTATGTCCTGTCAAAGTTCAGAAAAGATGAACTGCCTGCAATCAGGGAAGCGATTGTTACTGCAGCAGATGCAGTTGCATGCATAGTAAGGGAAGGCCCGGACAAGGCCATGAACAGGTTTAATCTTCCTCCTGGAAAGTAGTTTCCGACAGAGGGAATCTTGATTAATCGGTGGGGGATGCGATATATTAACTGCTATGAATTATTTTATCGCCGCTAACTGGAAGATGAATAAGACGATACAGGAGACGAGGGATTTCCTGAAGAGTTTTATTCCGATGACCGGGGGGATTACCGGTGTGGATATCATTGTCGCGCCTGCTTTTACCGCTTTGTTGGCTGCGAGTGATGAGATGAAAGGAAGCGCTGTTCAGCTGTCAGCCCAGGATATGTTCTGGGAAGAGAAGGGCGCATATACCGGCGAAGTTGCTCCAGGTATGCTGCTTGACGTAGGTTGCAGCCATGTCATTATCGGTCATTCCGAGCGGAGACAGTATTTCCATGAGGATGATGCGGTGGTGAACAGGAAGATAAGAGCGGCACATAAGGCCGGTCTTGGAGTGATCTTCTGTGTGGGTGAGTCGCTTGACGAGCGTGAGTCAAGCAGGACTTTTGAGATTATCAAACGCGAGGTGGAGCAGGGGATGGTGGATGTGGACCCTTACAATCTCGTGGTTGCCTATGAGCCCATATGGGCAATCGGAACCGGGAAAACAGCAACTGTTGAGCAGGCGCAGGAGGTCCATTCCTTTATCAGAAAGACGTTGAGGGATATATACGGCAATAAGGCCGACGCGATCAGGATACTGTATGGCGGTAGTGTTACCCCTGAAAATGTCGATAGCCTGATGGCCTGTAATGATGTCAACGGTGCCCTTGTCGGCGGCGCGAGCCTGAAGTCCGAGAGTTTTTATAAGATCGTATCATTTAAAAAGGAGAACTGATGCTTACAATATTTCTTTTGATTGTTCATGTTATTGTCTGCCTCTTCATGATTTTTATCGTTCTGATCCAGAGCGGTAAAGGGGCTGAACTAGGAGCTGCCTTCGGTGGTTCCGGCCAGACGCTCTTTGGTGCCCGCGGAGCCGCAACGGTTCTGGGTAAACTGACGACCGGTTCGGCGATTGTCTTTATGCTGACGTCATTAATGCTGGCAGTTGTCACTTCCAAGGGGAGTTCGGTGGTGAAGTCGGGACCGATCAGGACCGAAAGTTCTGCGCAGAAGAACATTCCTCAGGCACCCGGGAGTGGCGGCCCGATACAGGGAGTGCAGCCTGCTGCACCGGTGGCCCCGGCACCTGCACCTGCCAAGTAGATACTCTGACAAAGCCTCAAAAACAGAATTCCTAATGGCCCGTCGGTCTTAATCTGACCGGCGGGTCTTTCAGTATCCGTCCATATTATTCCGGTTAACGGTCCCCTTGAATGTCCGGTGTACCCATAACTGGTAGGCAATGACGACCGGCACAAAAATAAGCGCAACCATTGTCATAATCGTCAGCGTGTACTTGCTCGATGATGAATTGAATATGGTCAGGCCGTAATTCCTGTCAAGGCTTGATGGTATAAGATTGGGATAGAGTCCGACGATTCCAGTCAGGACGATCAGCAGTATTGTCAGGCACGATGCAAAAAAAGCCCCGGCATATCTTGTTTTTGCGAGAAGAGGTCTGACTGACAAAAGGGCAACAACCGCCGCTGTTGGGATCAAAAGCAGGGCGGGATTGTTAATAAAATTCAGGTAAATATTTGTTTGGAAGTATGTCAGCACCAGAAAGGCCACAGCGACGGTCAGAAGGACTGTCCAGAGCTTTAATCCGAGTCTTTCTGCCCGCTTCCTTAGGTCACCCTCTGTTTTCATTGCAATATAAATCGATCCGTGAACCAGGAAGAGAAGCAGGAAGAGTATACCAGTAAGAAGGCCATAAGGATTCAGCAGGGTCCACAGATTGCCGTGATAGCCAGAAGCGTCAATCGGAAGTCCCTGAAATATGTTTCC
>PLXX01000034.1 GCA_003153275.1 Nitrospiraceae bacterium | reverse complement strand
CCGTGAGACGAGCTTCCTCTCTTGAGCCGTAAGATGTGACCTATGTCTCATAAATTTCTCCATTTTAACTGATATATTATACACATATCAGTTATAATCGTCAAGTAAAACTTTTTCTTCAATGCGAATTTGCTCGGAATTACCTTGAGATGAAATCCATCATCAAATCAAAGGGTTGTATTAATATGCTTGCCAAGGTTGCGGAATCGCTGGGGGATGCATCTGCATGCATCCCTCCCTGAAAAATAGATCAATATCCTGCGGCTGGTTTTGCTGCCGGCTTCGTTTCAGGCTTTGCTTCTGCGTTGCCCTTCTTGAATGACTTGACATAAGCAACCACTGCCTTCATGTCCTCAGACTTTACGTCAATAGCGTTGCCCTTATTCATATTTACGATACAGACATTAATCGCTTCTTCGAGACTCTTCTAGGTCTTGCCCGCAAGCTTGAATTCCTTATTGTCGGTAGCATTCTCTAAACCCTTACCGTCCTTGTGACAGGAAGCACAGGCCTTTGAACCTCCAGCAAACTTTGCGTCGTTGAACAAGGTCTTCCCCTTGTCCTCAGCCGCACCGGCAAATGCAATAGCAGATACCAGCCCAAAAATGAGCAGGCATATCGTCATAATCTTAACCATCTTCATATCTGTGATCACCTCCTCCCTTCGTATGCTTCGTGAAATCATGCGCAAACTGCACCCGCTATGTCAGTTCTGGCTGAACCTTCTTCGTCAATCCCTGATATACCTTAACGATAACAATCGTTATATATCCGCCAAATAGCCCCATCAGCAGACTGCCTGCCAGTTGACCGAGCACCGGAATAAACCTGAATATCATACTGATGATACCGATAACAATCCCGACGCCGATCACCGCTATGAACAGTATAATAAGATCGCCCAGATTGGCCTTCACTAGTTCGAAGCTCTTTTTCATGGCATCAACGGCACCGATATTCTCGACGATGATAATCACAAAGGTAAACATAAATAAAAATGCGGCAATAATGCCGGGAATGACGAGCAGCATCATACCGACACCGACAGCAATCCCAACGAGCACTGCTGCAAGAATGAGCTGTACGAGACGGCTGGTAACAACCGATATGCCGGTATTCAGATTTGTCGTCCCCACAGCTATCGCCTCCTGGGCCATACCGACCGTCATCCCATGGGCTACAAGGCCCAATACCATGCCGACAATGCTCAGCAAGGCAGCAAGCCCCATGGCAGCACCGACTGCCCCCATTGCACCAGCTGGAGACCCCATACCACCCATCGTGCCTGCCGGCGTCATCGCCCCACCAATAAGGACTATGGAAACCGCGGTGGTAATCAGACCCACAGCAACCGTAGGCACAAAAATAATCGGGTTCTTTTTGGCCACTTCGATACTGTCCTTGAACGTCCCAACAATGTCCATGAAACCTCCTGTTGTGTCATATATTAACAGCTATGATACTTTTACACTTTTTCTCTGGAAGCGTCAAGATAAAACAGCCGGCGGTCGCAAAACGTCGTTAAGAGGAGGATGGCCAGAGAATCGTCCATCCGGTGGCCGTGTTGATCACATTGTGAACGGAACAAATGGCATTGACAGAAGATTCAACAGCAGATTTTCAGTGCTGCATTGCTACCCCGAATAACAGGCCTCAGAAATATGCGACAGTCCCAATCCCCAATCAATCCCTGTGCGTCGCGTTAATGATTCCTGAGGCCTGTTATCCCAGCCCAAGCCCATTATGTTTCTTATGTGTCCAGCATCTCCCTGATTTTAACGAGAAGTTCCCGCGGTTTCATAGGTTTTTGTATGAAATGAAAACCTTTCTCCATAATCATTCTGTTATAAAGTACGTCGACAGAGTAGCCGCTCATAAACAGGACCTTTGCATGTTTGTCCAGCTCTTTGATCTCGTCATAAACTTGACGCCCATTTTTTTTGGGCATGATAACATCCGAGAGGACCAGATGAATGAACCTACCATTAACTTTATAAACATTCACGCCTTCTTCTCCATCACAGGCCTCCATAACGGCATAGCCTGACTGCTCCAGCATCACGCGTAGAATGTTTCTAACGCTATGGTCGTCTTCGATAACCAGCACAGTCTCCGACATGCGTTCAGGAGCTTGCATAATACCCCTCTCCCGTGGCCTCTGATACAGCTTGCAGTCGGCTGCTGACGTCAAGCGTGCACAGGATATTTCCGACATGATAATTCACCATCCGTTCGCTGATATTCAGGATCACTGAAGCTTCCCAGGATGTCTTCCCTCAGTTCAACCAATTAGGCACTTCTCTTTCTCTTTTCGACAGCATTGCCCTGATCACTATGCTGCGCCGCCCTCGCCTTCCGCCCCTTTTGAGTCCGGCAGAATTCCGTATGCAAGCCTCCCCTTCGACTGCCATTTATTCTTCTCCCAGCCCTCAAGACCCTCAGCAGGTGTCCGCCGGTTCCTTTTTCCCCAAGCGGACATCCTGCTCATTCTTCGATCTGTTCCCCCGACGTTTCAGCTTCTAACTGTTACCCACCCCACTTATTAGCCATTGTTTAAATAGCAAATCAAATGCCACTCAAAATTTATTAATATCGGTACAGATTTACAGTAGCTAGAAAGAGCTTTATCCCGTCTCATTACACTTTTCCAATAATTCCGTAACCCGCTGATTTGCAATGAGAGATCAGCGGACTTGTCATGAAAAAACATCTTTTTCCGGCTATTTTTTGCCCGAGACTCCTCGAATAGAATATCTAACACATAACCTGTGCCTAAGGATACGAGTATTCAAACTTTGGATACTCTATTCACATTGTGAGCAAAAAGTATTTCGAAGAAAGTAGATCAGGGAAGGAAAGAATGTGCTGCAGCAAAGAGATCAGGTACCACTATAAAAAATTTTTGTTCCCGCGGAGACCATCTTGTTTCTCGTGAGCAGTGATTCCGTACTCCTTAATTTTGGCAAGCAGATTGGTATAACTTGTATCTAGAATTTCTGCAGCCCGGACCTTATTGAACCCGGTATTTTTTAATGTTTCTGCTATAAGTCTTTGTTCTACATCGCGCATAGCCTCTTTAAGGCTTAAACCCTGCAACGACGGCGTAGTTGGCTTGTTCCCTTGCATCAACTCGATATGCTGACGTCCAATAATATCATCTGCAGTCAAAAGAACCGCTCTTTTAATGACATTTTTCAGTTCGCGAATATTCCCCGGCCAGGAATGGCGCATAAGGACCTCGACTGCATCCTGAGCAAGAACCCTTATCTGCCTATTGAACTCGGAGCATGACTCCCGTATAAACTTTTCCGCAAAGAAAAGAATATCTCCGGACCGCTCCCGCAGCGGCGGCATCGTGATCACAAACTCTCCGAGACGATAGAAGAGGTCTTCCCTGAAGAGACGCTCCTCGACTCGCCGCGTGATATCCGCATTGGTTGCAGAGATCACCCGGGTGTCAATACTGACAGGGTGCGGAGTGCCGAGACGACAGACGACTTTTCTCTCAAGAACGCTCAGAAGCTTCATCTGTATATGCGGAGACATATTCTCAAGCTCATCCAAAAAAATTGTTCCGGAATCCGCCGATTCGAAATATCCTTTCTGGTCCCGGTCAGCCCCGGTGAAAGCCCCTTTCTTATACCCGAATAGCTCGCTCTCAACAAGCTGTTCAGGAATCAGCCCGATATCCACACTCACATAGGGTCCGTTCCCCCTGCGACTCAGATTATGGATTACCCCGGCTGCAATGGATTTTCCAGTCCCGGTCTCTACCTGAATGATCACTGACATGTCGGTCGGCGCTATCTGCTTGATCTGCCTGATAACTGACCTGACAGGTTCACTCCTGCCGAATCTGTCTTCCAGTGATGACGCAAGCTGCACATCAAGGCTCCTCGCCGCGACCGCTTTTCTGATCGTGATAATCAGTCGGTCAAACTCAGGGGGCTTCAGTGTAAAATCATACGCCCCTTCTTTGATCATGCCGACCGCAGTCGGCACGTCCCCAAACGCCGTAAGAATAATCACCGGAACACTTCTGTCAATCCGGTGGATCATGCGCATGGCGTCCGCACCGCCCATCATCGGCATATTCAGGTCGAGAACAACAGCCTGCGGCCGGCTTTCCCGAAACATCCGTACCGCACCTCTGCCGTCAGTAGCCTCGACAACAGAAAACCCCTCATCCTGTAGCACATCCCTCATGATGCCACGCAGGGACCGGTCGTCATCTGCAATAAGAATAGTATCTTTCACTTTCACAAACCCTTCCCTTGTCCCGATTTGTCTGTTTCTCCGGCGGAAAGCCGATACAACGGAAGCCAGACATGAAACATGGTTCCCTTGCCCGGCACGGTATCGAGCTCAATGGCGCCCTGGTGCTGTTCAATAATACCATAAACAATAGCCAGTCCGAGGCCAGTCCCCTTTCCGCTTTCCTTAGTAGTAAAAAAAGGCTCGAATATCCTTTCCCTGGTGTTTGCATCGACGCCGGTCCCGGTGTCGGCAACTGAAATGCATGCATACATTCCCGGTTTCAGCGGCAACAGACTCATACCACTGCCGTTGATTTCAACCTGAGCAGTCCTGAACATTAACTTCCCTCCCCCGGGCATGGCGTCCTGCGCATTGTAGACGAGATTCAGCATAATCCGTTCAATCTGCTGGGCGTCCCCCAGGATGATAAGCGGAACCGGACAGAGATCCACTTGTATTGCTACGCCAGGCCCCAGAATATTCCCGATCATCGGTCTAAGCTTTATGATCAACTCACTGAGATCGATCGGATAAAAAACAAGCGTCGTCGTCCTGCTGATAGTCAGTAGACCATTGATCAGGCCCTGTGCCCTTGACACTGACTGCTGGATCTCACTAGAGTAGTGCATAAGTCCCTGGTGATCATGGAATTTCTTCTCGACAAGATAGACCGACCCCCTGATCGTTGAGAGAATGTTATTGAAATCGTGGGCAATGCCCCTGGCGAGCGTCCCAAGCGCTTCCATCTTCTCAGCTTTTCTGAGTTTCGCTTCGAGTTGGCTCTTTTCTTCATCACGTTTAGTCAGGTTCAGCGACATCGTATTAAAGGCTTCAGCCAGCCTGCCGATATCATCGTCGCCTTTCACCGGGATAATGGCAACGGCCTCCCCTCTCCCAAACTGCCTCACCCACTCTGTCAGCGCAATCAGCGGTTTGGTCACCCTGTGGATCGCAATAATCAGGATCATCAGACCAGTCGAAATTGCAAACAATACAGCAACCACAACTCTTCCAATAATCCGCCTGACCTCTTTTATGAGCCTATCCTTGCTGATACCTACCCGGATGTATCCGATGGTCGTTTCTGTCTTTCGGGAATCCGGTCTATCAAAGTACAGAATGTCATCTGAATAGCTCGGGGGTTCCATCTTTACCGGGCATGTGATATCAAAAGTACCCGGCGCCTCGGCTATGTGGAAGGCACCGTTATCTCCATCCGAAAAAACAACCGAAGAATAATCCATGACACCTGCATGCGCGTTTGTTTTTGTTTTATGGTCATCATACAAAACTTTACTTTTTGAATTGAAAACTGTCACCGAATCGATGTTTCCGTACGCCATGACATCCTTGAGAGAATCCTTCAGTTTTTCGGCATTCTCCGCGTATACCCATGTCTTCGTGTGACTCGCCAGCAGTATCAGGATTACTTTGCCCTCTCTAATCAGGTCTTTCCGAATAAGCATGGTCTCGTAAGAGACGATCGCAAAAGTAAAGACCACGGCTATCAAGAAAAGAATAACGGAAAACAATCTGAACAGCCGAAATCCAAAGCTCGTTCTAAAAGCCCTACTGAGCATGGAGAGCCCTCCTGGCGGCTTCGCTATTGACCGCGACGCCCAGCTTCTGAAGTATGCGATCATTCACCATCACCGTCGCTGTTCTGGCATCGGCCCGCAGCGGAGTTTTTAACGCTTTGCCTGTGAGAATCTGCCTCGCCATCTCCCCTGCCTGCGAACCGATATCAACAGGAAACGTAAACAGACCCGCAGCCGCGCCGTTTTCAACATATTTTTTTGAGAAGGAAAAAACAGGAATCCTCATTCTGAACGAAAAACCAAGCAGATATTTGAATGTCTCTGTATTCACCACCGTCGCATCGGGAAGCATCCAGAATAGATCTATTTCGCCTTTAAGGGAATCTATCGTCGCGGGGACATCAACAACACGCTGGACCTCTCGCAGGACAAGCTCAACGCCATTTCTGCGCGAAATCTGTTCCGCTTCCTTCACAAATGCATCGAGATTCTTCGGGTCATAGACTATCCCTATACGCTTGGCTTCAGGGAAGAGATCAATCATCGCTCTCAGGTATTTTTCCGGAGTTACATGCATGCTGACCCCGGAAATGTTTTTACCTGGGGCGCTAATCAGCGAAGAATTTGGCACCATTGAATAGACTATCAGCCGGTCCGTGATGCTGCTCACCCTTATCAGGGCATCAACACCCACGGTCAGAATTAATGCAGGCCCCTCTTCCCTGATGTCATGAAGAAGTGTATTTTCATCTATCTCAGTGAGCGAGAGCTCCCGGATGTTACAACGACAGTTCTTTTCAAAGCTATCAACCGCCTCGTTATAAGCTTCAATGTCCGTGCTCTTGACAACTAGGACCGAAGGAGCAGCGGCAAAGGCCGTGCAATCAAGCACAATGATGAAACAACTCATTGCAATGAAAGAAATTATTCTTCCCATTTGATCCATGAATAAGGAAGTTGCATTTGGTCCTGAAATATCGCCCGATCCCCCAACATCATTCTTTTGACTTGAACTGCTCTAGTATACATCAAAATATTGTTTTTTATTATCACTGGCTTCTAGCCCGAAGTTCCTCTTTAATAAA
>PLXX01000159.1 GCA_003153275.1 Nitrospiraceae bacterium | reverse complement strand
GACTTTTTTCTCGAAACTGTCGTAGTGGGCGTCCATGACATTGAGAGGCATCTGCACGGCGTCGAAGGTAAATTGATGGCTGAAGCCGGTTTCCAGCATCTGTAGGTGCATGGCGGGACTTTTGTGGCCGGTAAACCCGATATAACGGATTTTGCCGGCTTGTTTCGCTGCCAGCGCGGCTTCCATGCCGCCGCCCGGTCCGAAAATTCTCACTGGATCGGTCGTGCGGATGACTTCGTGAAACTGCAGCAGATCGATGTGGTCCGCCTGCAAACGTCGTAGCGATTCATCGATTTGCCGCGCAGCCGTCTGTTTATCCCGCCCATCAATTTTCGTCATCAAAAAGACTTTGTGGCGATAACCGTCACTGAGCGCCTTCCCCATCCGTATCTCACTTACGCCATCGTTGTAATCCCAGCAGTTGTCCATAAAGTTGATGCCATTATCAATGGCGGTCCGGATGATCCGGATGCTCTCTTTTTCGTCCTCCTGCTTACCGATGTGGTAGCCCCCCAACCCGATAAGCGATACTTTCTCAGCCGTGCGTCCGAGCGTGCGGTAGGGCATCTGCTCCTGTGCCACTGCAGCAAGCAAGCCTTTCGGGACACACGAGATGACCGTCAGTGCAGTCGCCGCTGCAAGCAGTTCCCTGCGGCTCATGATAAGCTCTTTTTTCATGGCTTCTCCTTTTGACATCTCCTTTATTTCCTCTGCACAACACGAATGTACTCGCCCTCCTCAGTGCGGACAATCACCCCGGTGACCAGACGATTCTCTATTCCGTAGTTTTACCGTCAAAGTGTTCGTTGTCCGCTTCCGCATCGGCGCTGGTGCCCTCTTGCTTCCCGGCTTGCCTATTTCTTTTTCTGCGCTTCCTTTATTGCCTGGAACGGGCCGGAACTTCCGATGGAGTTCCGTCAGCGGACAAAAACATGCATGAACTAGCTCTGACTCCGTTTCTCTTTGGCTTCGCGCTCCATCTTTGTTAAACGGGTGTAGTAATCGGCAAACTCGTTGAGATGAGCAAGCGCGACTTTGCCGGTGAGGATGGGGTCGTCGCCTGTCACGTTCGTTGACGGGTCACGCAGACCATGCTCCAACTCAACATCCAAACCCATGCGGAATTGCTCAGCGTCGAAGCGGCTCCAATCAATGCCCAATTTGTCACCGATTTCGTGGGCTTCCTCAGTAGTGAAATTTTTCTTGGTTGACATTTTCTTTCCTCCTTTGGTGTGACTTAATGCTACTATTACAGTTTTACGCGAGACGAAGCCCCGCGCGCCCTCGACAACGGTAAAGCTCACCCGACGCGAGCTGCACGCCGGTACGGGGTGGGCGAAGCCCTTGTTAGGCTTGTTTTAGGATAAAGCATGCGACCGTTTAGGCTGCCATCAGCCAAGGTTCTTTGCCGCGAAATCCCAATTAATCAGTTTATCCAGCACTGCGTTGACATAGTCCGCGCGGCGGTTTTGATAGTCCACGTAGTAGGCGTGTTCCCACACGTCGATGTTCATTAGCGGCTTCATGCTCTTGGTCAACGGTGAATCGGCATTAGCGGTCTTGACCACCTTGAGCTTGTCGCCATCCAGCACGAGCCACGCCCAGCCACTCCCGAACTGGGTTGTGCCGCATTCACCAACCCCTTCTTGCAACCATCCAAGGTGCCGAAGGAAGCCTCGATCTTTTTCTTCAACACTGCGGGTGGTTCACCACCGCCCTTCGGCCTCAGACTGTGCCAGTAAAAGGTGTGGTTCCATGTTTGCGCTGCATTATTAAAGATCGCGATCTTGTCAGCTTTGCCGGCTGTCGCGGTGATAATTTTTTCTAACGGCAGGTCTGCAAACTCCGTTCCTGCTATCAGCTTGTTCAGGTTATCGACATATCCCTTGTGATGCNNGATGCTTGCCGTAGTGGAAGCCAATCGTATTTGCGGAGATTACGGGATCAAGCGCGTTATCCGGGTAAGGCAGAGGTGGTAAGAAATGCAACGTTGCGTGTTTAGTCTTGTCATTACTCATTGTTCTTCCTCCTTGATTACGACCGTGCGTTGTCGCATGTTTCCTTGTAAAAATCAACCAACTAAAACGACTTCTTCATTTTCCTTGTCAGTCCTCTACTTTCTATAAATGTTGACACTCTTTTGATGCACCTATGGGATATATTCGGAACGTACTCTCTGTCTAATAAATACTTGATCATAAGCTAATAGTCAATTGTTATTTAAGAGGTGTGTAGACCGTTTTCGTTCAGCTGCCAGGGGGCTGATTAATGCAATAGAAAGAACCTGGCGATACTTCTATCAATATGTTATTATGAACCTTGCATGCCTCTATTTCAGTGAGGGTTGGCTTACCATTGCGAACTCTCCCTTCTTTCAAATGCACTGGCCTGCAGTTCGTCGAGTTGAGAATCAAAAAGTTTTCTCTGGTAAATCCTTGTTGCTGGAATTTGTCCATAAGGAGTTTGCCGGATCTGCCAACAAAAGGCTCCCCTTGCTTGATCTCATTTTCTCCAGGGGCCTCGCCGATAAGAATACACCGCACCTTAGAGCCTGCAAAGGGGATAGCCATTCCATTTTTCTTTAGATCGCAACGGTCATCATCGGGAAGGTGAAAGACGTCTATGCACAGGTAAAGGACTATCAGATGGAAACGGAGGTGAAAGTTTACCATGAGGGTCAGGTTGCTGAGACGAAACGATTTCTTTACACCTTTAAGAAACCTAACCATATCCGTATTGATATGAAGTCTCCCTATGCGGGCATGATCCTCGTCTATCCTGGCGATGATGGCAAGGTTACCGTAAAGCCGGTGGGATTGTTCGGATTTCTAAAACTCCACCTTTCTCCAGACAGCACTCTCCTCCATACTGCGACAGGGCAGCGAATCGATCAGACCGATATGGGCCTCCTGATCCAAAACATCGAGCACAGTCTCACGGACAGGCGTCACGGAGATGTCAGCGTGTCCGAGCAGGATGGCCATGTGCGCATTGAAGTCCTGGCTGAGGACCATTTCCTTGCCGGCGTCCTGACGCTCTATTATTTTATTATCGACAAGACCCGCTGGCTGCCATTGGAGGTCAGAGAGTTCACGCCAAACGGTATCCCTAAAAGAGAAGTGAGGTTCCGGAATTTAAGGACTTCGATTGGAGTTCCGGACGGTTTTTTTCAAATCAATGGAGGGAGGCCGGAGCATGAACAGTCCAACAGATAGCGGGCTGCCCTCCAGAGGGTCCGAATGGTTTGTGCCGAAGTTCGGCCCGCTCAGATTCAGGACCTTCATCGGTCTCCTGTTCCTGCCATACACCGGCATGGTCCTGTCTTTCTCCGTAATCGGCTCTCTCCTTGCGTCGCGCGTATCCTATGACCGGGTCCTGGCGATCGTAATCATTTATTTTTTTGGATTGGGGATTGCGGCCCACGCCCTCGACGCTCTGGGAAGCAAGGGGATAAAGCCCTGGGGAACCGTCTTTACGAAAACTCAGCTGTGGGTTGTCGCCCTGGTCTCTCTCTCCTTGGCATACAGCATAGCCATCTTCTATATGATCCAATACGTCCCTCTCCTCTTTGTAGTCGCCATTTTGGAGGGGTTCTTTGTCTTCGCCTATAACCTCGAGTGGTTTGGTGGCAGATTCCATACGGATCGGTGGTTCGCCTTTTCTTGGGGCGGGTTGCCGGTTCTAGCGGGCTATATAATGCAGACGAATAGCATATCACTTCCCGTGTTGCTTCTGGCCCTCTCCATGGCCCTCTTCAGCTCCATAGAGATCAAGGCCTCCCGGCCTTATAAGGAACTCAAACGGCGATGGCCGAACCTCAGCGGTGAGGAACAGGCGCTTCTTCTGCGATACGAGACCCTTCTGAAATGCATCAGTCTTGGGGTGATACTCCTCGGAGGGGGACTGTTGATCTGGAGAGTCGCCGGATAGCGGCGGATTGCTTGCCATGACGAGTATGCAGGAGCGTATCCCATGTTAAGCCGTTTTCAGGATTATACTGAAAGCGTGAAGCCTTTACTGGACGAGGGCTTTACTTATCAACTGTCCAGCCTGCTGGGATATGCAGGGTTACCCTCGGATAATGGATCGAAGGTCCTTACAGGCGGCAAGAGAATCAGAGGATCCCTTGTCTGCATGGTCTCAGCAACTCTCGGAGGCGCGCTGGAAGACGCTCTTCCAAGGGCGATTGCGTTGGAACTGATCCAGACAGCAACCTTGATTCATGACGACTTCGTGGATCAGCACGAACAAAGAAGAGATCTTCCCGCCCTCTGGACCCTCGAAGGATCCCGAAGGCCCGTCCTCATTGGCGATATTATCTTCGCCTCGGCGATTCAGAGGATGAGCTAGTTGGGAGAGAGGAGGGCCTAATTGTCTCAAATGCAATCGCTGAGGTCTCCCGGGGGGCTTACCAGGAACCCCTGGACTCCTGCTCGCTTATTAAAACGTTCGAAAACGACAGTGCTGGCGCAGCGTTTTATGAGAAAGTTATCTACCTCAAAACAGGCGTACTCTTCGCCGCAGCCTGCCAACTGGGGACGCTTGCGGCCAGGACCGATGACAGGCTCAGGCAGAAGTGGCGTTGTTACGGCCTGAAAGTCGGCGAGGCCTATCAGATAGCGGATGACCTGCAGGAAGTAGAGCAATGCCTCCGCACAGGCTCTATAACAGGTCCCGATCTGACCTCTCTTGCCCCGGCCCTCCTGTTTTTTACCAGGGACATACGGCTACGTGTTCTCGAAGCTCTTCGGCAGAACTCCCCTGAACTCCGGGGAGAATTTCTGATACTTCTACAATCCACTGCAGAGGCAATGAAGACTGAGATCGAGAGGCGCTTGAGATCAGCAGTCATGGAGATAGAAGGGGATCTCCCGAATAACGACTATGGCAGATTGGCGCTTAGGACCCCCTGGGACATCATCCGGATGTTTAATGACGTGAGGCCTACGTTTTCCGCGCCGTAGCGATGGCCGATGAGCCAAAAGTGAGAGATTTGCTCGTGATGTCAGAGAAACCGTTTTCTTTCATTATGGCCAGGGAGTCGGATACCCACGTGGTCTGTCGAAGGAAGTCCGGCAACTCGTTGAAGACCGTTCGCCACTCAGGAAAGATCGTGGCCACCTGGTCGTAAGAAAACCCGGTCCCTGAGAAGAATCGCTGAACAACTTCTAATTTGGAAAGATTCGCAGCCATAGTCCGGACAGACCCCGCCTCCTTTGATTTATCGTAAATTCTTCAGCAGGGAGAAGGCGTCCCTCAGGCCCACGTGCATTCCCATCCTCTTCGAATTTTTTCTGAGGACACCGGCTTCCCGGAACCCCATAGCTTCTGCCCTTCTCAACTTATCGATTACACCCCGTTCATCCTTCATCCAGCGAAATTCACCAAGTACCGCATTCGTGTATTCCTGCGGCTTGTCCCAGTTGTTCAGCAGAAGCTGCGCGGTCTGCATTCCGGGCACAACGCCATCCCCGGCCAGAGGAGCCACACAACCGATCGCCTCTCCGATGCCCCAGATTTCTTCCCCGACTTCTTCGCTGACAAAGGGCTGAGATTGGAAGGGGCCTGTCAGCCGGATATTACCGGTACAGCTGCACAGGATCTTTTTTTCATATTGAGGGGAGGTGCTTTCAAGCCAGCCGAGGTCTTTGAGGATACGTTGCGGGTCCGCCAGAAGGCTGCCGCAGCCGACATGGTAGAGGTTGCGGGAGAGCGGAAAGCACCACGCATAGCCTATGCCTCCGAGCTTGATCCTGTTTTCCAGCGGTTCCGCTGTCTCAATGAGATATTGCCGACACCCCATGACGATGTCGTCTTCGATCGGCGGTAACAGGGCACGGGACACGCCGGTCGCATCGATTACCCTGTCATACCTGTTAAGCGGCAACGGCGTGAAATGTATCTCGGCATCCTTAAGCAGGTCTTTGATCAGCTGCAGCTTATCGAAGATCATTAACTCCGCCTTGATCCTCACGTCATCCATCAACACATAATCAAGCCGTTGCAAAATATACTTTTCCGCATCGAGTCCCGCTTGTTCCACCAGATCAATAAAACCAGCAGACGTGCCCCAGGCGCATGGTTTAAGACCACATCGGTTTATCCTCTTTAGATCAAACAGTTCAGCCTCGTNNTTCACAAACCAACAAAAAAACTGGTGATGATTTATGTTCGCTATCCACCATTTTATAAAGTATATCAAAAAGTGTGACGGATGGGGATAAACTGTTATATGAGACCAGAATGGGATATACTTAACAAAAGAGGTGAAAGAGTCACCAGACAGAAAAAAAGCCAAGCAACTTCAAGTTTCTGCAGAACATAACAGTAGACCCCTGCAGCAATTAGAGAAGTTGTTGGCAAAGGTAAAGGCTGAACGACGCAGAGCTATTTTAACCACTGATACGGTTACAGAACTCCTGGAAAATACTCTTGCGGTCAACGTAGCGCCATTCATTTTGTATCAGGGAAAACCATACGTTTATCCTTGTGAAGTTTCAAAGTATTTCACTGCAATAGATATCATGCAACGTGACATCAGCATTGACGTTCCCTGCAATAAAATTGGGGCAATCAATACCGTATTGTTCGCCCGATCGTGGATCGCTATGGATGAACTCGATGAAGAATTCAGAGAATTACTCTGCGCGGGAAAGGTGACAATCGGTCAGATTATTCGACAGAGACATTCCACTATTGAATATCAGAACATAGGCTATAAAGAAGTCAGATCAGCGAAACTGGGTGCAGCTTTCAAGACCCAGGGGATTGTTCATCTTATCAGGCGTTCCAGAATGATGCGTCACAATAAAAGACCCGTTATTTTCATACACGAATTTGTCCCTGTATGATTGCTATGGCTTTCAATCTTCTCTGTTGGGACAGACAGATTGTCGGGACGCAAAGCCCTCATCAAGGTGCCCTAAAGATATTCTGGCACCGAGATAAAGGCTTTCGTCCCTATAATGGTCCTATTTTGAAATGCCGGGTCCTCTCTTTATCACTTCAACCTGTCCCTTCATGCCAAATGAGGAATGAAGAGGTTTGTCGCAGAAGAACTCGTAGACTCCTGGGTCTGCAAAGGAGACGTTAATATCTACCGCTTCCTTAGCCGGAAGGGCAACCTCCTTTAGGATCTGCTTCTGTCGATTTATGATCGTAAAGTTGTGTGCAGAACCAGAACTGTTTTCGATGCGAAAAATGATCATAGCTCCCTCAAAGACCCTTATGTTGTTGGGCTCGAATTTGAAGCTCTCTGCTTTCAACTCCACGACTTTTCCGCTCTCTTTCTCACTCACGCTGACCTGTGGCTGGAGACTCGCGCATCCTGTAAGCAGCAGGACTAGCATCGAACATATGACAAGCACTTCAGACATTGTTTTCATGACTTTCTCCTTTTAAGATCGAGAGCTTATGCTCACCCCTCTTGAAATCCAGCGCTTACCCCTTCGTTGCCACTCGATCATTCTTATTGCCCATACAGGCTTCATAAAAAGCAAGGTGGCCATGCGACACGGTGACCTGCGACCCATGTGTGTAATAATTGCGGCAAGACTTTGCTCGCTGTTGATTGACGTTATAACGGGCGTCTCTCAACCTTTCTTATAAAACCCTTCTTTTTTTACAGTCCGCCGAAATCCCTCCGTTGGTTTTTCGATAACATCAACTCCTTGCCCTGTTTCCTTTGCATGTCTTTCATGTTTTTCCGCCACTATCTTTTCTGCCTCTAATTAATCCTCTACATCATGCCCATGAACTCCATCTCTTTTTTCATAAAGTTCGTACGCAACCTTTGTAATCTCATCATGTATACCCTGTTTTCTATTCATTCCATCCTCTTCTAAATAATATCTCTTATGGGTGGTTTCATCTCGGTCCTATTGTCTACGCTGTTCGTATTCTTACTTGCGGTTCAGAACCCATAATGAGGTAAATCACCGGAACGGCAGAGCTGTATTTCACCGCACCAATATAAGTCCCAGCTCTTCCCCCCTTTGTTCATACCAGTGATGATAATAGCCCTGTCTCGCCGGCGTTTTATTTTAGTTTTCAGGTGACATTAACGGTAACTATTATTATACAACCCCTCCTTCTCCCCTGAGATACCCTATCACCTGCCTATTAGGTTTCGGAAGTCCTGCCACTTTCCAAGCTGTAATCGGCGACATGAACTCTTCGTTCACACATTCCCTGGGCTGGTGGACATTTTTACAGATGGAACTGAGGATAGGAAAGAAGTTATATTTCTTGTAATGGTCTCTCAGGAACCTGATGATCTCCATTCGGTCTTCGGTGAGCTCACCGACGCCTTCTTTCTCTGCCAACGCACAAGCCACCTTTTCATTCCAGTCATCCGGATTTTCAAGATACCCTTCGTCATCGATCTGTATCTTCAGGCCGGAAACTACGAGTACAGCCATTGAGCACCTCCTGTCATGCTATTGAATTATTCAACAATACTGATTAGCATAAATATACATTTGGGCATTTTGGGGCCATCCGTTAGGGACCAGGGGCCCCATGCCTGCTTATGGCCTACGGAACTTCACCCGCAGGCATTGACTCCAGCTTGCTGATCAGGCCCTTTAATGTTTGTTTCTCGATCTGAACGCCTTTTTCATCCGCCATTTTTTCTACTTCTTTCTGATAATGCTGCAGTGCGGTCAAGACCGCGACAGCCTCCATGTTGGTCAATTTCAAATCCATGATTTTGTCTCCTTTTAATTAGAATAGCATCCTATAGAAATAGTAGCAGATATAGGAGAGTTGTCAAGACAGGACAGGAGACAGCAGCAATACCGCAACTATATCCTCAGAAGCTGATTTCGGAGTGCTGTGGAGGCATTTTGGGTGTGGAGCACATTCGCATAGAGTTTTTCGAGAAAATAATAAACCCGAAAAGAGCTTCCTCAAGTCCCGGAAG
>PLXX01000093.1 GCA_003153275.1 Nitrospiraceae bacterium | reverse complement strand
CGGACAGTTTATGTGTTCTCTACACAACTCATACATTGCCTTGACTTATCTGAATTATGTGATAAGTTGTGACTAAGGATATGCATCAGAATACGGTTATTTTTTTATAAGGAGGATGTCATGGTCAAGACAGCACTGTTTGTTCGACTGGAGTCAAAGACGGGAAAAGAAGCCGAAGTGGAGGCCTTTCTCCGAGGGGGGCTTGCGATAGTCCTGGAGGAGCCAGCCACGATTGCCTGGTTTGCGATCCGTCTCGGGCCAACGACATTTGGTATCTTCGATGCGTTCCCTGACGAGGCGGGCCGTCAGGCCCACCTTTCCGGCCGTGTGGCCGCCGCACTGATGGCAAAGGCGTCCGAATTACTGGCTCAACCGCCTGTTATCGAAAAAGTCGAAGTCCTCGCAGTCAAGCTGCCGGGATAAGGCGGTATCATCAGCCATGAAGATATTGATACTAAGCGCAGACAACTTTGAAGACACGGAACTCCTCGTACCCTATTACCGGATGCTTGAAGAAGGACATGATGTCGATATAGCTTCCATGAAAAAAGGAACGATCACTGGCAAGAGGGGGTACGAAGTTGAAGTTAACACGGCTCTCAAAGATGTTTATTCCGGAGATTACTACTTCCTCATACTCCCTGGCGGCAAGGCACCGGAGGCGATCAGAAAAGAGCAAAAGGCCCTTGAAATAGCCAGAGATTTCTTTGACAAAAATGGACCGGTCGCCGCAATCTGCCACGGTCCGCAAATATTGATTTCTGCCGGGCTCATGAAGGGTACGCAACCTGTTATCGCTCAGTTGTGCCCGAGATGAAGGCAGCTGGGGCAAATTATGAAGACAGAGAGGTGATCGTGGATGGCAATTTAATCACATCCCGTCAACCTTCAGACCTCCCCGCTTTTATGAAGGAAATCATAAAAAAAATAAAGAAGATGCAAAACACATAAGCAACAATGGCCCAATAACTCTTACAAGCTGAATATTGAGCAGAAGGCAAGACTCATTTCTAATCCTTCATCGCACGGAGAAATTTTCGTATCCTTTCGGCATTTTTGCCGAGATCGCTCACGCCGACACGCGATTCCGAGCGTATATCGATCCGGCTCCCTGAATTTTGTTGTCTGAGCCTGATCACAATATCGTCCTTGAACCCAAACCAGAAAGTCGTGTCAACAGCTTCAATGCATCGCGCGTTCCTGTCAGCATAAATGATCTGCCATCCCAGTTGCCTTGCCGCGGCCACGGCCCTTTCGAAGGCCTGGTCCGGCGGAACAGGGAGGACGAGCGGTATGATATCCGGATATGCATTCCGCTGCTGGGCGGCCACCACCTCTCCCCGATAAACAGGAGAATTTTCATCACCCTTGAGAAGCCTCAGGATCACGACAAACTGTGGGGGATCCTCAGTGTCGGTAGTGATGTCGTTAATCCGTGGCACGCTCTCCGCGACCTGCTTCCAATGAAGCACCATACCCCCGATAGAACTGCCTATGACCACCCCGAGAAGGGCCCACAGGAGACCCCTGACTATACCGGTGCGATGTGACGCTATGAGTCCAATCAGTGAAAGGGTCGCCGCTGCAATCCCTCCGTAAGCCGCCCACCGCAGCACGGATATGCCTGTCCGGTAGTTCCATGCTCCATAACTCGTGCCGGGTCCCGACAGGAGAGCGGCAAGCCCTGACAGCAGGGCAATGATAAACCCTACCCTTCCGATTAAGGCTGTCTTATTTTTCATCTGCATCAACACTCTCATTCTGCTTTTCCATCCTCATATCCATGTATTTACCACACTATGACCTTTTTGCCAAATGAAGTGACATGCCTTGTACAATCACAATGCCCCTTGGAGAGATGCCTGCACTTGTTGACAACTATCGGTTTTCGTGGTAATCATTGGATAGATAACCACCGGAAAAACATGCTCCCTGTTAATCGTTCCGGGCAAAAGGCCATATATCAGAGCCTGTGGATTATAAGGACTTTAAAATATGAAAATCTATGTCGGAACAAGCGGGTATGGGTACAAGGAATGGAAAGGAAAATTCTATCCTGAAAAGATCCCGCCCAAGGAAATGCTTGGTTTTTATTCTGAACGCCTCAGCGCAGTAGAGATCAATAATACCTTTTATCACATGCCCACAGAAGGTGTCCTCGCATCGTGGGCAGGACAAGTACCCGCCGGGTTTGTCTTCGCGATCAAGGCGCCTCGGATCATAACGCATCTTAAGCGTCTGAAAAATGTGGCGGAGGAGACCGGGTACCTCTTCAAGACGCTTTCGACTCTTGACAGAAAACTGGGACCCGTACTTTTTCAGTTTCCGAAAAGTTTTCGTGTAGACCCTCCTGCCCTGAAAGATTTTCTCGATCTGGTCCCCGCCAATATATCATGCGCATTCGAGTTCCGCAATTCGTCATGGCTCGAGGTTGAAACTCTGGACCTCATTCGCAAGAGAGGATACAGCCTGTGTATCGCTGATACTGATGAGAGCCCTGCGGGTGAGATCATAAGTAAGACGACGTGGGGTTACCTGCGCCTGCGCTGTTCTAATTACTCGGATACCGATCTTTCACAATGGATGGAAAGGCTTGTTTCTCAAAAATGGGAAAAAGTCTTTGTTTTTTTTAAACACGAGGAAGACGCTGCCAAGGGGCCCGAACTGGCGATACGGTTCCGTGAGCTTATCGCTAAACGGCTAAATAAGTCCGGGACAGGTAGATAGGGAGAGAAAACTTGACAGACGGTCATTTTGTGCCATATTTCTCTTATAGGCCGATAAAAGGCCGAAATCAAATTGCCGGGTTTTAATAGAACCGAGGAGGATTTTCAATGGCTGGAGGGACTATCTGGAAGGGATATATCAATTTCAGGGATATCAATCTACCCGTGAAGCTTCACGCGGCAATCAAGGAAGAGCGGGTTCAGTTTCACCTTCTTCACGAGCGCGATCAGGCCAAATTGCGTCAACAGATGATCTGTACGTATGAAAAAATACCTGTGCCGGCTGAGGCACAGGCCAAAGGGTTCGAAGTGGAGGACGGGAAATATATCATCGTAGATCCGGAGGAGCTCGAACAGACCTCTCCTAAGAGCAGCCGGATGATTGACGTACATGAATTCGTCAAAACAGAACAGATCGACCCTATCTTCCTCGATCGCGTCTACTACCTGGAGCCTGACACCACTATAAAAAAATTATACCGCACTTGCCGAGGCCTTGCAGGAGATGGATGTGGAAGGTATCAGCACATGGACCATGAGAAAGCGGTCCTATCTTGGTGCCTTGCAGGCCAGAAGTAAGATTCTCTGGCTGAACACTCTGCGGTATGCCGACGAAGTCATTTCCGTTAAATCTCTTGAGCTCCCGGAAATTCCCCTGTTACCGTACCACCTGCGGCCGCGATCGGAGGCTCAAAGAACTTTGGGGCAGTGCGGCTGGTCATTGACAGGAGTACTTCTCCGCCGGTTACGCCGCCATCAGATGTATCTATTTGATAATATGAGCCAAGTCCTCAATGGTATCAAGGTCTGAAAGGAGAGGAAGGACTCCGAAGCTTCTTCCTGAATGCCTAAGGATACTGACTGTTTCTGCAAAAACATCCCTGGTGCTCCAGTGGATGTCACAAAAGAGTTCAGGCATGGGGGACTTCATTCCAATCAGGTAATAACCCCCGTCGCAGGCAGGACCGACTGCAACGTCCGCACTGGCGAGCATTTCAAATGCCTGAATGATTATCCCGCTTGAAAGATCAGGTATATCAACGCCGGTAATGACCGCCTTTTCGGCGCCGCTCTCCAAAAGGTATCGGATCGCGTTATCCATTCTCTCTCCGACATCGCAACCTTTCTGAACTCTGAAATTCTCACCTGGAAGCCAGGCCGCAAAGTCCGGACTTCTTTCCGGCGGATCATAGAAAACAAATCGACTATACTCACCGGCGGGCGGTATTGTCTGCCTTATTACCCGTTCTGTCAACTGTTTGCATATAAGAGCAGCCTTCTCCGGGCCGAGATCTGTGGCCAGCCGTGTCTTAACTCTGCCCGGTTCTGGATACTTGATCATTATGCCGTAAAAGTTTCTGCTCACCGGTAGTAGATCCTCGCAAGCCAATAAGGGTTGACACCGAACTTGTAGAGCAGCATGATGAACTGGTTTATTACTGCCGCTCTCAGGAGACCTTTTTTTGACCATCGCCGCTCTGAGGTGACTGCCTTTTTATTTAAAATAACAATGGAACCAAGTTTCTTCAGTCTCCTGATGAAATCAACGTCCTCCATAAGAGGAATGTTCTCGTATCCACCAATGAGATCAAAGATGCTTTTTCGAACGAAGATAGCCTGATCGCCATAAGGCAACGAGCAGAGCTTACAGCGCAACCTCACCCAGGTTTCAACTAGACGATATTTCCATAACGGAGATTGTATGCTGAACGTGAATGCTCCTCCGGATATTGAAGTGTCCTCAAGCACAGAAAGCATCCCAGTCGCCCACCCTGTCTCCAGTAGTGTATCTGCGTGGAGGAAAAGAAGAACGTCTCCGGACGCGACTGATGCTCCCGTGTTCATTTGTATGCCACGGCCTTTTCGGGAATGAATAAATAACACTCCAGGATAACTCCCTGCAGACTCGACTGTTGTGTCGGCGCTCCCGCCGTCCACAACGATTATCTCACAATCGATTGCTTCCTTCAGTATCCCCTCTATGCAGAGTCCTAAGTTATGCTCTTCGTTTAATGCCGGAACAATAACGGAGATCATTTTATAGACCTGGTAAACGGCATCAGCAGCAAATGAGAGAGCCCAAGCTTTTCAGGCTCGCGGTACTGACCGACGCCAATGACGATAGTTTCCTGCGGGATGTCTTTAAGGAGAGTACCTAATAATCTATCCCAGACCGATAGGATAGATCCGTAGTTCGTGTCACGTTCATGAATCTTGACAGAGTGGTGGATACGGTGCATGGACGGCGGAACAAAGGATATCCAGAGGATTTCTTCGAACGATTTCGGCACATTGAGGCTGCTGTGCTCGAACTGGACAGTCAGGACCAGCAGGATTTCGAAAATTGTCAGACTGATCAGGTTCGCACCGATGAGATAGATGAGGCAGATCTTTATGCAGCCTGACATGGCAGGCTCGCCAATATGGAAGCGCATTGCTGTTGACACATCCATGTTAAGATCGCTGTGGTGCACCCGGTGGAAGCGCCAGAAAAAGGGGACCTCATGGTTCAGAAGGTGCCAGAAATATTGAGCGAAGTCCAGAAAGAAGACCGCCAGAATTATCCTCGCCCAAACAGGAAGGCCAATCATGTTAAGCAGTCCCAAGCTGTTTTCTGAGACACTCTGGGCTGCCTTGATGGTGGCTCCGGCAAAGGTCAGACCGATGAGCGCGCTGTTTAGTATCGTGAGCGAGACGTTCGTCCATAGCCTCTTGGTTTTTGAAACCGAGGGTTGACGATAAGGCCTTACCAACTCTAAGCAAAGGAATAGGGAAAAGCCTCCCAGGGAGGTCAGCCCGCGTAGCAGAGCAATATTCAGGGGAACCATTGTTCAGCCCGCTGCCGGGCAGTTGTTGCCGTCCCGGATAATATCTGGGTTCTCTTCTTCATAGATGGCTGCAGGACAAGCAATGTCTCCCGCACTTTTGAAATAGGCAATGCTCTGTGACCATTCCCATCCTTTTTAATGACGGATTATTTCTATTGCCATTGTTTCCCGGAGAAGTCTATTTGCACTGTCCAGATAGTCTTGAGGCCCCGGGGACGCCATAAGTATATTTTATACGTCCGCATGCGCCACTGCAACAAGTCGCCTAGACTATATCAAACCGTATATTGTCGACCTAGGGTCCCTGCTTGTTCCAAATGGTTTTCCGATTAGCTACAATAAAATATAGTTATGCAGAAGAAATTTTAAAAAAGAGCAGAAGAAACTCTAGGTGCTCCTCTGATTGCCTGTGACCTGCGGACTCTCCAGGTAAATGTAGGCTATAAATGTAATATGGCCTGCAGGCATTGTCATGTCGCTGCCGGACCTGACAGGCCGGAGGTCATGGAAAAGGACGCTATTGAGCAGGTTCTTGCTGTGCTGAAGAGATATGATATCAAAACGCTTGATATCATAGGCGGTGCTCAGGAACTAAAGCCGCATTTCACCTATTTTGTAACAGAAGCGAAGAAGGCAGGGTGCCATATTATTGCCCGATCAAACCTCATTGTTTTCTTTGAGAAGGGCTATGAACATCTGCCCGAATTCTATGGTGAACACGACGTTAAAATAACTGCCTCTCTTCCATACTATCTTGCTGGCAGCGTTGACAGCGCAAGGGGAGACGGGACTTTCGTAAAGAGCATCGAGGCGCTTCAGTTGCTCAACAGTCTTGGTTATGCGGACGGCGGTGTGCCACAGGCGCACAAGAAGGTTCTTTTATGAAGGACTGTTTGTGCCTAAGCTGCACAGGAGATGGAGGAAGGCCCTCCAGAGCCGGCCTGCAGGGGCAGGCTCTAAACAACCATGAGCTGCGTTGGTAAAGAGTCAACGTGGTGAGCGTCATGGAAAAGGCGCAACAAATGCGTCATGTATGAATCAGAAAGGCGAACGAAAGTAAACCATTGATGAAGTGTCGAAAGCGTAGGGACGACATCAAAACCAGGGGGCGTCGTTAACCTGGGATAAATCCATCGGGATCCTGCTTATTGGATGGATGGTGTCCGGCATAGAGGTGGCGCGAGTCTGATTCTGGCTCTTGTGTGGAACTGTGGGAACCTGTCGCTCTGATGCCAAGGGAGAAATTCAAGGGGTAGATCCCCGAGGATGAGAGTACCGATGCGGAGAACAGGGACGGAGCAACTCGTAGTAGCGATGAAGTTTCTGTAATGGAAATGGAGCGAAGGGGTTGCGTTATTCAGTTTTGCTTAGTTGTCAACCAGAGATGGGATGAGCAACTGAGTAAAACAATGCAGTAGTTGTGGTGGTTGAATAATGGGAGCCGTGCGAGTCGAGAGGCTCATGTACGGTTCTGCGAGGGGCTGACGGGGAAGTTCCGCCGGTCTACTCTCCCGGGCATCAGGAGGTTGAATCTCGTCTATAATCCTTCAGACACTTTTTTAGCGCCCTCTCGAATCTGCCTCGAGGAAGAATACCGCCATCAACTTGAAGGGCACCACAATATCTCATTTGACAGGCTCTTTGTTTTATTAAACATGCCAGTGGGCATATTTAAAGATTATCTTGAAAGAACAGGTTCGTTTGAAAAATATCTGAAGACGTTGGAAGAGTCATTTAATTCCTCGACACGGGACGGGCTGACATGCAGGCACTTCATAAATATCGGCTGGGACGGAGCGCTCTATAATTGCGACTTTAATCAGGTGCTCGGCCTTCATATTCAAGACCACTATCTGCAGCAAATCCTCGATTTTGATATTGACCGTCTTGCAGAGAGATATGTGCGCGTAGATGACCACTGTTACGGCTATACTGCCGGCCAGGGGTCTACATGAACAGGCTCAATTGTTTAGCAGGCGGTCGCCTGCAAAAGGATAGGTAACGATAAAACCGGCAGAAAACAACAGGAATTGCTCCACGAGGGCATGGATTTTATCCTTAAACCTGTTGCACCGAAAGACCTCTTAAAAAAGGCAAGAGAACTGCTTGATAAATGATAATGCAGGAAGCCGTCAACAGCGACTCCGGTACCAGGCCGTCTTACTTCGCCTTGTACGGGTCCCCCCACATGATGGCATCCGTTTTAATCCGGGTATCCTGCACATAGCACAGTGTCGGATCATTCGTCGAACGCCAAGTCTTGCAGTGTTTGGCCTCAATCCCTCTCATTGCGCAGGTATAGGGGCAAAAAGCCCGGGTGATAGCGCCGTTCGTACTGATAACCTCATATTCATTCTGTTTCAGTAAGCCGTCAATGTTCTGCACCATAGTCGTGGCAGAATTTTTCCCTTGCGCCTTTTCCCCTGCATATACACTTAGTGGCAATAGGACGAAAATGGTCAAGGCTATTATCTTCTTCATGGTTCCTCCCTGGTCCTGGTACCCATAATTCATTGCCGATAATAACTTACAATATTTTGAAACTTTTTAAAAGAGTAAATTGCGAGGGGTTATTCTTGAGGAGTTCACTCAAAACGTTACGAATGCTCCTGACGTCCGGAGCCGGAGCAAATGTTTAAATGACAAATGTCCTGTCCAGTGGTATAATCTGGTTAGAAAGGAGATAAGTCGATGAAGATGCTATCATCCGTTTTCGGAGCAGCAGGCGTTTTGTTGTTGATCGTTGCATGCCTTGAAAGGTTCATTTTTAATAGTGAAGTCTTTGGGATGTCGTCACGCTCCGTAATGTTGGGAGCTAATAGTTTACTGCTTCTTGCGATCTTGGGTTACCTTTATAAAAAAGACTAGCTCGGCTGCCTGAATATTCGGCCCCTTGCTTACTTTCTACTGAATTCCGTATTGGTTTCCGGCGCCTTGACGTCAGCCTTGGAATGGAGCAGACGATTAAAATAGGCACGATTAAAATACATATTGACAAACATCCACAATAGGCGTATAAATAAATTAAAAATGGCACATCTGAAGTGGTGACATTGCTCTTCTCAACTCGGCAGAAAGGTTTTTAAGTTTTAGGACGTAACGTATAGATTTAAAAGTCTTATGCTGTATGTCTCAGGTTTATTAAACCGCTGAGAATGAGAAGAAGCAAGTCACCTCTTTTTTATTGTCCTGTTTATGGTTTGGTTTGGCAGATTCCCGTTAACACCCGCAAAGCCGGAAAAAACAGAAATCCTCAGATGAATGCCGGTTACAATCCTTCAGGGGGCAAAACCATGTGCCGTATTATTTTGCCTTCAATAAGGTATATCACNNGTTGAAGGGTCCTGGACCATGAACATGGCGAGTTCCTGAAGGACGTCGCGTTTAAGAGTATCCACGTCGTCATCCCTCATGATGACGTCTGTTGCCAGTTTCTTGTCTTTTCTGACAAATGCATCGAGGGCATCCCTTGTCATACTCTGCGCTATCTCGCGCATGCGCGGTATGTTGATATAGGGTTTCAGTACAGGCTCTTCATCAAGCTCTAGGGCCCTTTCAGCGATATTGACCGCCAGGTCCCCCATCCTTTCAAGGTCCGTCGTTATCTTCATAGCGGTTGTTATGAATCTCA
This sequence comes from Nitrospiraceae bacterium, assembly GCA_003153275.1. GTDB lineage: Bacteria > Nitrospirota > Thermodesulfovibrionia > Thermodesulfovibrionales > UBA6898 > PALSA-1316. The sequence goes on along the minus strand of PLXX01000093.1, from coordinate 16,624 downwards.
GATCGCTTGCCATAGGCTGCCTCAGCGCAACCAGTCGAATGGAATCCTCATCAATCTCGACATCGAGGGTGTTGACAAGCCGGTCATTCTCTATGATCTTTGCTGCCAGTGCATTGTCCCTCTCGACAAGCGCCTGTACAGAACTCTTGATCGCGTCTTCGACCAGAGACCCCATTTTCAGCAGCTTTTCCTTCAGTCGCTGCAATTCTTCATCATGAACAGCCATCAGCCAAACCTCCCTGTTACATAGTCTTCAGTCATTTTTTCAGACGGTGCAGTAAAGATCTTGTCAGTTCTGTCGAACTCGAGCAGTTCCCGAGCATAAGAAATCCTGCCCAGTCCGAAATCCTAGCTGCCTGCTGCATATTATGTGTCACTATTATTGTAATATCGTTGCTCAATGTCGCGGCCGGTTCTTCTATCTTTGAAGTGGATAACGGGTCCAGTGCGGACGTCGGCTCGTCGAACATCAGCACCTCCGGTTTTATTGCCAAGGCCCTCGCAGTAACCAGCCTCTGCTGCTGCCCGCCTGACAGATCACAGGCACTTGCACCCAGCTTGTCTTTAACCTCATCCCATAAGGTCGCATGCCTTAGTACTCTGCTTCATAAATTCGGTCACGTATTTTCCGGCTATGCGGCTAATGGACAAGATGCCATTGTACCCCTATTTATTTTTTTGAGCAGTTTTCCAAGATCCCGCCGTGTAAACTTCCACTCGAACGGCGTAGCGATCTTTTCAAAATATCTTTCGAAGGAAATCAATCGGTTCTCAAGGGCCAAAAGCGAAGGGAAGTCATTAGGAGTCAGGGCCTTCCTTTGCAGGATCGAAAAATAGATTTCGATCTGATTCAGCCAACTGGCGTGCACTGGCCCATGAACAAGCTCCAGGTTTGGATGTCTTTCCTTCAGTCGTGCGACCGACTTTGCGCCCCGATGCGAGGAACCGTTATCGACAATCCAGAAAACCCGTCTCGCTTCGTTATAGGGAGATTGTGACATAACCTGCATCACTAATCGATCGAATGGTGCAATCCCACTTTTTCTCTCACAGCGTCAGAAAACTTTTGCCCTGTGAACGTCGAGTGCCGCAAGGTATGCCCACGCACCACATCGTTTGTACTCATGTTCCACTTTCATGACGGCACCTTGCGCTGGTGGCAGTGTTGGATGACGTCGAGATCGGGCCTGAATGCTCGTCTTCTCATCAGCCGATATGACAAATTCGGCATCTTTTAGGGCTCTGTTATTCCAAACCCTTTCGTAAAGGTCGAGAATACGACCAGCTTTTGCAGTAAATTCAGGATCACGAGGGAAAATCCAGCAACGATGCTGCCACGGACGGATAGCATCTTCATTGAGCCAGCGCCATACTGTGCAATCACTAATGGTAGACACTAGTCCAGTCCGACGAGCCTCAAGAGCAATATCCGCCACCCTGAATCGTGAAAGCGGCAGATTGCGTGTAGATGGCAACTCGCAGGCTAGCGCCTTAATGCTCATGACTAGCTCTGGGGGAAAAAGCCCGAGGCCGACCCGAGCGAGGGCGTTCTTCAATGCCGGGCAACCGCTCTTCAAAAAATCGTTTTCTCCACATGCTGACAACCTCCCGCCGTGTATTTAAACGGTGGGCAATTTCGTCGTTCGTTAACCCGTCTGCCGCCAATATAATCATCTTGGCGCGAAGTACTTGATAATACGGTAACGTATATTTTGTAGCGAATCTTGTCAGTAGTTCCATTTCCTCCGACGTCAGCCTTATGATATATGGGCTTTTTCTTGGCATTGATGACCTCCTTAGATCAATCATGCCATATGCTATTCTATTTAGCAAGATAATATTACGTTACTGTATTTATGAAATATGATACTTAGGGCCTTCTCGACCTCTCCGCAAGTTCTGGGACTTTCCTGATCCACTTTAATTTTAAGCCACAGGAAATATTATGGAATATGCTCACGGGGAAAGGGGTGGGCTTCTGGAAGGCCATGCCTATCCTGCTCCTGAAGTTGATCACATCAGCCTCAGGTGACAATATGTTGATTCCCTGAAACAGGATATCTCCTTCATAACGGTTCCCCGGGTTAAGTACATATTACCGTTGATGGTATTAAAGATGCAAGAATACGAAAACTGCAGACCGCTTTGCACACGGCGCTCATCAGCACCCGATATCAGCACTCCAGTTGAAAAGCCGCGAGCAATGATAAATAATGATACGTCAGGTATGACAATCAATCCCTCTGGAGTTTTAACATTTATGTTCTGTCTTCATGAAAGGCTGAAAAACTACACCATTGAGATCGCCCGCCTCGAACTCTCACGACGGCTCCTGATGAATGACTGTTCACTGCCGTGGCTGATTCTTGTTCCAGAGCGGGAAGAAATCACCGAGATTCACGAACTTGATGAAAAGGACCGACGGATTCTCATTGAAGAGATAGCAGGGATATCCCGGGTGATCCAGAAACTTTATTTACCTGACAAAATAAATATCGGGGCGCTCGGCAACCTGCTCCCCAGTTGCACATTCATGTTATAGGCAGGACCAGGACGGATCGGGCATGGCCCGGCCCCTTCTGGGGCTCCGGCCCCATAATTCCTTACCAGGCTGCCGAGGCTGAATCCACCAGCGATAGCATCATAAAAGCCCTGCGCGGTTCCTGATCAGCCGGCAGCACCCTTTTGTTCTGCAACTGCGCGGCTGAGGTCTGTATCAATCAGCTTACCGCAGATACCGTTGCGAAAGGAGCCTGTCGAGCGACCATCTCCCTCCGCCGGACAGCATGAGCGCAAGCGATATAGTAACAGCCAGGATATGGTATTCAAATCCTTCCCCCTTCTGGGTTCCCATCCAGTTCATGAAAAAACCGTTCTGCACATGGGCGCCTGCGGCACAAATAACCATATTGACCGCAATGCCCAATGCAGCAAAGCGGGTAAACAACCCTGCAAAGAGCGCCAAGACACCAACCGACTCGGCCATAATAGCAAGGAAGGCGAGAAACGCAGGAGTTCCTTTGCCGACAAAGAAGCCCATTGTCGCAGAAAACCCGTTGCCGCCGAACCAGCCGAATACTTTCTGGGCTCCGTGTGGGAAAAAAACAAGTGCAAGCATCAGCCTCAAAACCAACTGCATGAAACTGTCATCTGTATCCAGAATTTTTTTCAGCACCGCATACCTCCTGCTTTTTTCCTGCCATCACTATGTCTGATTGTGATAAAATCACGGTTGCCCTGTCAAGATCTGTTCTTCGCAATAAGCCCATAATAGCGGCATCTGTTAATTATCTGACCCGAGGTGGTATTATTTTATATACGTGTATACAACGCTTCCGTCATTCAATACGTTATGCTGTTGTACCAGGGGCACGTTCCTCACGGTAGAAATAAAGCTGAAGAGCAGGCTGGCGTATATGCAGGGTTATTCCAGTTCCCCATTGTATAAACAACGATAAACAAAGGAGTAGGTCCCGTGTACAAGAAATTTTACGAGTTTGGAATATCCGATGCAATTCTCAAGTCTCTCAGCGATATGGGCTTTGAGGAGCCGACGCCGATCCAGAAGATCGCCATCCCCCCTGCGCTCAAGGGCAGGGACATAATAGGACAGGCGCAAACCGGTACCGGAAAGACTGCTGCCTTTGGCATTCCACTTATCGAAAGAGCTGAACGGGGCAAGTATCCGTACGCCATCGTGCTCGTCCCCACCCGGGAGCTTGCTGTTCAGGTTGCTCAGGAACTGAACAAAATCGGCCAAAGCAAGGGGGTTCTCTGTGTAGCGATCTATGGCGGGCAGTCGATGGAGGGACAGATACGGAGCCTGAAGAGGGGCGTCGACATTATTGTCGGAACGCCGGGAAGGGTCATTGATCATATTCAGCGGAAGACGCTTATTCTCAAAGAGATAAAAAGCATTGTTTTTGACGAAGCCGATGAAATGCTTGCCATGGGGTTTATCGACGACATGGAACGCATACTACAGGAGATCCCGAAGAAGAGGCAGGTCTTGCTCTTCTCAGCCACGTTGCCAAAACCGATCCGAACGCTAGCCCTGAAATTCATGGACAATCCCGAGAGCGTTCAGGTCAACACAGCTGAACTCGTGGTCGCAAAGATCAAACAGGTATTTTACGAGGTCAGAGAAGAAGATAAGATCAAGGCCCTTACCAGGCTGCTCGACGTTGAGGACCCGGCGCTGACACTCGTTTTCTGTCATACAAAAAGGGAAGTAGATGACGTATCAAGCAAGCTTCAGAAGATGGGATACCATGCCGGGGCAATTCATGGTGATTTCACCCAGGACCACCGCGATGAAATGATACGCAAGTTCAAGAAAAGTGAGATTGACGTGCTCGTGGCCACTGACGTCGCTGCAAGAGGACTCGACATCAACGACGTGTCACATGTCATCAACTTCAGTATCCCCCAGGATCCTGACAGTTATGTCCACAGGATCGGAAGAACCGGTCGTGCAGGAAAATCAGGCATAGCGATAACATTTGTCACCCCCCGTGAGTACCGGCAGTTACGACTCATCGAGCAGTCTGCAAAGACCAAGATAAAAAAAGGCGCGCTGCCGACAACGGCTGAGGTCAAAAAGGCCCGGGAAGACGGGATTGTAGCAGACTTCACCGAGGCGATCACGCAGGGAAAACATGCGGAATATATCCGGTTGGCTGAAACACTTCTTGCCCTGCATCCGGCCCCCGTGGTGGCTGCAGCAGCCCTCAGCCTCATCGCCGGTGACCAGGCCGTCAGCGAAATCAAAGAAACGGGCAGCTCAGAGGGAGTTTCGTCCAAGGGGTTTGTAAAGCTCTTCATGACAATCGGAAGGAAGGACAAGATACAGGTTGTCGATATCGTCAAATCAATTTCCGCAGAGGCGGGCATCCCGGCGAGAAGGATAGGGAATATCGCCCTCTATGACACCTTCAGTTTCGTCGAAGTACCTGCTGAACTGGCTGACAGGGTCGTCAGCGCCATAAATGACGTTGTGCTGAAAGGCAGAAAAGTCCGCATACAGCACGCAAAAAAAATGCAGTCCCGCCGCTAATGTTCCGGAAATAATTGCCGGAATAATCTGCATGGATGATGACAAGGGCCTGACGCCCTATCAGGTACGGCGTTTCAGGTCTGTTATCCGTTCGCATTATCAGAAGAACCAGCGCGATCTTCCCTGGCGCAGGACGACTGATCCATACCGGATCATGGTTTCCGAGATCATGCTCCAGCAGACCCAGGTCGACCGGGTGGCAGAAAAATACGAGCAGTTCATTCGGCTCTTCCCGAAAGTCAAAACACTGGCTGCGGCACCTCTCGCTGAAGTGCTTCGTGCCTGGCAGGGACTTGGGTACAACAGGCGTGCCATCGCGCTGCATACTGCCGCTAAACGTATCGCGGATGAATATGGCGGACGGATTCCTGACAGCATGCAGGACTTAATAAAGCTTCCCGGCATCGGCGCATATACCTCAGCTGCAATAATGGCCTTTGCCCATAATCAGCCTGTTACTGTCATCGAAACGAATATCAGGACTGTCTTTATTCATTTCTTTTTTGCCGACCGAAATCAGGTTGCGGACAGCGATATCCTGCCTCTGGTGGAAAGAACTCTGGATAAAAAACGGCCGCGCGACTGGTACAACGCATTAATGGATTACGGGACACTGCTCAAGCAGGAATATAAGAATCCGGGGAGAAAGAGCGTCCGTTATCAGAGGCAAAGCACCTTCGCAGGCTCTGACCGGCAGGTACGCGGACAGATACTCAGGACCATACTCGAAACAGGGGATATGGATGAACTCCAGCTCCTGAAGTCCCTGAACGGGGACAAAACGCGGTCATCGATGATACTAAAGAAACTGCTCGAAGAAGGCTTCCTGACCCGAAAGCAAAACAGGATTACCCCGGCCTGAAGCTTCAGCCTGAATTCAATAGTTGGAAGAGTTGACTTAAACTGTTGAGCTCTTTTTCGTCGCTGTTCTTGACAAAGTGTGGCGTTAAACAGCCATGACTGTTTGAACTCGGAGGGTGAGTTTCATGGCTGTAGTACAACGAGCTTAGAACAACAGAAAAGAGTTTTTTTTTGTGAAAGGCAACTCTTCCAACTGCTTTTTCCAGAATTAGCCCGCTTGACTTAAAAAAGCAGCCCCTGTTCTTCACCTCTGAAATAAAATGCATCCTCAATCAATTCTATGAGGTGAATAACAGGTCTGTCTGTAACAGTTCGGCTCAGCTGCATAATACACCCCGGGCAGGAGGTTATGACCGTATCAGCCGCTGATGTCTCGATAGTTGCTTTCCGCTCCCGGAGCATTTCCACGGACAATTCCTTGTTCGACATGCAGAAGAGTCCGCCGAACCCGCAGCAGCCGGACTGCGCAGGACCTACGAGTTCAACCCCGGCCCGCTTTATGATTTCCCTCGGTTCTGTGCTGACGCCAAGACCAAAGCTGAGATGACACGGATCATGGAAAATCGCCTTCTTCTGGATCATATCAGTATGATCCAGTTTGTCGATGAAAAAGGTGGAGATGTCCATCGCCTTGTCCAGACCCTTTCCGATCATCTTAGGATATTCGTACTTCAGCGTCATGGTGCAGGTCGGACAAAGACTCAGGATGGCATCAACCTTCAGTCGGCTGAAAACTTCATAGTTCTTCTTTGCCTGCCTTACTGCCTCATCCTCCATCCCAAGACCTCTGAACGGGCTTCCGCAGCAGGTCTCGCCCTTTGGCAATATGACCTCATAAAAAAGCCGGTTCAGAACATGTATCAGCGATTCTCCTAAATGCGGGAAAATATAGTTAATGCTGCATCCGGTAAAGACAGCAACCCGCCCCTTTTTCTTCATCTGTGTCTTGAATACCTGCTCGGTCATTCTGAGTGGAGACTCGGGGAGTTCGGGCAATGCCGGAATAATGCCCATCCTGACCAGTGCCGGGAAGACCGATCTCTGCCCCATCCGTGCCGCCTTGTATGCCATGTCAGGCCAGGCAACGGACATCTTTGTCAGCGACCTGAGGAGTGCCCCCCGCCGGTCGCTTCTTTTTAGGACAGCCTTCCCGTGGTAGAGCGCTTCCATTAGATCGATTCCGAGGGGACAGCTCCGGTTGCAGGCGCCGCAGAGTATACAACTGTTGATATGCTGGTTAAGCTGCCTTGTCGGCAGGTACTTTCCTTCGAAAAGACCTTGCAGTAGCCTTAGTCTGCCACGTGCTCCCGTCATCTCAGACGGGGCTGCGGCATAGGTCGGGCAGAGTGTCTTGCAGCGGCCGCAACGCACACATTTATTAATATCCCTGCTATAGCGTGATGTCATTTCTGATGCCATATCTCATATGATGGGGTTACACGCATGGGGTTGGTTTTGCGGGATGCATAAGAAAACAGTCAGGATTTCCGGGATTCAAGAACCCGGTTCATGCTGCCGGTTTTGTATCCTTCAAGGTCGAGGGCAATGAATGAATAGCCCAGCAGCTTCAGCCTTTTCGTCACAAGCAGCCGTGTCCCCGGCTCCATAATCACAGCCATCTCGTCATCCGGCACCTCGATACGAGCCGTGTCACCGTGGTCGCGCACCCTGACCAGCCGGAGACCAAGGGACTTGAGGTATTCCTCAGCCGCTTCAACCCGTCTCAGGGAATCAGTGGTGATCCTCTGTCCATACGGAAACCGTGAGGACAGACAGGGGGACGACGGCTGGTCCCAGGTGCTGAGTCCAAGTCTTTGCGACATTGACCGGATATGCTGCTTTGTAAAACCACATTCTGCAAGCGGGCTTCTGACCCCGTGCAAATCAGCGGCTTTTCTCCCCGGCCGGTAGTCACTCAGATCATCTGCATTCGTCCCGTCGAACAGGTGAAGGAGTTTTCGTTCCGCAGCAATCTCCTTTAATTTTCCGAAGAGTTCGTCCTTGCAGTGGAAGCAGCGGTCAGGTGCATTGCGGACGAATTTCTCATTAGCCAGTTCATCTGTCCTGATTACCAGATGCTCGGCCCCTGCATCGTGAACGAGGGAAAGGGCCCTCAGATAATCAGCCTCAGGCATCGTAGGAGACACGGCAGTGGCCGCGACAAACCGCATTCCTGAACATTGCATGGCTTTCAGAAGGAAGGTACTGTCCACCCCTCCTGAAAAGGCCAAAACAGCACTCCCGCTATCCTTCAGAAAAGAAAGAAGGTTGTCAAATTTTGCTTCGGAGGAGTCTTCAGATGTATATTCAGATTTGCGTTCACCAGAAGAATCAGCCTCAGGACTCACAAGGAACTGACCTCATAATTTTCCTGATGCATCTTGTTATCTGCTTTCACAATGACCTTGACGCCGAACTGGCTCTCGACATCCTCGATCCCGAGCATCTCTTCGTCAGAGAGCATCTCGGCAACCAGCGGATGGGCGGTGATGATTATTTTTTCGCTGCCGTGCCGTGCAAGCTTCTTGATCGTCCGGAGTATTTCGTAGCAGAGGGTCTCGGGAGATTTCACAAACCCTTTCCCCTCGCAGTATGGGCAGGTTGTGCTGAGCGTCCTGCCGAGACTTTCCCTCACCCTCTTGCGCGTCATCTGGATCAGGCCGAGTTCAGAGATATGAAAAATCGTATTCTTTGCGCGATCCTTCTTCATCGCTTCGGCAAAGGCATTAAAGAGTTTGTCCCTGTTTTCAGGCTTGTCCATATCGATAAAGTCGATGATAATAATCCCGCCCAGGTTCCTCAGACGTATCTGGTAGGCAATCTCCTTGACGGCTTCAAGGTTTGTTTTGAGTATCGTATCCTCAAGTCCTTCTTTGCCGACGAATTTTCCCGTATTGACATCGATGACCGTCATAGCCTCGGTATGATCTACGACAATGTACCCGCCGGACTTCAGCCAAACTTTCCTGCCGACAGCTCTCGATATGTCAAGCTCAATGCCAAAGGCATCAAAAATCGGCTCGGGCTCACAATAAAGCTCTATCTTGTCGAGGAGCTTCGAGAAGTAGGTCTTGACGAATTCGATAATCCTTTCGTACTCCTCGGCAGAATCAATGGTCAGCCTTTCCACATCATGGCTCATAAGATCGCGGACGCTTCGAAAGACCAGGTCAAGGTCGTTGTAGAGCAGCCCGCGGGCAGGAGTTTTTTCGCGTTTCCCCTGAATATTTTTCCAGAGCAGAAGAAGAAATTCGAGATCTTTTCTGATATCCTCCTCGGTCGAGCCCTCGCTCGCGGTCCGGATAATCAGGCCATAGCCTTCGGGCTTGATCGCACTGACAAGCTGTCTGAGCCGGGTGCGTTCCTCTTCGTCTGATATACGCCGGGATATGCCGACATGCTCTACGTCCGGCATAAGGACGAGGTATCTCCCCGGAAGCGTTATATAAGAAGTAGCACGGGCGCCCTTACTTCCAATCGGATCTTTCGATACCTGGACAAGAAGCTCCTGGCCTTCCTGGATAAGGTCTTCGATTGACGCCTCGCACCGCGTCCGTCGGGAGATGAGTTCAAGCGAACTGTCTTTCTCCTCATCCTCGAAGAGGGGCGCATATTCGTCGGTATCTGCCTTGATGTCGGCAACATAGAGAAAGGCGGCTTTTTCCAGGCCGATGTCGACAAAAGCAGACTGCATCCCCGGAAGAATTTTAACTACCTTCCCCTTGAAGATGTTTCCGACCAGACTCGCATAACGCTTCCGTTCTATATAGAACTCGACAACCTGGCCGCCTTCGAGCAGACCGACACGGGTCTCTTCCCTGGTCACATTTATCAATATTTCGCTGCTCATAACGCACTCATCTCCAAAGGTTCAATCCACCGGCAGGTCCCTGCAGATACATCTTTTGCAAGGCCCCGCGCGCCAGATTCGTCAAGCCCGTAGAGGGCAATCCTCGTAATATCGAGTTCAACCGCCGGGAGCCCCACTATTTCCCTGGCCATTTCATCAAGCCTAACCTTGTCATCCCCGCAGTCCCTGACCGTTATTCTGAAGGCCCCTGCTTCAATCTGTTCTACGGCTTCAATCATTTTCTTTATATTGACCGTGCCTTTTTTTCGTTCAACCGGAATCTCGTCCCGGCTGAAAAAGTTCTCTGCCGAGAGTGCAGCAGGGCCCCGCAACTCATAGACATATTTTATTATAAAACTATTCAACGATTTTTCCCCGCCTGAAAGCCGCACCATCTCTTTCACCGTGATCCCTGCCGGCAGGTGCTCGTTCAGTACCTGAATCCCCTTATCAATCCCTGATCCGGGTCCAGAACCTGGCGCTGAGCCAGGCACGTGAGTTGATAGGAAGGGCAGGGTGAGATCCAGATCAAAGTATTCATTCAACCCGGCAATGCCAACGCCGAGAGCAGGTCCGAAGGAGAGTCGCGGCGCCGGATGAAAACCGCTCGAATACTTCAGAGGAAAATCAGCCCGCTTTAGCGCCCGGACAATCGTCGTCATCAGTTCAAGATGCGAAAGGAAGCGTGCCGTGCCCGTCTTCGTAAACAGGACCCGGTAGCGGACAGTGATTTCCGGAACCGTGCTTTTTCTCTGGCTGACCGTCACTGATGGCGGCAGCGGTGATGACGCGGCAGGGGCATCATCCGTTTTCTGACTGCACGCCATCCCGCAGTTCTGACACTGTTTGCGACAGTCCGGGACAAACATACCAGAAAGCGCATGCTGGTATTCCTTCCAGAGGAACGCTTTCGTGACCCCGGTACTGATCATGTCCCAGGGGAGGGGATCTTCGATACGGTATGCCCTGGTAGCAATGCCGGCGAGGTCGACTCCCGAAAGTTCCGCAGCTTCCTTCCATTTCCCGGCATCAAAACACTCTGTCCAGGCATCAAGCCTGCATCCAAGGGACCATGCCTTCTCAATGAGCGGAGCGAGGGATTCATCCCCCCGGGCAAAAACCGCCTCAAGAAGGGACATCTCTTCATTATGTCCCTTGAACTTGACCCCCTTTTTCAAAAAAGCGCGCCGGAGATAATCGTTTTTTTCTTTCAGCGCTGCTATATCATTCTGGCCAAACCACTGAAACGGGGTATGCGGCTTCGGAATGAATGAGGATACGCCGGCACTGATTGTTGCCTGCCTGCCGGTAATCTTTTTCGAGGCACGTATAGCCTGGAATGCCATCTCAGGGATCGCGGCAATGTCCTCTTCTGTCTCTGTCGGCAGACCGGTCATGAAGTACAGCTTCAGGCTGGTCCAGCCCTCCTTGAACAGGGTCTCAAGCACCCGGGCATAGGTCTCTGCAGTAAAATCCTTATTGATAACCGACCTGAGACGGTCTGTTCCTGCCTCTGGCGCTATGGTGAAACCGGTCTTCCTGACTGCCCTGAGTTCTTTGAGCATCGGGGCGTTGACCGACCCGACCCTGAGTGAGGGGAGGGACATTGCAACCCTTTTCTGACTCAGCCGCCGGTTGAACTCCTGCATCAGTTCGGGGAGACTCGAATAATCCCCTGAGCTAAGAGAGGTGAATGATATGTCGTCGTATCCTGTATTCCGGAGAGACTGCTCCGCAAGATCAAGAATCCGTTTCACCGAGCGTTCACGCACCGGACGGTACGCCATGCCCGCCTGGCAGAACCTGCAGCCCATGGAGCAACCCCGGGATATTTCAATATTGACCCTGTCATGGACAATACTCGTGTATGGCAAGACCGGGGCTATCGGATAGGGTGCTTCTTCAAGAGAATCGATCACCCGGCGCGTTACCGTCCTGCCTCTGCCAAGCATTGGGACGAAGACCCCTTCAATTTCAGCCAGCGCCTCAAGAAGAATATACCTGTCGGTCCCCCCATCTTTTTTCCATTGATATGAACAGTGGATGATCTCCTTCACGGCGTCTTCGCCGTCCCCTATCAGGAAGGCATCAATAAAAGGGGACATCGGATAGGGGTTGAGGGTGGACGGTCCTCCAGCAATCACCAGGGGCATTTTCGGATTATTCAGACGGTCTTCGGTCCTGAGCGGCAGGCCTCCCAGGTCAAGCATACTCAGAACAGTAGTATAGGCAAGCTCATACTGAAGGCTGAAGCCGAGGATATCAAAGTCTTTCAGGGGGCGGCCCGACTCCAGGGAGGCAAGCAGCTCACCTTTCTCCTTCATCGCAGCGTCGAGATCGCCCCAGGGCGCAAAGACTCGCTCAGCAGCAGCGTACGGAATTTCATTGATGATTTGGTAGAGAATTCTCAGTCCGAGATGCGACATTCCGACCTCGTATACGTCAGGGAACGCAAGCGCCACCTGGAAATCCGCTGATTTATGTATGGCGTTTATTTCGTTGTTTATGTATCGGGATGGCCGCTGGAACAATAATAAATTCACTTGGTAACGATAACACCCTGTTTGTCTCTTTGGCAAGCAGCTCGGCTACTGCTGGGACCTTCGAGACAGCGGCGCAGCACGCCCTTGGATCCCCTGTCTGCCGTTTTCACGCCGTTTTTTCGATCTAGTGGTTGATTTCATGGTGGACGAGAGACGTGACCACCACTTGACTTGGACAGAGAGTCCGCGTTTTAATATTGATATGAAGAAATATATACTTTCAGCCATGGTCGCCCTTGTCTGCCTTGTTTCTGCCTGTTCGTCAAAATCTGTGGTAAAACCTGCTGAAGATTTCGACGCAGAGAAATCTTTTGCCCGTGCCAATAAACTTGTCGATGACAAAGAATACACCGAGGCCAGAGCAGTATTCCTGGAGATCAAGAACAGGGACCTGACCAAAAAGTTTGCGCCCCTTGCACAGCTCAGAATCGCTGATTCTTATGTAAGGGAGGATGAACCTGAACTGGCGGTGGCCGAATTCCGGAAGTTCCTTGAAATGTATCCTGATCACCGGCATGCAGCCTATGCGCAGTATCAGATCGCCATGGTTTATTTTAACCAGATTGAGAGCCCGGAGAGGGGTTACGGCGGAGCGGCAAAAGCCCTTGCTGAATTGGAAAAGCTCAAAAAAGATTTTCCAAGAAATCCTTATAGGGACCTTGTAGATCTCAGGATTGAAAAATGCCGTAACACCATAGCTGACTATGAATATATGGTCGGCGTTTTTTATATGAAAAAAGGCACGTATGGTCCGGCTGTCGAACGGTTTGAGGGCATGATGAAGACATACCCTGACTACAAGAAACAGGAAAAACTCCTGCTGAGTCTCGGTATCGCCTATAAAAAGACGGGCCAGAAAGACAAGGCGGCAGAAACACTGAAACTGCTTATTGAGAAATATCCAACACGCCCTGAAGCAGCAGATGCAAAAAAGGAACTTGCATCGCTGCCATCCGACAAAAAATAGTCTTTTTTGTTTCCCAGATGTTATGAAATATTATCCTGTTTTCCTGAATGTCCTGGGCAAGAAGGCTGTTATTATCGGCGGAGGTAAGGTTTCTGAACGCAAGGCCCTAGCGTTGATAAAGGCTGGCGCCTGTGTGACGGTTGTCAGTCCGGACCTTTCAGAGCAGTTGAAACAGCTAAAAGAAAAGAAACTCATTCATCACATATCCCGTCTCTATCAAAAAAAAGACATAGCAAAAGCCTTTATCGTAATCGCAGCAACCGACTCCCTTGAAGTTAATACGCGAATCTCAAAAGATGCGGGGGGGTTGGTTAATGTTGTTGATGTCCCGCCTCTTTGCAACTTCATCGCTCCGTCGGTCATCCAGAGAGGACCTCTGACGCTGGCCATCTCAACAAGCGGAACGAGCCCTGCGCTGGCAAAGACAATCAGGAAAGAAATTGAAACCCTTTATGGCCCTGAGATTGGCGGGTTTTTAAAATTTCTGTCCATCATCAGAAGAAAAGCGCTTGCCCACATACCTGACCGGAAAGAAAGAGAAAAATTTCTGAAGAGACTGGCCTCAGATAAGATGTTGCAGACGCTCAGGTCGAAGGGTCTTCAGGAAATCAAAAAAAAGGTGCTCCAACAACTCTCCTCTTTTACAAGATAATTTTGTAATCTTCAGGTCCTCCATACAAACAACGCATCAATCATTCGCAGTGGTATTGAAGAAGTGATATCCAACCTCAAAAGGGGCTATGAACTGTTTTTGGGGTGAATGGAAAACGCGGGTACGCTTTGATGCAACGGTGTACTGGAACGTGATTGTTTACAACATTCGTGTCATGACAGGGGCACTACTTGCAAAGATGCAAACGCAGATGCAATGACCGCGGGCAAAATAATCGACATAAAAAGAGCACATAGGGAGATCCGCGCCCGAAATCATGAAAAATATCAGTACAAGCTATGATCATGACGGATAAAGTGCAAAATCTCAAAAATAATCAGGGCTCTCGGGTCGGGCTTATCCCTGCAAATCAGAAAATCGAGAGTTTATACACAGACTCTAAATAGTATCAGTCCATTTACTATTGCAGTTTATGCATTGGCACAATTCGCTTGTGCGTATTCATTAATCGCGCAGATAGGTTTATATATCAACAAGGGGTATGGACAGCGTGTTTGGAATATTTTTGAATTAATAAGAAATTTCTAACCATGTAGTATTATCTATAATGAATTTGAAACCCTCTTTATCTCTTCGAGTTTCCTGAGGGCAGCTCCTGAGTCAATCGCCTCCCGAGCCATATCAAACGCTAGCCGGAGGTCCTGCGTCCTTCCTGATATCATGATTGCGGCTGCTGCGTTCATCAGTACAACGTCGCGTTTTGGGCTTTTTACGCCCTGCAGAATCTGAACCGTCAGCCTCGCATTCTCATCCTTGTCGCCTCCGACCATATCCTGGACCGTCGCCCGTTTCAAACCAAAATCCTCAGGAGAAATGTACATACTCTCTACTTTTCCCCCTGCATACCGTGACGCCTTGGTTCCGGTCGAGATCGTTATCTCATCAAGTCCATCCTCTCCATGGACCACCAGCGCATCTACTGCTCCTAGGTTACCCAACACCTGAGCAAGGGTCTCAGTCAGCCTGCTCGAAAAAACTCCGAGAACCTGCCGCTGCGCCCCGGCAGGGTTTGTCAATGGTCCCAGGATATTGAAGACCGTCCGGATGCCGAGCTCGCGCCTCGGCCCGACAGCATACTTCATGGCAGGATGGAACAGCGGAGCGAACATAAAACCAAACCCGGTCTCAAAGAGGCATTGCTCAACCTTTGAGGCCTCAAGGCCGATCTTCACGCCGAGAGCTTCAAGCAAATCAGCGCTCCCGGATCTGCTTGAAACAGCACGGTTGCCATGCTTCGCAACGGGCACCCCGGCAGCAGAGACAACAAGAGCAGTCGTTGTCGAGATATTGAATGTATGGGACATATCGCCACCAGTCCCGCAGGTATCCAGCACACCCTCAGGGGCCTTGATCCTCGCAGCCTTGTCGCGCATAATACGCGCAGCCCCGGTGATCTCTTCAACCGTCTCACCCTTCATACGCAGGGCTGTCAGCAATGCACCAATCTGGGCCTCGGTTGCCCGGCCCTCCATAATCTCCTGCATGCATTCAGCCATCTCCGGCTCAGAAAGGTTTATGCCACTCACTACAAGATTAATCGCTTCCTTGATCATGATCCCTCCCGGAGGTTCTTTGTCCTGAACTTCAGAAACTCCTTGATGAACATATCAATGCCGCCATCAAGCACTGCATTCACGTCTCCCACCTCGATTCCTGTGCGGTGATCTTTAACAAGCTGGTATGGCTGAAGAACATATGAACGGATCTGGCTGCCCCAGGCGATTCCTTTTTTGTCGCCTGCAATATCATCAAGCCTTTTTTCCTTTGCCTTTACTTCAAGGTCATAAAGCCGCGCCTTCAGGATCTTCATGGCAATCGCCTTGTTTTTGTGCTGCGACCGCTCATTCTGACACGCGACGATGATGCCGCTCGGAAGGTGCGTCAGTCTGACTGCAGAGGAGGTCTTGTTAACATGCTGTCCGCCGGCCCCCGAGGCCCGATACGTATCGATCCTGAGATCTTCATCCCGTACCTCGATATTGATATCTCCTTCGATCTCGGGATAGACAATCACCGCGGCAAAGGAGGTATGCCTCCTCTTGTTCGCATCATAGGGCGATATCCTGACCAGCCGGTGCACACCCGCTTCTGCAGCCAGATACCCATAGGCATACTCTCCGCTGAAGGTGATGGTTGCTCCCTTGATACCTGCCTCGTCGCCAGGTTGGAGATCGACTATCTGCACGGCATAGCCCTTGATCTCAGCCCATCGCAGGTACATGCGCATAAGCATCTGGGCCCAGTCCTGGCTCTCGGTACCGCCTGCTCCGGGATGTATGGTAACGATTGCATCATTTCTGTCGAGTTCGCCGGAAAGGAGGTTCTGGAGTTCCAGATTCTCAAGGTCCTTTCTGAGACCCGCAACATCACCCTTCAACTCCCGGAAGAAAAGCTCTCCCCCCTCTTCATCAAGAATACCGACTGATTCCTCTATATATCTGAACTTGCGGAAAAGGGTTTCGAAGGTTTTGACCGCTGCTTCAAGCCTCGACTTCTCTTTTAGCAGCACCCGGGATTTTTCGGGTGCTGACCATATCTCTTTTTGCGTCAGGTCCTGCTCAATTTTTGCGATTTCCTCTTTTTTTCTGTCTACATCAAAGATAACCTCTGAGGGCTTCTGTCTTCGCCTTCAACAGTCCGATTTCTTCCTTTAATTCTTCCTGCATAACCATAG